>CAZZDV010000021.1:4812-24564 GCA_964652785.1 uncultured Bordetella sp.
CGCCTAATTCAAAACTTTCAGTTTCCAAGACCCGCTCCCTGACTTAGTCTCCTGTCAGTTTGTGTATCGGTACCGGTACATCTCCGGGTTGGGCTAGAATCGCCCCTCCATGCCCGATCCCGTCTTCCTGCATTCGCTGTGGGCCTCTACGGCGCCTTCGCCACCTGCCACTCACGCCCTCGAAAGTGACGTGCGCGCGGACGTCGCGATCATCGGCGGCGGGTACACGGGCCTGTCTTGCGCGCTGGCGGTCGCGCAGGGCGGCGCGAAGGCGGTCGTGCTCGAAGCGGACGTGATCGGCTTCGGCGCCTCGGGACGCAACAACGGCCAGGTGATCCCGACGCTCTCGCGCATGGACCCGGACGACGTGCCGAAGAACATCGCGCCCGAAGCCGGCGGCGCGGCCAAGGGCGAGCAGCTCGTGCAGCTCGTCGCCGACTCGGCGAAGTTCACCTTCGACCTCATTCGCCGCCACAGGATCGAGTGCGAGGCGGTGCAGAACGGCTGGGTGCAGCCGGTGCACACGCCCGGCCGCATGAAGCTCGCGGAGAAGCGCGTCAAGGCCTGGGGCCGCCGCGGCGCGCCTGTGGAATTGCTCGACGCGAAAGGCGTCGAGTCGATCACGGGCTCGAAGTTCTGGCATGGCGGCTGGGAGAACGCGACCGGTGGCCACCTGAACCCGCTCGCCTATGTGCGCGGCCTTGCGCGCGCGGCGATCGAGGCCGGCGCGATCGTGCATACGCAAAGCCCGGTGCAGTCGGTCGAGCGCGTGGGCACTGCATGGAAAGTGACGACGGCGCGCGGCAGCGTGCGCGCGGACAAGGTCGTGATCGCCACGCATGCCTACGGCGATGCGTTCTCGTCCTCGCTGTGGCCCAAGCTCATGCAGACCGTATTCCCGGTGCGCAGTTACCAGATGGCAACGCAGGTGTATCCCGACGCGGTGCGCGCAACGGTGCTGCCCGAGAACCATGCCAGTTCGGACTCGCAGGGCGACCTGCATTTTTTCCGCTGGGATGCGCACGGGCGCCTGGTCACCGGCGCGGCGCTCGCGGTGCCGCTGGGCTGGCGGGATCGCTCGCCCGCGCGCGCGGCCGAGCGCGTCCGCAAAGTATTCCCGCAGCTGGGGCGCCCGAATTTCGAGTATGTGTGGCACGGCAACGTCGGCATCACGTGGGACAAGCTGCCGCATTGCCATGAACTCGCGCCGGGCGTGCTCGCGTTCGTCGGCTGCAACGGGCGGGGCGTTGCGCTGGCCACGTCGATCGGAACCCAGCTCGCGAAAGCGATCCTCGGCGCGAAAGTGGCCGACCTGCCGATGCCTTTCACGCCGCTCGATCCTTTTCCCGCGCACGGCATCGCGCGCAAGTTCACCTCGTTCCCGATCCTGCTCTACCGCCGCCGTGACGCCGCGGAAATCAAATAGGAAGTCGCATGAAAAAGAACCGCCTCTCCGACAGCGCGCTCGAAGTCACCGAGTTCAGCCTCGGCACGATGACCTGGGGCGAGCAGAACACCGAAAGCGAAGGCCACGAGCAGATCGAATGGGCGCTGGCCAACGGCATCAACTTCATCGACACCGCGGAGATGTACCCGGTGCCGCCGAGGAAAGAGACGCAGGGCCGCACCGAAACCATCGTCGGCTCGTGGCTCGGCAAGAACCGCGGCAAGCGCGAGCGCATCGTGCTCGCCTCCAAGATCGCCGGGCCCGGGCGCCGCGAATGGATCCGCAACGGCGAGACGCACGTGTCGAAGAAGACGATTCCCTGGGCGATCGACGATAGCCTCGAGCGCCTGCGGACGGACTACATCGACCTTTACCAGATCCACTGGCCCGAGCGTTACGTGCCGGGGTTCGGCACGTGGCAATACGATCCGTCGAAGGAGCGCGAGACCACGTCGATCCTGGAGCAGGTCGAGGGCATGGCGGCGGCGATCAAGGCAGGCAAGATCCGCGCGTACGGCCTGTCGAACGAGACCGCGTACGGCTTGTGTGAGTTCGTGCGCGTGGCCAGGTCGAACAACCTGCCCGCGCCGGTCTCGACTCAAAACGGCTACAGCCTGCTCTCGCGCATGTTCGACGGGGATCCGGCCGAGGCCAGCCGTCACCTGAACGTGCCGCTGCTTGCGTACAGCCCGTTAGCCATGGGCCAGCTCACCGGCAAGTATCTCGGCGGTGCGATGCCCCCAGGGGCGCGCATGGTCAAGCTCAAGCCTTTCGGCGAGCGCTATATGCGGCCGCGCGCGGTGGCCGCGGTGGAGGAGTACGCCAAGGTGGCGAAGAAGCATGGGCTGACCTTGGCGGCGATGGCGCTTGCGTTCGTGCGCAGCCGGTTCTTCACCGCATCGACGATCGTCGGGGCGACCAGCGTGCCGCAACTCGAAGAGTCGCTCAGGCATTTCGCGGTCGAGCTTTCGCCCGAAGTCGTCGCCGACATCGAAGCCATCAACCAGGCCTTTCCGAGCCCGTCTGCGCAGTAGTCCGCACAGGCGCGCTGAAACGCGAATTCCAGAGCGGATTCAAGGGATTCCGGTCAGGGCGGGCGGCTATAATCCGCACCTCATGCTCGAAGCCATCGCCCTCGTTTTGCTTGCCGCCGGAACCGCCTTCTGGGTCGATAGCCTGCGCGCCCGGGAAGCCGCGCTGCTGGCCGGACGCGCAGCCTGCGAGCGGTATGACCTGCTCTTGCTGGATGACACGGTCTCGGTCACGCGACTGCGCCTTTCGCGCAACACCGAAGGCCGCCTGCGGTTCGCGCGCGCCTACGGTTTCGAGTTCAGCGACACCGGCAACAATCGCCGCCGCGGCTCGATCTCGCTCCTCGGGAGCCGGGCCGAGGACATTACTTTCGAGCCCTACGAGACGCCCGCCAACGAGCTTTCGCAACGCGCCGCCCACCTCACGCGGGTCAAGTGAGCCAGGCCGCATGAACCCGGGCGCGTTTTTCGGCGCATGACGACCTGGCTCGAAGCGACGGTCGCCGCGCAGACGCGCTGGACTCCGCGCCTGCTGAGCCTGCGGGTCGCGCCCCCGGGCGGCGCGTCGGTGGTGCGATTCGAGGCCGGGCAGTTCGGCAAGCTGGCCCTCGACATCGGAGGCGAGCGCGTCGCGCGGCCGTACTCGTTCGTCAATGCGCCCGGCACCTCGCCCCTCGAATTCTTCTACGCCATCGTCGATGCGGGTCCGCTCTCGCCGCGGCTCGCAATGCTCGATCGCGGCGACAAGGTGCTGCTCGCCCCAAGCGCCGCGGGGTTCCTCGTGCTCTCCGAAGTGCCGGAAGCGCAAACCCTGTGGATGATCGCGACCGGCACAGGCGTGGGCCCGTTCCTTTCGATCCTGCGCACCGATCCTCCGTGGAAACGCTATCGGCGCGTGGTGCTCGTCTATGCGGCCCGGCATGCGAGCGAACTCGCTTACTGCGGAGCGCTTGACGCCCTCGCGCAAGCCCGCGCGGAATTGCGCGTGGTTCGAATCACCAGCCGCGACGAGGGCGGCGTCCTCCGCGGCCGCATTCCCGCGCTGATCGCCGACGGATCGCTGGAAGCGGCCGCCGGCTGCGGGCTTTCGGCCGACAGTTCCCAGGTCATGCTGTGCGGCAATCCCGAAATGGTGAAGGACGCGATTGCGATCCTCGCAATCCGCGGCATGAAGAAGCACCGGCGCCGCAACCCGGGCCAGATCACCGTGGAGAACTATTGGTGATGGCCTTGCACCGGACTGGGACACGGCTGCTCGCGTGGGTCGCGCTGGCATTCGTCCTGGCCCTGTCGGGATGCACAGCGGTCCAGCTGGGCTACAACAACGCTGACACGCTGCTTCAATGGCGCGCGTCCCGCTATTTCGACTTCGAAGGCGATACCAAGGTCGAGTTCGAGCGCCGCGTGCAGCGTTTCCTGGGCTGGCATCGCAAAACCGAGCTGCCACGCTATGCGGTTTTCGCAAACCAAATGGCCGACCGCCTCGCCCGGGGTCTCTCACAAGCCGATCTGGTTTGGGGTTACGATTCGTTTCAAACCTACCTGCGCCAAAGCCTGCGGGCCGGGACGGGGGAAATCGGCGACCTGCTCGATGGGTTGGCCCCGGCACAGATCGAGCGTTTCCTGGAGCGCCTGGAAAAGGAGAACAGCGATTACGCCAAGGAATTCGGTTTGCGCGAGGCGCCGGAAGAAAGGCGCGCGCGGCGGGTGAAACGCAACATCGACCGCATGGAGGACTGGTTCGGCTCGCTGACCGACGCGCAGATCGAACGCATCGGCCTCTATACCAGGCGGGCGCCGCTGGACGACCAGCTGCGCGACCGCGAACGCCGGCGGTTGCAGCGCGAGCTGCTCGCCATGATCAAAGGCAAGGAAGCGCGCAAGCGCCTCGTGCCGTGGGCCGAGGCGTGGGACCAGCACCGCGATCCGGCGTACGAGTCCCTGCGCAAGGCCAACCTGCAGGAGTACTACGGCATGTTGATCGACCTCGACAAAACGTTGACGCCCGAGCAGCGCGGACGCGCGGTCAAGCGCCTGCGCGGCTTTGCCGCCGATTTCAACGCGCTTGCGGCCGCGGCCGAAAGCGCGCGCTGAAGTGAGCGAGCGCGGCAGCGACCCGATGAGCATTCCCCGCGCGGACACGATAGGCGAACCGGCAGTGCGCCCGGACTCGACCGCCGCGGGCTTCGCCGGCCGCACGCGCTACACGCTGCTCGAGTACGAGGCGGCGCTGGCCAATGCCTCGATCGGCATCGCCTTCACGCGCGACCGCAAGTTCTTCCTGTGCAACCCGAAGTTCGCCGAGATCTTCGGCTGGGAGCCCAACGAGCTCATCGGCCAGCCGGGCGAGTGCGTGTACCCGAGCCACGAATCCTATGCGGCGCTCGGCTCGATCGCGGTGCCGGTCCTCTCGGCCGCCAGGCAGCTCGACCTCGAGTGGGAGATGAAGAGGAAGGACGGCTCGACCTTCCTCGCGCGCATGATCGCGAAGACCATCAACCCCGAGCACCCGCGCCAGGGCACGGTCTGGATCGTCGACGACATCACCGAGAAGAAGCGCGCCTCGGATGAGGTGAACCGGCTGCTGCGCGAGCAGGAAGCGATCCTCGAGACGGTTTCGGCGGGCATCCTGTTCGTGAAGGACCGCCGCATCATGCGCTGCACACGCCGGTTCGAGGAGATGTACGGCTACGCTCCCGGCGAGCTCTCCGGCCAGCCGACCGTGATGCTGTACGCGCACGAGGACGACTTCCATTCGGTCGGCCAGGCCTACGAGCAGCAGCTCGGCCGGGGCCAATCGTTCTCGTTGCGCGCGCAGATGCTGCGCAAGGACGGCTCGATGTTCTGGGGGCGCATCACCGGCCGCGCGGCGGACGCGACCGACCCGGCGCGGGGCGCGGTCTGGCTGACGGAGGACATCACCGACCAGAAGCGCGCCGACGAGGAGATGGAGCGGCTGGTGCTCGAGCAGCAGGCGCTCCTCAACAACGTGGTGGTGGGCATCACGATCGTGCGCGATCGCAAGGTCCTGCGCTGCAACCGGCGCTTCGAGGAGCTGTTCGGCATGACCGCCGGAGAGGGCGTCCACAGCCTGACGCGCAACATGTATTTCACGCAGGAGGAGTTCGACCGCGGCGCGAACAGCTATGTCGAGATCGACTCCGGCGGCACGCATGCGCGCGAGCAATGGCTCAAAAGGAAGGACGGCTCGGGCTTCTGGTGCCGCATGACCGGCCGCGCGGTGGAGCCCGGCGAGCCGGCCAAGGGCTACGTGTGGCTTTTCGAGGACATCTCCGAAAGAAAGCGCGCCGACGAGGACGTTCAGCGCCTGCTCAAGGAGCAGAACGCGATCCTCGAGAATGCGCTGATCGGCATCGCGTTCCTCAAGGACCGCAAGGTCGTGCGCTGCAACCGGCGCTTCGAGGAGATCTTCGGCTACGAGCCAGGCGCGCTGCTCAACCAGCCCACGCACAAGCTGTACCTGACCGACAAGGATTTCGATTCCGGCAACCAGCTCTATGACGAGGTGTGGAGCGGCTCGACGCTCGGGCGCGAGCTGCGCATGAAGAAGCTCGACGGCACCGAGTTCTGGTGCTTCCTCTCCGGCCGCGCGGTGCAGCCGGGCGACCCCGCGCAGGGCTCGGTGTGGCTGTTCGAGGACGTGACCGCGGACAAGGCCGCGGGCGACCGCATCCGCCAGCTCGCCCAGGAGCAGGAGCTGATCCTGCAGAACGCCACCGTGGGCATCGCCTTCGTGCGAAACCGCGTGATCCAGCGCTCCAACCGCTATCTCGAGCAGATGACCGGCTGGGAGCCGGGCACGCTGCTGGGCGAGTCGAGCGAAGTGCTCTTCGCCGAAGGTGCCGACTGGGAGCGCGCCGGGCGCGCGGCCTACGAGAACACACCCCCCGGCGGGACGCACGTGGACGAAGTGCGCTTCAAGCGCGCCGACGGCTCGACGTTCATTTGCCGCACCGTCGGCCGGCGCATCGATTCAGGCGCGGGCGACGACCAGGAATGGATCTGGAGCTTCGACGACGTGTCGGCCGAGCGCGCGACGCTGGAGTCGCTCGAAAAGCTCGTGGCCGAGCGCACCGCGGCCCTCCAATCGGCGAACACGCGCCTCGAAGCCGAGATCGCCGAGCGAAAGCAGGCCGAGAGCCGCGCCAAGCACCTGGCCGACCACGATGCGCTCACGGGCCTGCCGAACCGGCGGATCCTCGAAGACCGCCTCACGCAGGCGCTTGCGCTCAGCTATCGCAACCGCAAGCAGACCGCGTCGATGTTCATCGACCTCGACCGCTTCAAGACCATCAACGACTCGCTCGGCCACGCGGTCGGCGACCACCTGCTGCAGGAAGTCGCGCAGCGGCTGGTCAACCAGCTGCGCGTGGGCGACACGGTCTGCCGCATCGGTGGCGACGAGTTCGTCGTGGTGCTGCCCGAGATCACGCGCGGCGCGGACGCCGCGCAGGTCGCGCAGAAGATCATCGAGACGCTCTCCGAGCCGATCACGCTCGAAGGCCGCGAGATCACGGTGACGCCTTCCATCGGCATCAGCGTGTTCCCCGAGGACGGCAGCGACGCGGAAACCCTGATCCGCAATGCGGACGCGGCGATGTACCACGCCAAGGAGATGGGCCGCAGCAACTACCAGTTCTTCACCGACCAGATGAACCTGGCGGCCAGCCGCCGGCTCACGCTGGAGAACGACCTGCGCCGCGCGGTGCTGAAGAACGAGCTCGTCGTGTACTACCAGCCGATCTCGGAACTGAAGACCGGCTGCACGGTGATGCACGAAGCGCTGCTGCGCTGGAAGCACCCGACGCGCGGCCTCGTTTCACCCATGGAGTTCATCCAGCTCGCCGAGGACACGGGGCTCATCCTCAAGATCGGCGAGCAGGCGCTCTTCGATGCCTGCACCTGGGCCAGGAAGATCGGTGTCGAAAAGCGCATGCCGGTGGCGGTCAACATCTCGGCGCGCCAGTTCAACGACCCCAAGCTGGTCGAGCTGGTCGCCCGCACGCTCGAGGAAACCGGCCTGCCGGCCGAGATGCTGGAACTGGAGATCACCGAGTCGACGGTCATGAAGCAGACCGACGCAACGCTCGGCATGCTGAAGAAACTGAAGGAGCTCGGCGTGTCGCTTGCGATCGACGACTTCGGCACCGGCTACTCGAGCCTCGCCTACCTCAAGCGCTTCCCGGTGGACAAGCTCAAGATCGACAAGTCCTTCATCACCGACGTGCCGATGAGCCGCGACCACAACGCCATCGTGACCGCGATCATCAGCCTCGCGCATGCGCTCTCCTTGCGCGTGGTGGCCGAGGGCGTGGAGACCGAGGCCCAGCTCGAGTTCCTGCAAAGCGCCCGCTGCGACATGATCCAGGGCTACCTCGCCGGCAAGCCGATCGACGCCGACTCGGCTGCCTCAGAGTACGTGTGAGTAATCGAAGAGGGGGCAGGCCCCCTCCTCGGACCTCCCCCTTCAGGCAACGCTACTTCGCTTCCTTCTCCATCAACTTGTCCACCAGCCCCGCCGGCACTTCGGCGTAGTGGGCGAATTCCATGGTGAAGGTGCCGCGGCCGCTGGTGGCCGAGCGCAGGAAGTTGATGTACCCGAACATTTCCGCCAGCGGCACGAAGCCCTGAATGAACGCGCTCGGACCCTTCTGGCCCTGGTCGGTGACCTGGCCGCGACGGCGGTTCATGTCGCCGATCACGTCGCCGAGGTAATCGGCTTCGGTCACGACTTCGACGCCCATGATCGGCTCGAGCAGCTTGGGACGGCTCGCCCTGTGGGACTCACGAAAGCATGAGCGGCCGGCGATTTCGAACGCGAGCGCGGACGAGTCGACGTCGTGGTACTTGCCATCGAGGAGGCGCGCCTTGAAGTCGACGACTTCGTAGCCCGCGATCTGGCCTTTCTTGCTCTCGGTCATGATCGCGTGCTGCACGGCCGGGATGAACTCGCGCGGGATGCGCCCGCCGGTTACCTCGTCGGACCACTCCACGCCGCTGCCATAGGGGAGCGGCTCGAAGACCATCTTGACCTCGGCGAACTGCCCGGAGCCGCCCGACTGCTTCTTGTGGGTGTAAATGTGCTCGATCGCGGTGCCGAAGGCCTCGCGGAAGCTGACCTTGGGCTTGCCCATCACGGCTTCCACCCCGAGTTCGGTGCGCATGCGGTCGATGGTGATCTCGAGGTGCAGCTCGCCCATGCCCTTGAGCACGGTCTGCCCGGTCTCCTGGTCGACCGAGAGGCGCAGCGACGGGTCGGCCTTGACCATCTTGTACAGCGCGGTGGACATCTTGTCGATGTCGGCGCGCGTCTTGGGCTCGACCGAGACGCTGATCACGGGATCCGGGAAGCGCATGCGTTCGAGCAGCGCCGGATGGACGGGATCGGAGAGCGAATCGCCCGTCTCGGTGTCCTTCATCGAGACGAACGCGCAGATGTCGCCGGCGCGGGCTTCGTCGATGTCCTTGGTCACGTTGGCCTGCACCTCGACGATCCGCCCGATGCGCTCTTTCTTGTCGCGCGTCACGTTGATCAGGGTGTCGCCCTTCTTGATCACGCCCGAATAGACGCGCACGAAGGTGAGCGTGCCGAACTGGTCGTTGATGACCTTGAACGCAAGCGCGCGGGCCGGCGCGTCGTCGGTGACTTGCTGCTCGCCGATGACCTTGCCGTCGGGGTCGACCAGGGAGATGCCGCCGTTCTCGCCGGGGTAGGGCATGTAGTCCACGACGCCGTCCAGCAACTGCTGCACGCCCTTGTTCTTGAACGACGAGCCGCAGAACACCGGCACCAGCTTGCCGGTCACGGTGCCTTTGCGGATGCATTCCTTGACCTTGGCGACGTCGAACTTGCCGGTCTCGACGAATTCCATGAAAGCGTCGTCGTCCATCGCAAGCGCGGTTTCGAGGGCTTCGCGGCGCAGGTCGAGGAGGTCGTCCATCCACTGGTTGTCGCGCGTGCTGGAGAACTTGAAGCGGCCTTTTATCTCCTCGATGGGGATCGTCTCCCACGGGGAATCCTTGTCCTCTTCCTTCCACACGTAGCCGCAGCCGGCGATGAGGTCGACCATGCCCTTGAATTCGTCATGGCTGCCGATGGGGATCTGGCAGAGCACGACGGTGGCGCCGAGGCGCTCCTTGATGCCGGTGATGGACTTCTCGAAGTTGGCCCCCATGCGGTCCATCTTGTTGATGTAGCACATGCGCGGCACGTTGTACTGGTTCGCGAGGCGCCAGTTGGTTTCGGTCTGCGGCTCCACGCCCGCCACGCCGTCGAACACGACGACCGCGCCGTCGAGCACGCGTAACGACCGGTTCACTTCAATCGTGAAGTCGACGTGCCCGGGGGTGTCGATCACGTTGATCTGGTGGCCTTTCCACTCGGTGGAAACGGCGGCCGACTGGATCGTGATGCCGCGCTTTTTTTCCTGCTCGAGGTAGTCGGTGGTGGTGCTGGTCTTGCCGTCCTTGGTGTCGTGGACGTCGATGATCTGGTGCTTCTTGCCGGTGTAGTAGAGCACGCGCTCCGTGGTGGTGGTCTTGCCCGCGTCGATGTGGGCGATGATCCCGATGTTGCGGTAGAGCTTGAGCTCTTTCTGCCTGGCCATGATGTTGCGTTCCTGTTGAGAAGCTGAAATAGGGTGAATGAGGTCCGGCCCGCCTTGCGGGCGGTACTGCAAGATGCTGGCTCTACTGCCCGCCCTGGTCACTGCGCAGCCTGCGGGTCTCCCCGTGCTTCAGCACGAAGAATGCACCCGGCGCGAGCCCGGCTTTTGCTGCTTCCGCCGCAAGTACCTTCGGCGGTTCGTACAGGCTTTCGTCCGTGAGGTCGAAGGTACCCCAGTGAATTGCAAGGGAAACCCGTGATTTTACATCACGATGGACCATTTCCAGAACCCGCCCTTTTCGGGATGCCGGTAGAGACAAAGGGATTCAAAGGGAGCGCGCCCGCAGTACATCCGATCACCGAGAGAAGCACGATCCGCCAGGGGCGTGTGGCGCGACAAGGGCGGCGACATGGGCGCGCATTATAGATAGACTCCCCGCGCATGCGCCGCCCGGTGCTCCACTTTTCGCATGCCAACGGCTTCCCCGCGCCTGTCTATCGCAGCATGCTCGGGCTCCTTGAGCCCACGTTTCGGGTCAGCACGATCACCGCGCTCGGCATGGACGCGCGCCACCCGCCGACCGAGGGCTGGCCGCACCTCGTGCGGCAGGTCATCGAGCAGGTCGAAAAGGCGCACCGAGGGAACTCGAGCCAGCCCGTGATCGGTGTGGGGCATTCGCTTGGCGGGTACCTCACTTTCATGGCGGCGGTGGCCCGGCCGGACCTGTTCGCCTCGATCATCCTCCTGGATGCGCCAATCATCGGTGCGATCAAGGGACGCCTGCTCGGGGCGACCAAGACCTTCGGCATCGTCGATCGCGTGACCCCCGCGGGCGCCACGCGCGAGCGCCGCGCCGAATGGGCGAGCCTCGCCGAGGCAGAGAAGCATTTCCGCGGCAAGCCGCTGTTCCGCCATTTCGCACCCGAGGCGCTGCGCGACTATGTGCGCTTCGGGCTCGCGGATGACGCAGACAAGCTCAGGCTGCTGATCGACCCGGCCATCGAGTACCAGATCTATCGCACGGTGCCCCATGACTTGCATCGCAGCCTCGCAAAGCTCGAGGTGCGCGCGGGTTTCATCGGCGGCGCGGATTCGGATGTCGTGCGGCGAGTGGGCTTGTCGACCATGCGCCACGCTGGATTTGCGTTCAAGCGGGTCAAGGGTGGCCACCTCTTTCCGCTGGAGCATCCGGCGATCGCCGCGGAGGCGATCCTGGAGATGACCGTGCGCCTTGGCGCCTGATAAGCTTCGGCCCGCATCGAAGAACCCCCAATAGGAGAAGACATGTCGAGGACCATCGCGGCGCTCGCTGCAGCCCTTTTTGCATTGGCGTCCCCGTTTTTTTCAGCCGCCGCGTTCGCGCAGGCCTACCCGAGCAAGCCGATCAGGATCCTGGTGCCGTTCACTGCCGGCGGTTCGTCGGACATGACCGCGCGCGCGATCAGCGCGAAGCTCACCGACAGCTTCCCCGGCGCGACGGTTGTCGTCGAGAACCGCCCCGGCGCCAATGGCGCGATCGCCGCGGAAGCCATGGCCAAGTCGCCCGCCGACGGCTACACGCTGCTCGTCGGATCGATCGGCACGTTCGCGATCAACGTCGCGCTGTTCCCGAAGCTGCCGTACAACTCGCTGCGCGATTTCGACCTCCTCACCGTCGCGGTGCGAACGCCCAACCTGCTCGTCTGCAATCCCAAGGTGCCGGCCAATACGCTGCCCGAATTGCTCGCCTACCTGAAGAAGAACCCCGGCAAGGTCTCGTTCGCCTCCTCGGGCACGGGCTCGTCCGACCACCTGTCCGCCGAGTTGCTCTGGCAGCGCACCGCCACCACCGGCATCCACGTGCCCTACAAAGGCGGCTCGGCCGCGATGACCGACATGATCGGCGGTTCCGCCGAATGCTCGTTCCAGAACCTCGGCGCGGTGTCCGGCCATGTGAAGGGCGGGCGGCTCAAGGCAATCGCGGTCACCAGCAGCAAGCGCACGCCGGTGTTCCCGGACGTGCCGACCATGGCGGAAGCGGGCTTGCCCAACTTCGAGGTCTACTCGTGGCAGGCGGTCGCGGGGCCCAAAGGGCTGCCCAAGGACGTGACGGCAAAGTTGCATGCGGCGATCGTCGCGGCGCTAAACGCACCGGATACGAAGGCGCGCTTCGATGCGCAGGGGTTCGACGTCGTGGCGAATACGCCGGACCAGTTCAATACCTTCCTCAATGCCGAAATCGGCATGTGGAAGAAAGTGGTCGAGACCGGCGGCATCAAGGCAGACTAGACGAGAACAGGGGCTGCGCCCCTCTTCAAGACCTCCCCGGAGATTCTGATGGCAAAAATTCATACGATTCGCGTCGAGCCGCTGACCGCGGCGATCAAGACGCTGGTGCGCGGGTTCGGCAGCTCCCCGCGCGAGGTCGACCTCGTCACCGACAACCTCATCCAGGCCAACCTCACCGGCCACGACTCGCACGGCATCGGCATGCTGCCGCGCTATTCGGAAGCGTTCATTGAGGGCGGCCTCAAGCCGAATGCGCACGTGAAGACGACGCTCGACGGCGGCGCAATGCTGCGCCTGGACGGGCAGGCGGGCTTCGGGCAGGTGATCGGTCACGAGGCGATGGAGATGGGCATCGCGCGCGCCAAGCAATACGGCAGCTGCATCGTCGCGCTCGGCAATTCGCACCACCTGTGCCGGATCGGCGCATGGGCGGAAATGGCGGTGGCGGAAAACCTCATTTCGATCCACTTCACCAACGTGATCTCGCGGCCGATCGTCGCGCCCTTCGGCGGCGGCGACGCGCGCTTCGGCACGAACCCGTTCACCGTCGGCATCCCGGTGCCGGGCGGCGATCCGATCCTGCTCGACTTCGCCACCAGCGTGATGGCGCAGGGCAAGGCGCGCGTCGCGTACAACAAGGGCGAGCAGATGCCCGCGGGGCGCCTGATCGACAACAAGGGCGCGCCGACCACGGATCCGAAATTCGCGGTGGTCGAGCCGCATGGCGCGATCGTTACCTTCGGCGATCACAAGGGCTATGGCCTGGCCGTGGTCTGCGAGTTGCTCGGCGGCGCACTGGCCGCGGGCATGTCCTGTCACCAACCGGCAACGGGCGAAAAGCGCGTGCTCAACGGCATGCTCACGATCCTGTTCGACCCGGCCAAGCTTTCGAGCGGTGCGCTTTTCGGAGACGAGACGAAAGCCTTCCTCGACTGGGTGAAGGCCTCGCCGCCGCAACCCGGCTTCGACCATGTGCGCCTGGCCGGTGAGCCCGAGCGCGAGACGCGCAAGAAGCGCATGGCCGAGGGCATCCCGGTGGATGAGACCAGCTGGGGAGAGATCCTCGAGGCCGCCGAGCGGCTCAAAGTGAATCCCGCCGAGATCAGCCGGCTGGCCGGGCTCTAAATCAGGGACAGACCACGTTTTCCCTGGTTTCCGTAGAAACGCGGGGAGGCCCTCATTCTTCCGGTGGCAGCCGGGCTGGAGCGTTCATCAAATCCTCCGCGCTGTATCAGCGCTCGAGGCGACCCGGGTTCGGGTGCCCGGAGACTTCGCTCTCCATCGAATCCGATCCAACCGTTGCCAGCAGTCCGCCGCTTGATGCGAATTTCACGAGGCTGTTGTACTTCGCGGCCGCCTGCGTGTAAGCGGCAGCGAAGGCTTCAGCAAGGAATTTCGGCTGGCCGCGCTCGTAGAACGCCAACAGCCCGAACACGTAGTCCCGCTTCCTGATGTTCGAGAACGAGAACGGCGCAAGCTTCCCGTTTACGAGAGGAATGTTCATTGCAAGACGCGATGTGCGTTTGTTTCCGTCATGGAATGGCTGCAGATACGGGATAAACAACATGACGAAGAATGCCTTTTCAAAAGGATCCCCGATGGCCGCTGCTTTTGAACAAAAAAGCTCGAACTGCTCATCGAGCAAGATAGGGATCGAAATCGGCCGATAGGTGCTGTTGTCGAAATGAACGATGTCGGTGCGCAGCGTGCCAATGTTCATTGGATTCGGCAAAAGATCTTTCATGAGCATCGAATGCAGATCCATAAGATCTCTTCTGGCCACATCCAACCTGTTTTCGACCATGTATTTAATCGCCTCTTTATGGTTGAGGACGATCGCGAGTTCCTTGCCGGACAGGCCTTCGGGCCGCTCACCGAGTTCGATCAGGGTCTTGGTGTCGAGCCAGCTGATCTTTACTTCTTCCAGATTGGAAGAAGCGTGGGACAGATCGATGATCAGATTGTTGAGCACGCGGCGATACGCCGCATCCTCCACGTCACTGCGATCGGCCAAGGTCACTTCTGTCAATTGGCTCCGGATTTGCGGGCTGAGGAAATGAGTGCGGTTCGGCTCATAGTCGCCAAGGAGTCTGCGGTCATAGTCGACTGGATTGCGCTCGTTCGGGTTGCGTGAGAGATCCCAGTTTAGATAGGCATCCGAGGTCTCGTTCAGGCGGTAAGTCCGGTCCCTGGTGGCGCCTTTGGCGCGGAGCAATCCCTGCGAGACCATTTGGTCGAGATCGCGGTAGACCGTTACCCGGCCAACGCCATCGACAACGCCCGGGCGCATGAAGTCTTTCAGAACCCAATCTCGCTCGGGTTCTGTAAGTAGTTCTTCCAGGATGCGTTTTTGCCTTTGATTCATGCATTGATTCTAAGCTGAAACAATAAATGAATCAATTAGGGTATGTTACAAAGATTGTTGCAGTGCTGAATCAATCAACGAAACAATAGTACCCGGAGGGTAAGCGGAAGCACTATCAGGGGTCTGGCAATCAAAGACATCGACTCGGACCCCGTTCTTAATCAACGATAAACAACTTCGCTCCATCCGCCGTCCGCGAGCGGTGCGGTTCGGCGCCATCGGCGACTTGGTAGCTCATCCCGGCTTTGAGCACGAATTTCCTGCCATCCGCCAGCTCGGTCTCGAGCTCGCCTTCGACGCAGAACAGGATGTGCCCTTTCGAGCACCAGTGGTCGGCGAGGTAGCCCGGGGTGTACTCGACCATGCGCACGCGGATCCGGCCGAAATCGCGCGTGCGCCAGTACGCCAGCCCGGTTTCCCCCTTGTGCTCGGTGCGCTCGACACCCGACCAGTCCGTGGTGCCGAACGCGATGTCGCGCATTTCCATCTCAGTCCTTTGCGATCGTGTTGCGCAGGACGCCGACGCCGCTGACTTCGATTTCGACCACGTCGCCGGGCTTCATCCACACCGGCGGGTCGCGACGCGCACCCACCCCCCCGGGCGTGCCGCTGACGATGACGTCGCCCGGCTCTAGCGGCACCCAAGTCGAAAGATGGGCGATCAGCCGCGGGATGGAGTGCACCATGAGCGCGGTTGTCGTGTGCTGCATCTGCTCGCCGTTGAGGCGCGTGGAGAGCGTTAGCTCGGTGCCAGCGGGAATCTCGTCCGCCGTCACGATCCACGGGCCGAAGCCGCCGGTGGCGACGAAATTCTTGCCCGCGGTCCACTGCGTGGTCGCCCACTGCCAGTCGCGCACCGAGCCGTCGTTGTAGCAGCTGTAGCCGGCGATGTGGTTCCACGAATCCGCCTCGCTGATGCGGCGGCCGGGCTTGCCGATGATCACCGCGATCTCGCCTTCGAAATCGAGCTTGGTCGATTCGCGCGGAAGCAGCATCGGCTGGTCATGGCCGACCTGCGACTCGGGAAAGCGCACGAACACCGCGGGCGCCTCGGTCTTCTCGCGCTTGGTTTCCTGGCGGTGGTCTTCGTAGTTGAGGCCGATGCAGAAGATCTTGCCGGGGTTGGGGATCGGGGGAAGCAGCTTCACTTCGGACAACTTGAAGTCCGGCTTTTGTCCCTGCGCGGCCTTGCGCGCCTCGTCGAGGCCTTCGTGCGCGATGAGCGTCCTGATATCGGGAAAGCGCGCGCCGATGCGGCGCGAAAGATCGATGATGCCTTCGCCCTCGACGATGCCGTAGCCCGCGGCATTCCGGTGCTGATAGCTTGCGAGTTTCAATTTTGGTCCCGGAGTTTGACGTTGGGTTTGGTCGGCCTCGCGCGTCTTTTTGCGCGGGGCCGCCAGCATACAATGACTCGATGACGGATGAACCGATCCCGCCGCGCGACCTGCGAGCCGGGGAGACTTTCTCGGACGGCGCGCGCGCAGGGCTGCCGGTAGTGCTCGGGTATCTCGGCATCGGCCTTGCGGCCGGCGTGGTCGAGCGCGCCGCCGGGCTGTCGTACGCCGAGGTGCTGCTGCTTTCGATGGTGCTCTATGCCGGCTCCGCCCAGTTCGTGCTCACCAGCATGGTCCTGCTCGCGAGCCCGCTCTCGGCGATCGTGCTCACGGTGTTCTTCGTGAACGTGCGCCACCTGCTGCTGGCGGCCGCGCTTGCGCCTTACTTGCGCCGGCTGCCGGGCTGGAAGAATGCGCTGCTGGGCCTCCAACTCACCGACGAGACTTTCGTCGTCGCGGCTGGACGCTTCGCCAGGCAACCACCGGTGAACGCATCCTGGATGGCGGGCCTCAACCTCGCGGCTTATTCGACCTGGGCGATGGCCAACCTCGCCGGCGCGGTGTTCTCGGCGCAGTTCGCCGGATCGGCCTCGAATACGAAAGTGCTCGGGTTCGCTTTGCCGTGCATGTTCGCGGGATTGCTCGTGCTGCAGCTTGCGGCACGCCCGCGCGTGCGCCTCGGGCTGGCGGTGGCTTTCTTCAGCGCGGGACTCGCGGTCGCGGTGCAGGTCGCGCATCCGGGACCGTGGGCCGTCATCATTGCGACGGTGCTCGGCGCAACTCTTGGACTACTGCTCGAACGATGGACATCCGGCCGGAATTCCTCGCGCTAGTGCTCGCCTGCGCGGCGGTCACGGCGGTGCCGCGCGTGCTGCCGCTGGTGCTGCTCGCGAAGATCGAGTTGCCGCGCTGGCTGCTCGCATGGCTCGCCTACGTGCCGGTCGCGGTTCTTGCAGCGCTGCTCGCGATCGAAGTGCTGGTGGTCGAAGGCAAGCCAGCGATTTCGACGGCGAACCCCGCGCTCCTCGCGATCGCTCCTGCATTGGCCGTCGCCGCGGTAACGCGCAGCCTCATCGCCACGGTGGGCGTGGGGCTGGCATCTTTCTGGCTGCTAACGTAGAGCACAAGGGAACCCAGGTTCCCCCGTGTCCCCCTCCTTAGATCGTTTTCCTGCGCTTTTCGCGCAGCAGGTCTTCGATCGCGCGGATGTTGATCTCGACACCGCTCATGTTCGGGTTCACCGCGAGCGCCCGCCTGAAGTACTCCAGCGCCTTGTCGAAGTCCTCGAGCTGGAAGTAGATCTGCCCATAGCCTGACAAGGCGCCGAAATGCTGTGGATTGCGCCTGATGACCTCGTCGCAGTCGGCCAGCGACTTCCTGAGGTCCCCCGCGAGGTAGTACGCGGTCGCGCGCTTGTTCCAGCCTTCGGCAAACGCAGGCCGCCTGCGGATCACCCGGTCGAATGTGGCGATCGCCGCCTGGTGCTGGCCGGCACTCATCTGCTGCGTGCCGCTGGCCAGCAGGCGGTCGGTCTCGGCGTCGCCCGAGCGGCCCCAGACCTGCCATGTGCCCGCCTCGGCGAGTTCCCGGACCACGGGATTGTCATCCGACAGCCGCTTGACGAGCATCGGCCCGTCGGCGGCGAGGCCAGTGCGTGCGATATAAATGACGGCTGCGGCGCGCTGGCGCGCATCCGGATGCCCCAGCGCCGCGACCGCCTGGGCGCGCGTGCCGATTTCGGGGAATACCGGCTGTGCGATTGCTGTTAACGTCACCGAAGCGGCAACGACCGCGGCCAGGAGCGCGCCGCGCAAGTCAGTCAAGCGCATGTCAGGAAAAATTACCGAAGGAGGTCGACATGAGAATTATCCAGAAGCAGGCCCTGATGGTAGCGGTTTATCTCGCGGCGTCCTCGTTCACCGGGGCTGCCTTTGCCGCCGGGGGCTCCCCGGATCCCGAACCGCCCTGGGGGCCTTCCGACCCGGTAATGGAGAAAGTAAACGCGCTGACGACGAAGAGAGACTGGCCGGGTGCAATCCTCGTGCTCAGGGACGCGGTGACCGCGTCGCCGCAGAATGCCGAGTACCACAACATGTACGCGTACTCGATCCGCAAGAGCGCCAACCCGAACATGAACCTCGTGTTCAAGCACTACAGCGAGGCACTGCGGCTCAAGCCCGACTACCGCGGCGCGCACGAGTACATCGGCGAGGCCTACCTGATGGTGAACAACCTGCCCAAGGCCAAGGAGCACCTTGCCCGGCTCGACCGGCTCTGCACCTTCGGCTGCGAGGAGTACACGGACCTCAAGAAGGCGGTGGCGCAGTACGAGGGGAAGAAGCGGTAGCGCTGCTCAGGTTTTATAGCTGGGGTCGAGCCGCTCGAGCTTCCGCAGCAATGCCGGCCACGCGATCTGTCCGCCCAACCCTTTGGTGACTTTCTCTGCGGCCGCCTTCACGCCCGCGACGATTCGCGGATCGACCTCGATCGTCTGGGCGCCCTGGGCGCGGACCTGGATCTCGCAGGCCCGTTGCAGGTTGAACATCATGAGGAAAGCGTCGGCGATGGCGGGCCCCACCGTGAGCAACCCGTGATTGCGCAGGATCAAGTTGGTGCTGTTGCCGAGGTCGCTCACCAGTCGCGCCTTCTCGGCGTCGTTGACCGCGATGCCTTCGTAGTCGTGGTAACTGAGCGAGGCGAGAGCGATGGTGGCTTGCTGTGAGATCGGCAGCAATCCGTCCTTCTGCGCCGCGACCGCCACGCCGTCGGGCGTATGCGTATGCAGGACGCACTGCACGTCCGGCCGGCCGAAGTGGATCGCGCTGTGGATCACGAAGCCGGCGGGATTGACCGGGTAGGGTGAGTCGAGCACCTTTGCGCAGTGCTCGTCGACCTTGACCAGGCTCGAGGCGGTGATCTCCTCGAACATCATGCCGTAGGGATTGATGAGGAAATGGTGCGGGTCATTGTGGGCCGGGGCCGGCACGCGCGCGGAGATATGCGTGAAGACGATGTCGTCCCAGCCGTAGAGCGCCACCAGCCGGTAGCAGGCGGCGAGATCGACGCGCACCAGCCATTCCTCCGCCGAGACTTGTGCGCGGACATCGTTTTGCTGTTTCGCGTTCATGCGTTTCCTCCATCGGGGCCGAGCGACCGTCCTCCTATATTATCCCGGCATGAAACCCAACTTCGTTTTCATCCTCGCCGACGATCTCGGTTACGCGGACCTCGGCTGCTATGGCGGCCGCTCCGCCGCACGGGGCGCGTCCTGCTCGCCGAACCTCGACCGCATGGCCGCCGGTGGGCTGCGCTTCACCGACGGGTACGCGAATTCCTCCGTCTGCTCGCCCTCGCGCTTCGCGCTGATCACCGGCCGCTGGCAATACCGGCTGCGCGGCGGCGCGGACGAGCCGATGGCGACCCGCACGAGGGGCAACCCGGACCTCGGCCTGCCGCCCGGCCATCCGACGATGCCTTCGCTGCTCGCAGCCGCCGGGTACTCGAGCGCGCTCGCGGGCAAGTGGCATCTCGGTTTTCCGCCGCACTTCGGGCCGCTGCAAAGCGGCTACCAGGAATTCTTCGGCGTGATGAGCGGCGGGGTCGACTACTTCACGCACTGCGATTCGGCCGGCGTCCACGACCTGTGCGAAGGGGAGGCCGCGGTGCAGAAGCCCGG
>CAZZDV010000021.1:24664-27081 GCA_964652785.1 uncultured Bordetella sp.
TTCACCAGCGACAATGGCGGCGAACGCTTCTCGGATACGTGGCCGCTGGTCGGCAAGAAGATGGACCTGCTGGAGGGCGGTATCCGCGTGCCTTACATCGTGCGCTGGCCTGCTCAGATCCGCGCAGGGGGCACGACCGCGCAGCTTGCAACGACCATGGACTGGCTGCCGACCTTCCTTGAGGCTGCGGGCGCGAAAGCGCATCCGGAGTACCCGCTCGACGGCGTGAGCCTGTTGCCGGTGCTCAGGGATCCCGGGAAACGCATCGAGCGCGACCTGTTCTGGCGAATGAAATTCCGCGGCCAGCGCGCGATGCGCTCGGGGGACTGGAAGTATTTCGCGAGCGAGGACGGGGAATTCCTCTTCGACCTCTCGAAGGACCAGCGCGAGCGCGCCAACCTTGCGAAGAAGGACGCGTCACGCCTCGCGGCGATGCGCGCCCGGTTCGAAGCGTGGTCGAAATCCGTGCCTTCGATTCCTCCAGACGCCACTTTCTCGATCCCCTACACCCGCGCCGACTTGGCCCACCCCAGCTGAATCAGGGACAGACCACGTTTATCCGGAAGTAAACGCGGTCTGTCCCTGACTAAACTCTGATTAAACTATGTCCATGAATCCATCCGCCAGGAGCAACCGCGCCTATCGCGTCGCGCCCACCGACCGCACCACGTTCTATCCACGCCTCTTCGGCACGCACGGCGCAGCCGCTGCAAGCCATCACCTTGCGGTCGACGCGGGCGTCGATGTGATGAAAGCCGGCGGCAATGCGATCGACGCCGCGGTGGCGATGACCTTGGTCGAAGGCCTGGTCGATCCGCAGATGAACAGCATCGGCGGCGAGTGCCCGCTGCTGATCCGCCTCGCAGGCAGCAGCAAGGTGATCGCGCTGAACGGCAACATGGCCGCACCGGGCCGCGCGACACCTGGGGAATTCCGCCGTCGCGGCCTGGACCACGTGCCGGACGAGGACATCCTGGCTGCGGGTGTGCCGGCGACTTTCAGCGCGCTGATCACGGCGCTCGCCCGTTACGGGACGCTGAGCCTCGCGGATGCCGTGGCGCCGGCGCTCGCGTTGGCGAAAGAGGGTTTTCCCGTCTCGAACGGGCTCGTAAACCAGCACAAGTTCGGGCTCCGGGCGCTGGAGCCCAAGTTTGGCGATTGGGAAGGCAGCCGCGCGCTTTACCTCCCGCACGGCGTGCCCGAGGTGGGCTCGCTAATGAAGAACGCAGCGCTTGCGCGCATGTACGACTACCTTGCCAATGCGGAGAGAAACGCTACGGGCGAGCGCGCGGCGAAACTCCAGGCCGCGCACGATGCGTACTACCTCGGCGACGTCGCCGAGGCCATCGTGCGCTTTTCCAAGGAGCGCGACGGGCTGCTCGAGCGCAGCGACTTCGAGCGTTTCCGCACGCTGGTCGAGGAACCCGTGCGCTTCGAATATGGCGAAGCCACGATCTTCAAATGCGGCTTCTGGACGCAAGGTCCTGCAATGCTGCAGGCGCTTGCGATCCTGCGCAACTTCGAGCTGAAGGCGATGGGCCACAACAGCGCGGACTACCTGCACGTGGTCATCGAGTCCGTGAAGCTCGCCTTCGCCGACCGCGAGCAGTACTACGGCGACCCGTCGCAGGCATTGGTGCCGGGCGACGTGCTGCTTTCGAACGAATACGGCAAACGTCGCGCGCAGCTCATCGACCCGCGCCGGGCCAACGACGAGCTGCGCCCGGGCGATGCGTGGAAGAACGCGGCGCTTCTGCCGGAGGACGAACGTTTTACACCGCAGCCGTGGGGCGCGGGCACGGTGCATGTCGATGCGATCGATGCGGCGGGCAACATGGCCTCTTTTACGCCTAGCGGCGCGTGGCTCGCCTCCGCCCCAGTCATGCCGGAGCTCGGCCATCCGCTCTCCTCACGCATGATGACGTTTTACCTGCAGCCCGCGAACCATCCGAACGTGGTCGCGCCTTTCAAGCGGCCGCGCACCACGCTCACGCCTTCGCTCGCGTTCAGAAAAGGCAAGCCGTGGATGACTTTCGGCACCATGGGCGGCGATCAGCAGGAGCAGTGGTCGCTGCAGTTCATGCTCAACCGCGAGGTTTTTGGCATGACGCTGCAGGAGGCGATCGAGGCAGCCAAGCTGTCCTCGGATCATTTCCCTGGATTTTTCGCACCGCACAGCCATTTTCCGCAGCATGTGCGCATCGAGGAGAGGGTCGGCAAAAAGGTGCTCGACGAGTTGAGGCGCCGCGGCCACCTCGTGGACCTCGCACCCGACTGGTCTGAAGGCTTTCTGTCAGGCGCCCAGATCGACGAGGACACCGGCGTGCTCGAAGCCGGCTGCGATCCGCGCGGCTCGAAGTCCGAGGTCTTCCCCGCCTTCGCTTACGCCTGGTAAATCAGGGACAGACCACGTTTTT
>CAZZDV010000022.1:0-15382 GCA_964652785.1 uncultured Bordetella sp.
CCCTTCCGCGTCCCCGCCACCACCTGCTCGATCTTCGCAATCAGGTTCGGCTCGATCTGCACCTTCCAGCGCGCATAGATGCGGCGCGTGGCGATCTGCCACTCCTTCATTTCGGCCGGGGTTGGAATGTGCACGTTGACGCCGAGCGCGCGCACGCGCTCCACGTCCTCTGCAAAAAGCTTCCTCACGAGGCCGATCTGCTGCCTGGCCGCGTCCTGCGCGGCATCGCGCACGATCTTCTGGTCTTGCGCGTTCCAGCTCTGCCACACCGGACCGGCGATCGCGAAGAGCAGGATGTCGTTGGAGTAGTTCCACTTGGTGACGTATTTCTGGCCGAGCGTGTGGATCTTGGCCGCGAGGAAGACTTCGAGCGGGTTCTCCTGCGAGTCCACCGCGCCCGAGGCGAGCGCGGGCTGCGCGTCGGCCCAGCT
Source organism: uncultured Bordetella sp. (assembly GCA_964652785.1). Classification (GTDB taxonomy): domain Bacteria; phylum Pseudomonadota; class Gammaproteobacteria; order Burkholderiales; family SG8-39; genus SZAS-79. The sequence continues at coordinate 432 of CAZZDV010000022.1, forward strand.
CATGAAGGTCGGGTTCGCGCCCATGCCGCTCATGATCTCGCCGTACATCGGGCTGCCGACCACGCGGATCTTGATGCCTTTCATGTCCTCGGGCTTCTGAATCGGTCGCTTGGAATTGCTGATCTGGCGGAAGCCGGTCTCGCCGACCGCAAGCGGCTCGGCGCCGGCCTTCCTCACGAGGTCGAAGTAGTCGTTCATGACCGCGGGCGAATTGAGCACCGCGTCGAGGGCCTTATGGTCCGGTGTGAGGAAGGGCAGCGTGAATACGCCGAGCTGCCGGACTGTGCCCGACCAGTTGATGGGCGCGCCGCAGAGCACGTCGATGATGCCTTGCCTCATGGCCGAGAACTCGCGCGTCTGGTCGCCCTGCACGAGCGACGCGCCCGGGTACTGCTTGATGTTGATGCGAGCGTTCGTCCTCTCCCTCACGAGGTTGGCGAAGATCTCGCCGCCCCTGCCCCATGCGAACGCCGTCGGCACCACGGTGGACATCTTGTATTCGGCCTTGTACTGCTGCGCGCGCAGGATTGCCGGAAAGCCCAGCGTCGATGTGGCGGCAACGGCCGCGGCGCCCTTGATAAGGTCGCGTCTTTTCATTTTGTTCTCCTCGCTTTCGGTTGTTTTCTCAGTCGGCCTTCACGCCGGCCGCACGCACCACCTTGCCCCAGCGCTCCTGTTCCTTCTTGATGAACGCCGCGTACTCCGCCGGCGACGAGCCGATGGCTTCGGCATCATCCGCCGCAAAGCGCTCGAGCACGCTGGGACTCCTGGCCGCCTTGGCCGCTTCCGTCGCGAGGCGCCTGAGCACCGGCTCGGGCATCTTCGCCGGGCCGTTAATGCCATACCACTGCGACGTTTCGAAGCCGGGGTACCCTTGTTCGGCGACGGTCCCCACGTCCGGCAATGTGGGAAGGCGCTTCGGCGTTCCCACCGCGATCACGCGCAGCTTGCCCGACTTCACATGCGGCATGAGCGGCGGCGTGCCGGCCGAGGCCGCCTGCGTGCGCCCGGCGACGAGGTCGATGATATTCGGCCCGGTGCCCTTGTAGGGGACATGCTGGATGTCGATTCCGGTGACCTGCTTCAAGTATTCCATCGCGAGGTGGCCGGCCGAGCCGTTTCCGGCGCTGCCGTAGTACATCTTGCCGGGATCCTTCTTCGCAAGGGCCACGAACTCCCTGAGGTTCTTCGCCGGCACGCTTTCGTGCACGACGTAGATCGCGGGCACTGTCGCAAGGAGCGAGATCGGCGTGAAATCCTTGTCCACGTCGTAGGGCAGCTTCGTATACATGAACGGGTTCATCGCGAGCGAGCCGACGTGACCGATGATCAGCGTGTAACCGTCCGGGTCGGAGCGCGCGACTTCGTGCATCGCGAGGTTGCCCCCGCCGCCCGGTTTGTTGTCCACGACGATCGCCTGGCCGAGGCCTTTCTCCATTTCGGCCGCGACCGCGCGCGCGACGATCGACGAGCTGCCGCCTGGCGCGAAAGGCACGACGAGACGCAGCGGCTTGGTCGGGAAAGTCTGTGCGTGCGCCGCGACGACCGAGCCGGCAATCAGCACCGCGGTGAGAATCGATATTTTCTTCATCCTTCCTCCTTGCCTCATCCGTCGCCTCAGAACTCGATCACGCCCTTGCCCGAAGACTGGGCATCGAACACCTTGTAGGCCTCGTCGACCTGGTCGAGCTTCCAGCGGTGCGTGAAGATCTTCTCCAGCTCGATGCGGTTGTCGGCGACGAAGCGCGCGCACTCGCCCATGCCCATCGCGCTGAACGTCCAGGAGCCGATCAGCGTGACCTGCCGGCGCAGCAAGTCGCGCGACACATCCAACGTCACCTCACCGCCCTCGCCGACGAAGCACACCGTCCCCCAGGTTTTCACCGAGCGCACCGCGGCCAGGCGCGCGGCCGCCACGCCTGTGCAATCAAGGGCGAGGTCCACGCCAATGCCGCGGGTCAGCTCCTTGAGCTTCCCATCCACGTCTTCCTTCGCCGAATTCACTGTCGCATCTGCGCCGAACTGCTTCGCCAGCCCGAGGCGCTCGTCATTGGTCTCGATGGCGATCACGCGCGCGCCCATCTTTGCGCCGAGCAGCGTGGCGCTGATACCGACGGGGCCCTGGCCGAAGACGGCTAAGGTGGAGCCGCCCGCAATGTGCATGCGCCGCAGCGCGCCGTAGGCCGTGCCGGTACCGCAGGCCACCGCGGCGCCTTCGGCAAACGAGAGCTCCTCGGGCAGCGGCACCAGCGTGCGCACCGGCACCTTGAGATACTCGGCATGCCCGCCATTGGCGGTGACGCCGTAGACCGTGATGCCTTCGCGGCACAGCTGCGACCAGCCGACCCGGCAGTGCCCGCAGACGCCGCAGCCGGCGTAGTGGTGGTCCATCACGCGCTGACCGATCGGCGCCTCGCGCTCGGACACGCCGGGGCCACGCGCGGCGATGACGCCGCAGGGCTCGTGGCCCGCGATGAACGGCTCGGCATTGCCGCCCAGGCCCAGCGCCTTCTGCGCTTCGCCCGGTGGCGGGCGATAGAACTTGAGGTCGCTGCCGCACATCCCCGAGGCCTTCATCTGGAGCACGACTTCGCCCGGACCCGGCGTCGGGTCGGGGAAACTGCGAATTTCGATCTTCCTGTTGCCGAGGAACACTGCGCCGCGCATGCCGGGCCTCCTGGTCGGTGATGAGGTGGAACGGTTCCATGATACGGGGCCGCGCGGCACGCCGCTATGCCACCCCGCTAATACCCCAGCGTCCGGGGCAGCCAAAGCGCCAGTTCCGGAAACAGGATCACGAGGAAGGTCACGCCGATGAAGCTCGCCACCAGCCAGCCGACCCACGGGATCGTGGCTTCCATGGGCACCTTGGCCATGCGGCACGCGACCATGAGGTTGACCGCCAGCGGCGGGGTGAACTGGCCCACGGCGATCATCATGGTGAGGATCACGCCGAACCAGACCGGGTCCCACGCGAAGGCCTTCGCCACCGGCACGAGCAGCGGCAGGAAGATGAGGAAGATCGAGACGCCGTCGAGGAACATCCCGACAATCGCCAGCACCACCACGACGAGCACCATCGCGCCGAAGCTTCCTAGCCCGCTGCCGGCGATGAAAGCCGCGATCGGGTCGGCAATGCCGAGCGTGTTCACCGAATACGCGAAGATGCCCGCAAGCCCGAGCACCAGCATGATGACCGCCGACAGTTCGGCCGCCTCGCGGAAGATGTCGAAGAGGTCGCCGAAGCGGATCGTGCGATGGACCACCATGCCGATGAACAGCCCGTAGAACACCGCGACAACCGCGGCCTCCGTCGGCGTGAACCAGCCCATGCGCATGCCCCCGAGGATCAGCACCGGCGCGGCCAGGCCCCACATCGCCTCGAAGAGGCTTTTCCAGAACGGCGGTCGCGGCACTTCGGCTTCGCCCTGCCCGAAACCATGCTTGCGCGAGATCAGGATCGCGGGCACCGCAAGCGCGAGGCCCGCAAGCACGCCGGGGATCATGCCCGCGGCAAACAGCGCCGGCACGGAAGCCCCCGGCACCATGACGCTATAGACGATGAACGCGATCGAAGGCGGGATCAGGATGTCGGTCGCCGCCGCCGCGCCGATCACGCTCGCCGAGAACGCCGGCGGATAGCCCGCGCGCGCCATCGCCCCGATCATCACGCCGCCCACGGCCGCGGCATTCGCCGGACCGGAACCGGAGATGCCTCCGAGCACCATCGCCACGCTGATCGCCACGAGCGGCAGCATTCCCGGCCCGCGACCGACCACCGCGATCGCAAACGTCACCATGCGCTGCGCAACGCCCGAGCGGTCGAAGATCGCGCCGACCAGCACGAACATCGGCAGCGCGAGCAGCGGGTACTTGGCGAGGCTCGCGTAGAAGTTCTGCGGCACCGCGAGCAGCCCCCAGTGCTGCGCATCGGTGTTCGCAACCGCGATCGCAATCGCGCCGCCCAGGCCGAGCGCCACGCCGATCGGCACCCCGGCCAGCATGAGGCCCAGAAAGATCGCGAAAAGCAGGACGCCGGTCATCGCGTCTTTATCAAGTGCCGCCAGACCTGCCCCGCGCGGAACGCAATCGCAAGCGAAAGCACCGGCACCCAGACCGTATACCACCAGCGCGGGACGTTCAGTCCGGAGGAGGTTTCGTTGTAGCGGTAGTCATCCCAGACCATGTCTGCGGTAAGCGCGGCGAGGACAAGAAAGAAAATCGTGGTGACCAGCGCGCCGCCCAGCGCGAGGAAACGCCTGCGGCCGGCCGACCCGCGCTCGAGGAAATATTCGATGCGCACATGGTTGTCGCGTGCCGCAGCCGCCGCCGCGCCGGCCATGGTCATCACCACCAGCAGGAAGACCGAGATCTCCTCGGTCCACGCAAACGACTGGTCGGAGAAATAGCGCACCAGCACGTTGCCCATCGTGATGACGCAAAGCAATGCCATCGAGAGGACGGCGATCCAGTCCTCGACGGTGCGCTTGCGGGTCATGCTATGCGCGGGCGCATCGTGATCCACGCGGGCGCATCGTGATTTAGCCGAGAAAGCTTTTTGCGGCGGCGACGATCTTTGCCGCGCCGATGCGCGATTCGTCCTCGAGCGGCTGCGAATAGCCGGCCGGGATGCGCGGCGCGCCGAGGCGCTTGACGCGGATGCCGAGCTCTTCGGCGACGCTGGCCGCGATCTCCGCGCCGAAGCCGCCGGCCTGCACCGCTTCGTGCACGACCATGAGCTGTCCGGTCTTCGCGCACGACTCGAGCACGCCCTCGCGGTCCCACGGCCAGATCGTGCGCAGGTCCACCAGCTCGATCGAGTAGCGCTCCTTCTCGAGCAGCGGGATCGCCGCCATGCAATCGTGCATCGAGCGCGACCAGCTCACGATCGTGAGGTCGCGGCCAACGTGTGCGACCCGCGCCTTGCCCAGCGGGACCGTTGCGCCGGGCTCGACCTCGCCTTCGATGCCCCAGAGCTCCTTGTGCTCCATGTAGACGACCGGGTCGCCGCTTGCGAGCGAAGCCTTGAGCAGGCCGTAGTTGTCAGCCGGCGTCGATGGCGTTGCCACCACGAGGCCCGGGATATGCGCGAACCACGCTTCGAGCGATTGCGAATGCTGCGCGGCCGAGGCGCTCCAGAGCCCGATCGGCATGCGCGCGACGAGCGGCACCCTGCCCTGCCCGCCGAACATGAAGCGGTTCTTGGCCGCCTGGTTCACGAGCTCGTCGATTGCGCAGAGCGCGAAGTCGACGACGCGCATTTCCACCACGGGACGCAGCCCCGCGAGCGCCATGCCGACGGCCGCGCCCATGATGGTCGCCTCCGATATGGGCGTGTCGATGATGCGGCCCGGCCCGAACTCCTGCGGCAGGCCGCGGTACTGGCCGAAGATCCCGCCGCGACCGAGGTCCTCGCCGATCGCGATCACGTTCGGGTCGGCGCGCATCGCCTCCTGCAGCGCAAGGCATGCGGCCTGCGCATAAGTCATGGTCGTTACGGCGGCGCTCATCGCCACTGCCCCTTGCCGGTGTCCATGACGTCTTCGTAGGCGGTGGACGGATCGGGCCACGGCGAGCTCTTGGCGATGGCGAGCGCGACTTCGACTTCGATCCTGGCCGCGGCCTCGATGGCATCGATCGAAGCCGCCGGCTCACCGGCCTCCAGCAGCGCGGTCCGGGCCAGCCGGAGCGGATCGTTCGCAAGCGCCTGCTCGACTTCCTTCGCGTCGCGGTAGGCGCCCGGGTCGACCGAGACATGGCCCTTGAAACGATAGGTGACCGCGTGCAGGAAGGCCGGGCCATTGCCGTGGCGCACCCAATCCGCGAGTTCGCCCGCGACGCCCTCGACTGCAATGACATCGTTGCCGTCGACCTGCTCACAACGCAGGCCCATGCTCTTTGCGCGCGCGCTCGCCCCATCACCCGCGGTCATCGGACCGGTCGGCGTGGTGGCCGAGATCCGGTTGTCTTCGCAGATGAAAAGCACCGGCAGCCGGTAGACGCCCGCCCAGTTGAGGCCTTCGAGGAAAGGGCCGCGGTTGACCGCGCCGTCACCGAAGAAGCACGCCACGATGTGCGGCTTCTTCTGCAGCTTGAGCGCATGAGCCGCGCCGACGGCGATCGGGATGCCGGCTGCGACCACGCCGTTCGCACCCAGCATGCCGACCGAGAAATCCGCGATGTGCATCGAGCCGCCCTTGCCGCGGTTGTAGCCGGTCGAGCGGCCGAACAGCTCGCACATCATGCGGTTGAGGTCCGCGCCCTTGGCGAGCGTGTGGCCATGGCCCCGGTGGGTGGAGGTCAGCAGGTCCTCGCGAAAGAGGTTTGCGCAGACGCCGGTAGCCACGGCCTCCTGCCCGGTCGACAGATGCAGCGGACCGCGCACCAGCGCAGGGGTGGAGCTTGCCGAAAGTCCCCAGGCCTGCACGCCGCCCTGGCTGGCGACTTCGGCGGCGTTCTCGAAGGCGCGGATGCGCGCCATGGTCCGGTAGAGCAGGATAAGGCGGGAATTCGGGGCAGGCACGGTCGCGAGCGGGCGCTGGGGCCCGGTCCTGTGAATTATTTGGCCGCCATCGTATCCGATAACCCCCCAAAAGGGCGCCCCGGCCCACTCTTGTAAGCCTTAAACCGATAGGAGTATCAGGGACGCACGGACATATTTGCCGTGCAGCGAAGACTACAGTTACAGCATGTCAACGCCCCGCCAACCAGAGGGGCACCAGGAGAACGAAAATGCTGTGGAACGGTGGAATGCTCGGTCTGGGATTCGCCAACTTCGATGGGTCCCTCGCGGTTCCGGCGCTAGTCGGGCTGGTGGTTTCGTGCGTAATTGCCTGGGCGCTCAAAGAGTCGAACGGCGTCTGGAAGGCCTTCCTCGAAGACTAAGGATTCAGTAACTCGGGTCAGAGTCGAATTTCAGCGCCAATCGCGAAGCCCGCACACATCGGTCGGCAAATGTCCTACATCTTCTAGTTTGCAGTGCACGATACGCTGTTGCCCACAGGCGAACAGGTGACGCCAGTGCGCTGCGGCTGGCGTAAAGGCGTCAGGCGCTCGTCCCTTTCGTGGTCCAACAGCTCATCCAGCGCATGCCGCAGCACGACACGCGCTTGGGCATCGCCCATGCGGCCGGTGCCGACCTTTTCCATCAAGTCCTCGGCCTTTTGCGAATAGGCCTTGGCGCGGGCCTCGCTGCGCATGCGAAGCGCCGGCTGCGAGGTCTGCCTCGCGTCCGCGAGCACCGCCTCCATCGTGCAGTCCGCGAGCTGGATGAAAGTGCCGGCGTTCTTCTCGCACGAGTCCCAGCGCGTGTTGACCGACGCGCAGCCCGCCGCCGAGGCGACCAAAAGGGCGATCGTCACAGCGAGGGCGAAACGGGATTTGCGAGCGGGCATTGCGTCTATTCCTCGGGATCTGTCGGATGGGGATTTCGTCGGGCGCGATTATGCCGCAGCTGTAATAAACTGCGCGCATGAAAACCATACGGCTGCCCTCCGGCGACAAGGTGCATGCCCTCGGACAGGGCACCTGGAACATGGGCGACCACGCCCGCGCCCGCGCCGAAGAGCTCGCCGCCCTGCGCCTGGGCCTCGACCTTGGGCTGACGCTCATCGATACCGCCGAGATGTACGGCAGCGGCCGGTCGGAAGAACTGGTCGGCGAGGCGATTGCGGGACGCCGCGACGAAGTCTTCCTGGTAAGCAAGGTTCTGCCGCAGAACGCTGGCCGTCGCGACACCATCGCCGCGTGCGAGAAAAGCCTCGAGCGCCTGAAGACCGATCGCCTCGAGCTGTACCTGCTGCACTGGAGGGGCAGCGTGCCGTTTGCCGAAACGCTCGAAGCCTTCGAGCGCCTGCAGAAGGACGGCAAGATCCGCCAGCACGGCGTGAGCAACCTGGACCATGACGAGATGCGCGAGTGGCATTCGCTTGCGGGCGGCACCGGCGTTGCGACCAACCAGGTGCTCTACAACCTCTCGCGCCGCGGCGTGGAGTGGGACCTCGCGCCGTGGCTGCGAAAGCACCACATCCCGATGATGGCGTACTCCCCGCTCGATCAAGCCAAGCTGCTGGGCAACCGCAAGCTCGCCGCCTTTGCGAAGTCCTATGAAATCACGCCGGCCCAGGCAGCGCTGGCTTGGCTGCTTGCGCAGGACGCGGTGATCGTGATCCCGAAGAGCGGCAGTACGGCCCGTGTCCGGGAGAACGCAGGCGCGCAGGCGCACACGCTCACCGCACGGCAACTCGCCGAACTGGACGCTATCTTCCTCCCGCCCGAAAAGGCTCGGCCCCTGGAAATGCTCTAGGCCGCAGGACCGCGCCAGAGCTGCCTAAACGCGCACCTGCATCCCCTGGGTAAAGTCCTACCTGCCCCGCCTTGCCTTCGTTCGCGACGTTCGTGCTTTAGGGACGCGGGCTTTCGATTGATCCTTTACCGAAGCGGGTCGCTTCACGGATTTGTTCGAGACCTTGCGCGCGGGCGCCTTCGAAGCCTTCACTTCCGGCTCGTCGTTGGCTTCGGCCAATGGCGGCATCGGAGGGATGGAAGGCAAAATGGTTCGTCCATCGATCCGCGGCGGATTCGGGGTCGATTTCGAGACTGGCATGGGGGTGCTTTCGGCCGCATAGGTCGTCGCATGCGTGACAAGCATCACTGCAGTCATTGCGGCGAGCACCATGAACTTACTGAGCATGCATTTCTCCTGCGAAGAGCGCGGGTCGAACAGCAATTAAACACCGAGTCTGCCAGCATTGTCGGCGGGCAAGCTGCCAATTGTGTTGTCGCTTTCGCGCCGACAAGGGGCGGAAATCGTGTCGGTTGTTGTCCTACAAACGGTCGTCTATTATTCCTACAGCCTTGGGCGCTTCGCGCAAGTAGCCTTGGTCCTGCTCGTTTCTCCTCCTCAGCTCCAGCGCTGCAGTCAGGACCTGTCTCGAAAAGTTTTTCGGGATTGAGCGAGCGCCGTCGAAGGCTGCGTCCCAATAGGCTCCCCCCGATCCTGTGACGCAGCTGAAAATGGCCGGACGAAATCCCGGATGCAAGTCGTAACGGGTTCTGACTGCAGCGCTGGAGTTTCTTTTTCTGCCTGATCGATCTTGGTCTCGTCCCGGTACATCACCTTGTGCCGCGTCTCCCGGGCCCCTTCGCGATCTCTTCCTCGCTCGAGTGATTCGCGGGATCGAACCGCCCCCAGCTCATGATCTGCGCGAGCGTTTTCTTCCAGCGCTCGTACGGCGGCTTCGCCGGCTTGCCGAACAGCAGGATGTCGAGCACCGACAGTTCTTCCGGGAGGCTGCGTTAAAGTACGCGCATGAACAAATTCCTGCTGCATGCGGTTTTCACGGGCTCGGTCCTGCTTGCGACCGCCGCAGCCCTCGCGTTCGACCTGCAGGGCCATCGCGGCGCCCGTGGCCTCGCGCCGGAGAACACGCTGCCGGCCTTTGCCACGGCGCTCTCGGTCGGCGTGGACACCCTCGAGCTCGACACCGGGGTCACCCGGGACGGCGTGGTCGTGATCACGCACGACCCCAGGCTCAACCCCGACATCACTCGCGGCGCCGATGGGCAGTGGCTCAAGGAGCCGGGCCCGGCCATCAATGCGAGCACTTATGAGGAGCTGCTTCGCTACGACGTCGGCCGCCTCAATGCGGCTTCGAACTACGCCAAGCGCTACCCGGAACAGAAAGCTTTCGACGGCACGCGCCTGCCCAGGCTCGCCGACCTGTTCGCGCTGGTCCGCAAGTCCGGCAATCCTACGGTGCGCTTCAACATCGAGACCAAGATCGACCCGAGGAAGCCCGCCGAAACCCTGCCGCCCGGGGAATTCGCGCGCTCGCTGATCCGCGAGATCCGCGCAGCCGGCATGGCAAGCCGCTCGACCATCCAGTCCTTCGACTGGCGCACGCTCAAGGTCGTGCAGGCCGAAGCGCCCGAAATCGCCACGGTGTACCTGACCGCCCAGCAGAAGTGGCTGGACAACATCGGCGCAGACGGCGCATGGACCGCGGGCCTGCGCGCCGACGCGCAGGGATCGGTCCCGAAAATGGTCCACGCTGCCGGCGGGCGCACCTGGTCGCCCTATTTCGGCGACATCGACGCCACCAAGCTCACCGAAGCGCGCGCCCTCGGCCTCAAGGTCGTCGTGTGGACGGTGAACTCGCCGGCCGACATCTCCAGGATGCTTGACCTCGTCGTCGACGGCATCATCAGCGACCGTCCCGACCTCGTTCGCGCGGAGATGCACAAGCGCGGCATGCCGCTGCCCGCGGCCACGCCAGTTTCACACTGAAGCCCTCCCGCGCAACGCGGCGGCGGCCGGATCGCAGTTAAGATACTTTCATGCCGCCGGTCACCCGCGCACTCCTGATTGCGAACGTCGCGATTTTCTTCCTGCAGACCTCGGGCGGCTTCGCGCTGGTCGAATCGTTCGGGCTCTGGCCCCCGGCCTCCGGCGACTACAACAGCCCCGGCTTCGGGCCCTGGCAGCTCGTCACCTACAGCTTCCTGCACGGCAGCCTCACGCACCTCGTGTTCAACATGTTCGGCCTCTACATGTTCGGCAGCGAGGCCGAGCGGCTGTTCGGCTCGCGGTTCTTTTCGCTCTACTACCTTGCGAGCGTGGTCGCCGCAGGCGTCACGCACCTGGTGATCACCGCGTTCATGGGTGGCCCGGCGATCCCGGTGGTCGGCGCTTCGGGCGGCGTGTACGGGCTGCTGCTTGCGTTCGGCGTGTACTTCCCGCACCGGACGGTGGTGCTGCTGATCCCTCCGGTCCCGATGAAAGCGCGCACCTTCGTGTTCGTCTTCGCCGCGATCGAGCTGGTGTTCGGCGTGACCGGAACCGCGTCTGGCGTGGCGCATTTCGCGCACCTCGGCGGCATGCTCGGCGGCTGGCTGATGATCCTCTGGCGGCGCAGGTCAGGACCATCCCGGCGAAACTAAATCTTGGACTTTATTTATTCAAACACTTCACAGGGAGCGGCCTGCAGGCCAATTAATATGCCAAATACGGAAACTACCTCAAGATCGATGATGGCGATGGCATGCGGCGTCCTTGCCGCCTGCTCGCTTGCCTCGGGCGCCGCTTGCGCGCAGGCCTTCCCGGCCAAGCCGGTGCGCTGGATCGTGCCGTTCTCGGCCGGCGGGCCGGCGGACGTGATCGCGCGCGTGGTCGGCCCCAAGCTCTCGGAGAACCTCGGCCAGCCGGTCATCATCGACAACCGCGCCGGCGGCAACAGCAACATCGGGCACGAGGCGGCTGCACGCTCCGCGCCCGACGGCTACACGATGCTCTACGTGGTCCCGAACATCGTGACCAACCCGCCGCTCTTCAAGGACAACATGGTCGACCCGCTCAGGGAGCTCGCGCCGCTGGCCCGCATGACGGTGCAGTCCTATGTGCTGGTGGCGAACCTGGGCTTCGAGCCCAGGACGGTGGCCGATGTCATCGCGGCCGCGCGGGCAAACCCCGGCAAGGTGACCTGCGCTTCGGGCGGCGGCCTCATGAGCTTCGGCTGCGACTGGATGCGCACGATTACGAAGACCGAACTCGTCCACGTGCGCTACAAGGGCAACGCGCCCGCGCTGACCGACCTGCTCGGCGGGCAGGTCAACATCCTCTTCGACCTCTACAACACGTCGCTCCCGCAGATCCGCGCGGGCAAGATCCGTCCGGTCGCGCTTACCCGGCCGACGCGCGGGCTGCCGCTGCCGGACGTGCCGGTGATCGCGGAGACCCTGCCCGGCTTCGTGCTTGTGGGCTGGCATGGCGTGATGCTGCCGGTCGGCGTGCCCAGACCCGTCGTCGACCGGCTGAACCAGGCTTTCGCGGCGGCGCTTGCCGACAAGGACGTGGCCAAACGCATCACCGATGGTTTCAGCGAAGTCGCGCACACGTCGCCGGAGGCCTTCGGCGAGATCCTGCGCGAGGACTTCGCCAAGTACTCGCGCATCGTGAAGGACGCGGGCATCAAGCCGGAGTAGCCGTGCCCCCTGCATCCTTCGCGGACCTGGTGCTGCGCGGCGGCACTGTGCTCACGCTCGCGGGGCCGGGCAAGGCGAGCGCGCTCGCGGTGGAAGGCAAACGCATTCGTGCAGTCGGCGGCGACGCCGAAGTTTCCGCGCTGATCGGACCATCCACCCAGGTCATCGAGCTGGCCGGGCGCACGCTGATGCCCGGCCTCACCGACGGCCACGCCCACCTCGACCGCGAAGGGCTCAAGGAAGTCCTGCCCTCGATGTCCGGTTGCAAATCGATCCGCGAGCTGGTCGATCGGATTGCGCGACTGGCGGCGCAGACGCCGCCGGGACAATGGATCGTCACGATGCCGTTCGGCGAGCCGCCGGAATATTTCGTCTCGGAGGCGATGTTCGAAGAGGGGCGCCTGCCGAACCGGCAGGACCTAGACCGCGCCTCGACGAAGCATCCGATCCTGATCCGCTGCGCATGGGGGTACTGGCCCTTCCAGCTGCCGCTGGTTTCGGTCGCCAATTCGGCCGCGCTGGCCCTCGCGGGCATCAGGCGCGGGACCGCGGCGCCCTCGCCTCTGGTGCAGATCGAAGTCGACGCGGGCGGCGAGCCCACCGGCATCGTGCGCGACAACGCCTATCAGCCGATCTCCGAGTTCACCTTGTTCCGCGCTGCGCCGCATTTCACGGCCGACGACCGCGTGCGCACGCTTGCGCGCTCGATGCAGCTTTACAACGCCTGCGGCACGACTTCGGTGTTCGAAGGCCATGGCGCCGCGCCCGAAGTGATCGACGCGTACCGCACGTTGCGCGCGCGCGATCGCCAAACCGTGCGCGCAACGCTCGCCTTCAGCCCGGGCTGGAGCGGTGCGAGCGAGTCGGATGTGCGCAACTGGGTTACCCAGAATGCAGCACGACTGCGCGGACGCGGCGAAGGCGACGACTGGGTGCGCGTGGCCGGCCTGTACGCCGAGATCGAGACGCAGCCGCTCGAAGCCCGCCTGCGCGCGCAATGTGCCCCGCAGACCGGCTGGGCCGGCTTCAACTACGACTGCACGCTGCCCCGCGACAAGCTCCTCGCGCTTCTAAAGGCCGCCGCGAAGGAAAGGCTGCGCGTCTGCGCGATCCAGATGGAGATCCTCGACCTCTTCGAAGAGGCCGCGCGCGAAGCGCCGATCGCCGACCTGCGCTGGGTCATCGCGCATCCGATCACGGTCGATGCCAATCAAGTCTCGCGCCTGCGCGAGCACGGTGTTGTCGTCACAACGCATACCAATGCCTACATCTGGAAGAAGGCTTCCGCGCTCCTCAAGAACATCGGCCGCGAAAAGGAAGAAACCCTTTGCCCGATTCGCTCGCTGCTGGAGGGCGGCGTAACGGTGTCACTTGCCACGGACAACGTGCCGATTTCGATGTGGCCGTGCATCTGGCAGGCGGTCGAGCGCATCGACCGCGACACCAACACCGTCATCGCGCCCGGCCAGCGGATCACGCGCGCGGAAGCCCTCGAGTGCGCGACCGTGAACGGCGCCTACCTCTGCATGGAAGAAACCAATCGCGGCACGCTCGAGCCCGGCAAGCTCGCCGACCTGCTCGTGCTCGACGAGAATCCGCTCACGATGGAAACGTCCCGCCTCCAGCACGTCGCCCCCGCGATCACAATCGCAGGCGGTCAGGTCGTCTACGAAAAAATGGGGTCAGGGTCTGAGCCTGGCCCCTTTTATTCCTTTGATTGCATGTCCCAGGTGACGCCGCCCATGCCGCAGCGCAGAGGAACGGAAGGCACGTAGAACGCGGTGTCGGCCTTGCGCTTTCCCACGGCACCCAGTGCGACGAACCAGGCGAGCAGCTCGATGGTGCCGCCGTCGCCCGCGGCGATCATTTTCCCGGTCGTGATCTCGCGCAGCACCTTTTGCGGATCGCCCTCATTGAGCAACGAGAGGAAACCGCGATCGAAGGGCTCGTCCACGCCGAAATACTTCGGTCCGCCGGGATCATGCGAGAGGCCGCCGGTAGCCATGATGGCAACACGCTTCTTCTCGGGCCACGCGCGCACGACGTCGGCCAGCACTTGCCCGAACTCATAGCAGCGCTGCGTCGAGGGCATCGGCGGCAGCACGCAGTTCATGTGGATCGGCACCAGCGGCACGTCATGCCTGGGCGTGAGGAAATGCAGCGGCACCGACCAGTTGTCGTCGAAGAGCAGCTTGTCGCTGAAGGCCAGGTTGAAGCCGCGCTTGCCGGATTCGCGCACGATGGTGCGGCCCAGCCCCGCATTGCCGGCGACTTCGTAGTGCGGCACGTTGACCCAGTCCCTGAACCACTCCGCCGGACCTTCCCAGTGATCCGAAGTGCCGACGCACCAGTCGGGCACGTTGGCCGGATGGAAGTTGAGCAGGTGGTCGTTGGCGATGCCGACGATCACGTCGGGATTCGTGGCGGCAAGTCGCTTTTGCATTTCGGCGTAGCCGTTGATGATGCCGTCCTGCTCGTGCCTGGGCGCCTTGTCCAGCCAGCCGGTGGCGCCCGGTGCGTGTGCAAGCGCGAGGACCGAAACGATGTCGGCCATCAGGTTTTCCCGGGGGCCAGCATCTTCGACGCATACAGCCGCGCGGCGGCCGATTCGTTATGGTTGTACCCGGTGCCCTTGAAGAGCCTGCTGACCTGCGGCAGGAAATACGGGTGCAGCCCGAGGCCGGCAAGCGTCTTGAGGTCGATCTCGCGCAGCGCCTTCTTCTCCACGTCCGAAAGCCCGTACTGGGTCATCAGGCCTTCCAGGTCGTTCGCGAAGCGCTCGACCAGCTTGCGGTCGCGCCTGACTTCGAAGATCAGCGTGTTCGTCGGCAGCGTGCGGTCGGTGTCCATGATGCCCATGCGAATGCTCCTATCCGAGAAACGCCACGCAGTCGATCTCGACATTCACGCCCGCGCGATGCGGCGTGCCGCCGGTGCACGTGCGCGTCACCTTCTCGCCTTGCATGAAC
>CAZZDV010000022.1:15482-26755 GCA_964652785.1 uncultured Bordetella sp.
GCGATGCGGCGTGCCGCCGGTGCACGTGCGCGTCACCTTCTCGCCTTGCATGAACTCGCGGAATGCTTCGTTGAACGCCGGGAAATCCGCGGTATTGCGAAGGCATACGCGCATGTTCACCACGTTCGCCAGCGTAGCGCCGCCTGCCTGAAGGATCTCGGCCAGGTTCGAAAGCGTTTGCCTCGTCTGCACCGAGATGTCCTCGGACACCACTTTCTTCGTCACCGGATCGAGCGGTCCCTGCCCCGACACAAAGAGGAAGTCGCCCGCACGGATCGCCTGCGCCAGCGGCGAAGGCGTGCCGGCATCAGTGAACCCGGTGACCGGCGCATTGGCCGACTGGACAAGGATCTTCGGCATGTCAGACGCTCTCCGGCGCAGGCGCGGGCATCACGTTGCCACAGTTCTTGCAGGTGCGGAATTCCTCGCTGTCGAAGAAGCGCTTGTACGCTTTCGACACCGGGTCATCGCGGTAGTCCAGCACGGTGAACGTCTCCTCGTGCAGGAACCCGTCGCACTTGGGGCAGTACCAGTGGAAGCGGTCGATCTCGCCCGGGCGGCGCTTCCTCTCGACGATCAGCGCGTACGCATCCGGCGGGAAGCGCGGCGAATGCGGCGTGCCGGCAGGCGTGTAGATCACCGAGCCTTCCTTGATCACGGCCACCTCTTCGTTGCCCTCGGGCGTGCGGTAGTGAAGCCGCATTTCGCCCTTGATCTGGTACATCATTTCGTCGCTGGCGTTGACGTGGAACTCGCTGCGGTACTCGCGCCCGCGGGCCACAAAAGCGAGGGACTCGGTTTCCTGCCAGAGCACGTTGACGCGCTTCCCGCTGTCGCCAAGCTTCCTGGCGGTCTCGAAAAGGTCGACGATCGGCATCGGGTTCATGCGCTCACTCCAATTGCGAAAGTGTCGAATGAATCTTACGCGACTTCGAATATGATCCGCAGCTCCCGAGCGAAACCAGGCCCATGACCTCACACGCGCATGCCCACAAGCACGGCAACCCGGTCGACGTCCACGCCCACTGGTACCCGAAGGCGTGGCTGGACCTCGTCGCAAAGCATGGCCCGGCGCATGGCGTCGAGTGGAAGGAGGTCGAGGGCAAGGGCCCGCAGTTCAAGATCGGCCACCTGTCCACCGGCCCGGCCGGCCCGCGCTACGTCGACCTCGATGCGCGGCTCGAGGCTATGAACGGGCAAGGCGTCGCGGTGCACGCGATGTCGCTCTCGCAGCCTATGGCGTACTGGGCGGACCGCGGCCTGGGCGAGCGGCTTTCGGTCCTCTACAACGACGAACTCGCCATGGCGCATACGGCGCATCCGGATCGGCTGATCGGGCTGGCCACGCTGCCCATGCAGGCGCCGGACCTCGCGGTGCGGGAAGTCGAACGCGCTTCGAAATTGCCCGGGGTGCGCGGCTTCTACATGGCCACGCGCGTAAACGACAAGGAGCTTTCGGACCCGTCCTTTTTCCCGGTCTACGAAGCGATCGAAGCGCTCGGCCTGCCGATCCTGCTGCATCCCGTGTTCGTGATCGGCCACGAGCGGCTGGAAAAGCACTACCTCACCAACCTGCTCGGCAATCCGTTCGAGTCCGCGATCGCCGCGGCGCACCTGATCTTTGGCGGCGTGCTGGATCGCTTCCCCAGGCTCGACATCGTGCTCCCGCATGCGGGCGGTGCTTTTCCGTGGCTGGTCGGGCGCCTCAATCGCGGCTGGCAGAAACGCGACGATCTAAAGCACATCAAGGCGAGCCCGCTCGAATACCTGCGGCGCTTCCACTACGACACGATCGGCTATTCGGACCCGGTGGTCGAGTACCTCATCAAGAACGTCGGGGCGGACCGCGTGCTCATGGGCAGCGACTACTGCTTCCCTGTCGCCTACGAGCAGCCGGTGGAAGTGGTGGTCGACAACCCGCTGATCGCGGCCGGCGACCGGCACGCGATCCTCGAAGGCAACGCCAGGCGATTGCTCAAGATCTGAAGATGCCGCCAGAACCGAAGACCGCCGACCGGATCGTCCTCGGGAAAGTAATCACGCTCGACAAGGGCTCGAGCCGCGCGGAGGCACTGGCGATCGCCGGTGGCCGCATTCTGATGGCGGGCACGCGGGAAGAGGCCATGCGCACCCGCACCAGCAGCACCGAGGTCGACGACTTCGGCGGCGCGACGATCATTCCCGGTTTCAACGATGCGCATGCCCACCTCACGACTGTCGGGCTGAAGACGCTGCGTCCCACCCTTGCGGGCGCCCGCACAGTGAACGACGTGCTCGATCGCGTCAGGGAACTCGTGCGCACCACTCCGAAGGGCGACTGGATCGTCACGATGCCGGTGGGCGAGCCGCCCTACTATTTCGATGCGCCTTCCGGCCTCGCCGAAGCGCGCATGCCGGATCGGCGCGAGCTCGACAGCGCCGCACCCGACCACCCCGTCTACCTGTCCAGCCCCGGCGGCTACTGGGGGCAAACGCCCTGCCATTCGTCGCTCAATTCGCTCGGCCTCAAGCTCAACGGCATCGACCGCAACACGAAACCAGCGTCGCCCTCGATCGAGATCGTGCGCGATGCGCAGGGCGAGCCGACCGGCGTGATCGTCGAGCGCGGTTTCGCGAGCATCGTCGAGCAGGACGTGCTGCGTGCCGTGCCGCGATTCGGCAGTGATGACCGCGTGGAGGCCCTGCGTCGCGCGATCCGCCTTTGCCATGCCAGAGGCACCACGAGCATCTACGAAGGCCACGGCTGCGCGCCCGATATCGTCGCCGCGTTTCGCCGGCTGCACGAATCGGGAGAACTCACGATGCGCTCCGGCCTTGTGCTCGGCGCGACGTGGACGACACCCGGGGAAGCCGAACTCACGATGCGCGACTGGCTGGCCTTCGCCCGTGGCAAGGGGTTGGGCGACTCGATGCTACGGATCTCCGGTGTGTTCATCCCGTGCTTCGGCGAGCCGCACCTCAACGCGATCGTTGCGCGCGACGTCAACGACCTCGGCTGGGGCGATTACATCCGCCTCGTGAATACCTCCGGGGACTTCGAGCGCCAGGCACGGCTGGCGGCAAAATACGGCCTCCGTGTGCACACGGTGATCAGCAACCGTCTCGAGGAAACCTTGCCGGTCCTCGAGCGGCTGGCAAGCGAGTATCCGATCGGCGAGCGCCGCTGGGTGCTCGAGCACGTCAGCAAGTCGAGCGCGGCGGGGCTGGAGAGAATCCGTGCGATGGGCGTTGGCGTCACGCTGATCCCGGGAATCTATCTCTGGAAAGGCGCCCAATCGTTCAGCGCCCTCACCGATGAAGAGCTCGAGTTCCTCTCGCCCGCAAAGCAGCTGCTCGAACTCGGCGTCCCTGTCTCGGCAGGTACCGATGCAGTGCCCTACGATCCGCTGCATTGCCTATGGGCTATGGTGACGCGCCGCGCGCGCTCCGGCCGCGCAATGGGTCCCGGGAGCGCACTCTCCAATGAAGACGCGTTGCGGCTGGTCACCACCAACGGCGCATGGCTCACTTTCGAAGAGCACGAAAAAGGCCCCCTGTCGCCCGGCTACTTCGCGGACCTTGCAGTCCTCGCCAAGGATCCCCTGGCCGCGATTGGCGACGAAATCCTCGACAACGAATGCGCAGGCACAATGGTCGGTGGACGCTGGGTCCACGGACCGCACTCAGACTTCACCCAAGGAACGCCCCAATGAACCGACTTGCCCGCATCGCCTTGCTTGCTCTCGCGGCTACGACCGCCGGCGCTCTCCACGCCCAGAGCTTTCCAACAAAACCGATCACCGTCATCGTGCCGTATGCGGCCGGCGGCGCAAGCGACGGCCTGACGCGCGTCCTCAGCCCGGTGGTGGCCGAGATCCTCGGCCAGCCGGTGATCGTCGAGAACCGTCCGGGGGGCAGCGCGATCATCGGCATGATGGCATGCGCAAAGGCGCAGCCCGACGGCCACACGATTTGCCAGACGGTGGCCGACAGCATTTCGTACAACCCCTACCTGATCAAGAACCTGCCTTACGACCCGTCGAGCGATTTCGCACCGGTCATTAACCTCGTGCGCAGCAACAGCATGCTGCTCGCGCGGGGCGGCGCGCCGTTCAACTCGTTCAAGGAGATGATCGCGTACGCCAAGGCGAACCCGGGCAAGCTCAACTGGGGCACCTGGGGCGCGGCCAGCATCCCGGACGTGTACATGCAATGGATCCGCCACCAGACCGGCGCCAGCTTCACGCCGATCAGTTACAAAGGCTCCGGCCCGGCGACGCAGGCCACCCTCTCGGGCGAGATCGACGTCACCTTCATGTCGATCGGCACGGTGCTCCCGCACCTGAAGACGGGCAAGATCAAGTCGATCGCCGCGATCGGCACTATGCGCTCGCCGCTGATTCCCGACACGCCGAGCCTCGGCGAGGAAGGCGCCGACCCGGGACTGCGCAGCTATTTCGGCGTCTTCGCTCCGGCACGCACGCCCAGGCCGATCGTCGACCAGCTCAATGCGGCCTATGCCAAGGCATTGCTCCACCCGCGGGTACAGGATTACATCCGCGCGCAAACCATGGAAGCGGTAGGCGGTTCGGCCTCCGACTTCTCCGAGTTCATCAAGAGCGACATCGTCAACGCCGGCCGCGTCTTCAAGGCGCTGGGGCTGAAACCCGGGGACGCGCCTTCCTGAGCGCGCGCCCGCAAGCCCCGATGAACGAGGACTTCGCCCGTCATCCGTACTGGTGGGACGAAACCGCGCCATGGACGCCGCCGCAGGCTGAACTGCCGAAGCGCTGCGACGTGGCGGTGGTCGGCGGCGGCATCGCGGGACTAACGACCGCGCTCGAGCTTGCGCGCAACGGTGTTTCGGTCGCGGTGCTCGAAGCCGACGAGCTCGGCTTCAACGCGAGCTGCCGCAACTCGGGCGGCGTGAGCATCGCCATCGACGCAACCAAGGCCGCGCTCTGGCACAAGCTCGATGGTGACGGCAAGGCCCCGCCGGCCGCTGAAGTGATCCGCGCAGCGGCCGACTCGCTCGCGCACACGGAGAAGTTCATCGCCGACAACAAGATCCAATGCGAATACGGACGCAATGGCCGGCTTTCGTGCGCGCCCACGCCGGCGTTCTACGAGGTGCTCGCGAAACGCGTCGAGCGCCTCAACAAGCTCACAGGCGCTGGGGCCTACATGGTCCCGCGCTCCGAGCAGCACACCGAAATCGGGTCGGAGGCGTTCCACGGAACGATGGTCATTCCCTACTCCGGACAGCTCAACCCGGCGAAATACCATCGCGGCATTGCAGACCGCTGCCTTTCTGCCGGGGTGGCAATCCACTCGGGCACGCAGGTGCGGTCGATCGGGCGCAACGGCGCCGGATTTCGCGTCAGGACTTCGAGGGGCGACCTGGAAGCCGCCAACGTCGTCACCGCCACCAACGCGCATCGCCAGCCTGTGGACAAGCCCCTCAGCCGCAAGCTGGTGCCGGTGGCAAGCCACATCATCGTCACCGAACCCCTGACGGACGCGGTCGCCGCCAGCATCCTGCCGAAAATGCGCAGCGGCGCGGACCATCGCCGCGTGCTGGCCTTCTTTCGCCGCACGCCCGACGGACGCCGCTTCCTCTACGGCGGCCGCGCGTCGCCGATCGAGCTCCCGGAAGTGAAGACCGCGCGCATCCTGTACCGCAACATGGTGCGGCAGTTTCCCCAGCTCGAAGGCGTGCGCCTCGGCCACGCGTGGGGCTGCCGCGTGGCCTTCTCTTTCGATGCCCTTCCCCACATGGGCGTCGAGGATGGCCTGTACTATGTGATGGGGTGCAACGGCAACGGCGTTGCGATCATGGGCTACCTCGGATACCACCTCGCGCGCAAGATCCTCACCGGGCAGAAATCGGTCTGCGTGTTCGACCAGCCGAATTTCCCCAAGCCGCCGCTGTATGCGGGCAGGCCATGGTTCCTTCCAGTGGTCGCAGGCGCGTACCGCACGCTCGACACGATCGACAGGATGCGCGACCGGTTACGCCACTAGCCCCGCCAACCCAAGGCACGCGCATGGAAACCTGGACCATAGGCAACACCACCATCACCCGCATCGAGGAGCAGGTCGGCCCCGTGGGCCTGCCGGTGGACAAGTTCCTCGTCGGCTTCGAGCGCGAAGCCTTCAACCGGCACCTCGAGTGGCTGGTGCCGAACCATTTCGCGCCCGGGACCGACCGCATGATCTCGAGCATGCATTCGTGGCTGGTGCGCACCGGCAAGCACACGATCCTCGTCGACGGATGCTGCGGCAACAACAAGGAGCGCCCGTGGATGCCGCGCTTCCACCAGCTCGATACGCCCTTCCTTGCCAACCTGCGCGCGGCAGGCGTGACGCCGGAGGACATCGACATCGTGCTCTGCACTCACCTGCATGCGGACCACGTCGGCTGGAACACGCGCCTCGAGAACGGCCGCTGGGTGCCGACTTTCCCGAATGCGAAGTACCTCTTTTCCGACATCGAGGACGAGCGCTGGAATCCGGCGCGCACTCCCGACATGGAACCGGCCAGGAAAATGGTCTACCAGGACAGCGTGCTGCCGGTCGTGGAAGCGGGCCTGGCGACAAAGATCAGGGGCGCGCATTCGATCGACGATTCGCTGCGAATCGAGCCGGCGCCGGGACACACGCCGGGCCACGTCGTCCTCAAGCTCAACAGCCGCGACCAGCGCGCGCTCTTCTGCGGGGACGTCGTGCATCACGCCATCCAGGTTTTCAATCCGCACTGGAACAGCGCCTTTTGCGAAGACCCGGAGCAGGCGCGGCGCACACGGCGGCAGGTGCTGGAACATTGCGCCGGAGAGCGAGCGGTGCTTTTCCCGACCCACTTCGGGAAACCCTACGTGGCAGCGATCCGGGCGACCGCGGAAGCGTTTTTGCCGGAGTTCATCCGCCCGGGCGGCCGACCACGCTGTTGACGGACCGCCGGTCAGTGCTTGGCGCCTGTCTCTGCGTGCTGGGCCGCGACCACGCGCACCAGTTCGTCGGTCTCTTTTTGCGAGGGAAGCAGCTCGCCAATGCCCTTGTGCAGGCGCTCGCGCACTGCGAGCGAAAGGGCCACGATGATGAGGAAGGTGAAGAGGTAGCCGGCCACTTCGAAGTAGAAATGCGCGTTGCTGGGAAACGGATGGCCTGCGTTCAGGCCGATGACCAGGATCAGGCCCGTGGCAAGAGCGGTGAAGGCAATCCCAGCGCGCGTTCCGCCGATGGCCGCGGCCAACGACAGGGGCAGGACGTAGAGGAACCACAGGCTGATGTTGCGTCCGCAGACGTTGTCGAGCGCGGCGATGCCCAGCATTAGGAAAGCCAGGATGGCCAGTGCAAGTGCATCGCGGACGGGTCTGCGCATCTCGAAAATCCAGTTTCGGGGTCGGTCTCCTGACTATGACAAGGCGAAGGCCAAAACGGCACGCGCACTACAAAATTTGACCCTCCGAGAACCGTGAGGCAAGTTACACAAATGAACCGGATCGCCCTGGGATTCGTCCTCTGCCTCGCGTGCGGCACTGCAATAGCCGAATGGACGCCCGTCGGCGGCAATCCCAGGGTCTTCGCCGCCTATGCCGATAAGGCCAGCATCCGTAAGGCCGGCGACAGCGTGGAGATGCTGGGCCTCTACGATTTCCTCATGCCCGACGTCTCGGCCGACGGCCAGCCGCAGCAGTCGACCGTCGTCTTGCGCGAGTACGACTGCCGAGACAAGCGCGTGCGGCTCCTCGCCTACGTCGACTACGCCGGCCGAATGGGCGCGGGGCGCGTCATATCACCTGCGGGGGGGAAGGGGCCCGCGCGGTGGGAGCCGGTGGTGGCGGGCGCGCTGGATGAGGCGTTCCTTGCGATCGCATGTGCTGGTTAACTTGTAGTCGCAACGCTTCAGCGGATCTCGAAAAGACTTAAGACCATGCGAGTGAGGACATGAACTCGGCGATCCGACGACCCTCGCGCCTACCCCAGCGAAAACACCTCCACTTCCGCCGACCGCCCCTTGACCTTCACCGTGGGCAGCGGGGCCAGCTTGAAATCCACGCCCGGCGGCAGCCGCGCCCGGGTCACGCCGCTCACCAGGATCTGTGTGCCGAACTCCTTGTTGAGCGCCTGGATGCGCGAGGTCAGGTTGACCGAATCGCCGACCAGCGCATAGGACATCCGCTCGGAACTGCCGATGTTGCCGGCAATCACTTTCCCGGTGTGGATGCCGATGCCGTGGCGCAGCGGCTGCTTGCCATCGGCTGCCCGCTTCGCGTTCCATGCGTCGAGCCTCGAGCGCATCTCGATCGCTGCGCGCACCGCCGCCTCCGGATGGTTCGGGTCGGGCACCGGGGCGCCGAACACCGCTTCGATCTCGTCACCGATGAACTGCAGCACGAGGCCGCCGTTCGCGCGGATGGCGCCATCCATCGCGGTGAAATACTCGTTGAGGTCCGCCACCACCTGCGCGGGCGGCGTCGACTCGACCCACGGGGTGAAGTCCCGCAGGTCCGCGAAGAGGATCGTCACTTCGCGCGTGCCGCCTTCGAGCGCCGCGCGCCCGGCGAGGATCTCGTCGCGCACCTCGGGGCTCACGTACTTGCCGAAGGTCTCGCGGATCTGCTCGCGCTCGCGCAGGCCGGCGACCATGCGGTTGAACCCTTCGGCGACCTCGCCGATCTCGTCGTTCGACACCACGGCGCATTGCGCATCGAGCGAGCCCCGCCCCACTTCGGCCATCGCGGCCTGCACGTCGCGCAGCGGCCCGGCCACGCTGCCGGCCACAGACCCTGCGAGGCGAAGCGAGACGAAGAAACCACCGATAGCGAGCACCGCCACGACGAGAACCAGGTTGCGCATGATCGCCTCGGCGGCTTGCGCATCCGCGCCGAGCATTGCGTTGGCGCGGGTGACCGCCGCCACCGACAGCATTGCGATCGGCACCAGGCTCATGAGCAGGAAGATCGCGACCATGCGCGCGCGCACGCGCAGGCGTGGCCCCTCCACCGCGCTCAAGTCGCCTTTTGGGAACAGGCGCGGCAGCTCCAGCCGCCAAATGCGCTCCACGCTGAAGAACACGATCGCAGCGACGATCGGCCCGGCCACGAGCGCCATGCCGAACACCTGCCGCAAAGCACGCGTAACGCCGAATTCGCCGACCGCGAGCGGCCAGAACACGCCCCAGAGCAGCGACGCAATGGCCCACGCCACAAACGACATCAGCGCAAAGAACTGCGGCACCAGCAGCGCCCGCCTGCGCAGTTCCCGCCCCCTGGCATCCTCCGGCAGCGCCCCCACGGTTGCGATGACCGGACGCGACCAGCGCACGCCGAGCGTGCGCACGCCAACCGCAAGCACCGAGAACGAGAGCACGAAGAACACGACCACGCCGGCACCGAGGGAAGGCGTGCCTTCGTGCGCCGAGCGATCGAGGAAATTGAAGTAGACGAACGTGAACAGCGCACCGGCAAGGTTGCCGAGGATGGTCAGGCGCGTCAGTCCACTGGACAGGCGGTTGGGGGGCATGCACGTAGGCTAACCGCCGGGCGCCAATCCCGCTAGCATGTGCTCACGCGGGTGGGGCAGCGCCCTGCTATAGACAGGGGAGAATAATGTTTAACTTTTATTTTCAAAACTCCAGTACCAGAGCGGCGATCAGGGCAGTCTCATTTCCTATCTTGGCAATTTTAATCCTCGCTGGCTGCGGCACCAGAGGGGGCGGGGACGGCATCAACCCGGACCGCAATTTCGCCCCGCCAGCCCCGGACGAGCCGCCGCCCGAGCTTACTGCGCCAGCCGACATCGCCAGGGCGCTGCGCGCGGGCGGCTACGTGATCTACATGCGGCACGGGCTCACCAAACGCTCCGAGCTCGAACTCGAGTCCAAGTCGCGCGCGGCCGGGAAATTCTCGCTTTCGGACTGCTCCACGCAGCGCAACCTGAGCGACGAAGGGCTGGCCGAATCGCGCGCCGCGGGCGAGCAGTTCCGCCGCATGAACCTGCCGGTGGCCAAGTACCTGTCGAGCCGCTACTGCCGCGTGTGGCAGACGGCGCGAGCGTTTTCCGATTCGATCGCGTATTCCGAAGCACTGACCTCGGACGGGCCCGTGGTGAAGCAGCCCGAGCGCATCGACGGCGTGCGCGCCCTGCTCTCGGAGAAGCCGCCTGCCGGGCGAAACCACATGCTGTTCGCCCACCAGGGCATCTTCTGGGAAGCCACGCGCCTCACGGTGCAGGAAGGCTGGGCGGTGGTGCTGGTGCCCGGCGTTTACACGCGCATCGTTGCACGGATCTCGTCGGCCGACTGGGCAAGGCTCGCCGCCGTGCCTTAAGGACCGCGATTTCGCATTTACACTGGCCGCCATTACGCCCATCCATACAGGGGGAAATAGTTGAAGATCGAACTTCAGGGCAAGAACGCAATCGTCGCCGGCGGCTCGCGCGGCATCGGCCGCTCGATCGCGCTGGCCTTCGCGGCGGCGGGCGCCAATGTGTCCATCTGCGCGCGGGGCGAGTCCGCGCTGCGGGCAACCGAGGCCGAGCTCAAGCGCTTCGGGCACAAGGTGCATGGCGCGACCTGCGATCTCGGCGACGGCCCCGCGATCATCGGCGACGTGAAATCGGCAGCCGAGGCGCTCGGCGGCATCGATGTCCTCGTCAATAACGCCTCGGGCTTCGGCTCCACCGACGACGAGGCCGGCTGGGCCGTGAGCATCAACGTCGACCTCATGGCGACGGTGCGCGCCTCCTACGCCGCCCTGCCCCATCTCGAGAAATCGAAAGGCTCGATCATCAACATCTCGTCGATCGCCGGCCTCGCGCCGAGCACGCGCACGCCGCCCTACGCCGCGCTCAAGGCCGCCGTGATCCAGTACACCACCACCCAGGCCGCGCAGTCCGCGCCGAAGCACATCCGCGTGAACTGCATCGCCCCGGGCTCGATCGAGTTTCCCGGCGGCACCTGGGAGCAGCGCAAGGCAGAGCAGCCCAAGCTCTATAACGCCGTGCTCGCCAGCCTCAAGTTCGGCCGCCTCGGCACGCCCGAGGAAATCGCCAACGTCGCGCTCTTCCTCGCGAGTGACGCCGCGAGCTGGATCACCGGCCAGACGATCGTCGTCGATGGCGGCCAGCTGCTCGCCTGAAAATTCGACCCTGCCCCCATTTGATGATGCGCGTGCAGGTTGCAATTATCGGCTCGGGTCCGGCAGGGTTGCTGCTGGGCCAGCTGCTGCTCCGCGCCGGCATCGATGCCGTCATCATCGAGCAGCGCAGCAAGGAATATGTGCTCGAGCGCA
>CAZZDV010000023.1:0-7287 GCA_964652785.1 uncultured Bordetella sp.
GCGCAACTGGGCGCCGATCCTCGAATACACGCTGTTCGAATGCGTGCCGCGCTTCACCTACGAGGATCGCTACGCCGGCCTGAAGTACGCGGTGCGCGCGAGCAGCGCCGCCGGCACGACCGCGGCCTTTGAAGGCCATGGGGTCACGCCGCAAGTGATCGATGCGTATCGCCGACTGGAAGAGTCCGGCGAGTTGACGGTGCGGATGCATTTGCCGCTCTCGGTGCCGAGCGCTGCGTTCGGCGATCGCAAGGTGGCGGAGATGCTCTCGCTGTGGGCGCCCAGGCTTGGAAGCCGCGGCAGCGAGGCGGGAGTCCACGGCCTGTTGCGTGAAGAAGGGCTCTGCCTCGACGTGGCCGACCCGGATTCGGCGCGGATCATTGCGCGCGGCTATCCGTACGAGCAGTGGGCAGGGCATTTTTACCAGTCACTCCCGCACGAGCGGCTGGTCGCGCTCGGGCTCGAAGCCGCCAAGCTGGGCATTCGCGTGGCCACGCTCGTGTGCTATGAGCTGGAGCGCGTGCTGCGCGCTTTCGAGGAGATCGACGCGCAGGTGCCGATCCGCGACCGGCGCTGGGTAGCGGTGCATGTCACCCAGGCATCGTCCGATCAGATCAGGCGCATCAAGGCGCTCGGACTGGTGGCCACCGTGACGCCGGGCTTCATGTACATGGCGAAGGATCGCTTCAACCTGCAGGCGCTCGGCCCTGCCGGCACGCCGATTCGCGAACTGCTGGACGCGGGCGTGCCGGTCGCGCTCTCGACCGACGGGGTGCCGCACTCGATGCTCTTCGCGCTTTGGGAGGCGCTCGCGCGGTGGGACAACGACGGCAAGCGGACTCTCGGCGAAAGCCGTCTCACCCGCATGGAAGCTTTGCGCCTCGTCACCGTAGCCGGGCATTACCTCACTTGGGACGAGGCAACGCGAGGGTCCCTCGCGCAAGGCATGGCTGCCGATTTCGTGGTGCTTGGAGAAGACCCGCTGGCCTGCGAGCTGGAGCGCATCCGGCACATCGCAGTCGAACGCACTTTCGTGGCTGGACGCCAGGTGCACTGCGCGTCGTATTAGCGAATCGCTATACGAACTGGCAGGAGATCCGCCCTGTGATTGGCTCTCCGGAAATAAAAGTCCAGCTTTCAGGCTCCGAGAAGCTTTTTGATGTCCGCCCCGCTGGTCGCGGCGTTGGCCCATGAAAACCCGCCTGACGACTGCATCTCCCGCGCGGCCGAGATTAGCGCCGCGATCGACGCCCGCGCAAGGGCGCCGCCCGTGCTGACGCGGCGCGCGCCCGCTTCAGCCAGTTGCGCGAGCGTGGTGCCGTGCAGCCCGCTCATGTTCACGTTAACCGGTTTTTTTACAGCCGAGCACACCTTGCGCACTTCCTCGAGCGTCTTCAGGCCCGGCGCATAAAGGACGTCCGCACCGGCCGCTTCGAAAGCCTGCAGGCGACGAATCGTGTCGTCGAGGTCCTTCGCGCTGTGGATCAGCGCATCGGCGCGCGCCGCGAACTGGAACGGGAAAGGAAGCTTGCGTACCGCCTCGACGGCGGCCTGCACGCGTTCGACCGCAAGCGTGAAGTCGTAGACCGGCTTGGCGGGATCTCCGCTGTAGTCCTCGATCGACCCGCCGACAAGCCCCGCTTGCGCGCCACGCACGAGCGCCTTGGCCGCGGACTTCGGGTCGTCGGCGTAGCCATTCTCCAGGTCCGCGCTGACCGGCAGGCTGGTCGAAGCGCACAACACGCGGCAGTGCGCGAGCATGTCCTCCAGTCCGACCTGCCCGTCGAGCTTGCCGAGCGAAAAGGCGTAGCCCGCACTGGTCGTCGCAAGCGCCTGGTAACCGAGCGATTCGAGGATGCGCGCCGATCCGGGGTCCCAGGGATTCGGGATGACGAAGCAGCCCGATGCATGCAGTGCCTGGAAGCGCCTGGCCTTCTCGGCTTGCGTCACTGTCGATGTGGTCATCTCGATCTCCGTGTCATGTCGATGCGGTGCAGATGCGCCATGGTACTTTCAACGCCCGCTGTTCGCTCCAAGGCAAGCGATGATTCCCACGGGTAAGTACAGGCATTACAAGGGCAACGACTACGAAGTCATCGGCGTCGCCACTCACTCCGAAACGCGCGAGTCGCTGGTCGTCTATCGGCCGCTGTATGGCGAAGGCGCCTTGTGGGTAAGGCCTCTCGCCATGTTCATCGAGCACGTGACGGTCGAAGGGAAGGACATGCCGCGCTTTGCCCTCCTACAAAGTCCTTAGATAGTGCTTGGCGGTAGCCCCAACTCCCACTATACTTCGTTTGTGCGATGCAGCACGCGTTCCAGAAAGCTTGGTTTGCGCTCATCGCGAGTTCATCGTCCCTGACCTCCCCCGGAAGACGCTTCACCTCTTCCTGCAACGTTCCTGCTGTTAAGCCGACTTGGGAACAGGAGAACCTCACGGTTCCCCCGTTACCTCCTCCCTGGCGGCTTTCCCGTCTGAATTGCGATCTGGTTGGCGCCGATGTTTTGGCATTCCCGACCGATCCACGTCCCAGCGGGACAGGAGCAGCTATGACTACGCCTACTTTCGACACCCTTGCCCTCGCGGCGCCCATCCTCGAGGCCATCAAGGCCGCGGGCTACACCGAACCCACCGCGGTCCAGGCGCGCGCAGTGCCCGAAGCCCTCGCCGGGCGCGACCTGCTGGTCTCGTCGCAAACCGGCAGCGGCAAGACCGCTGCCTTCATGCTGCCCGCCCTGCAGCTGCTCACGAAGCCGCATGAGAAGAATGGCCGCGGCCCGCGCATCCTCGTGCTCACGCCTACGCGCGAGCTCGCAGTGCAGGTGACACGGGCGGCCGAAACTTACGGGCGCGACCTGCGCGTGAAAACGATGTCGGTCGTCGGGGGCATGCCCTACCCGTTGCAAAACCGCCTCCTGAAAATCGGCGTGGACATCCTGGTGGCAACGCCGGGCCGTTTGCTCGACCAGATGAATGCGGGCCGCATCGATCTCTCGCGCCTGCAGCTGCTGGTGCTGGACGAAGCCGACCGCATGCTCGACATGGGATTCAAGGACGAGCTCGAGTCCATCGTGGCGAAAGTCCCGAAGACACGCCAGACGCTGCTGTTTTCGGCCACGCTCGAGCAAGGCATCGTCAGGCTTGCGGGCGCGCTGCTGAACGACCCGCTGCGCATCGCGGTCGACACCGCGCAGACGCGCCACGAGAACATCTCTCAGCGCCTGCATTTCGCCGACGACATGGGCCACAAGAACCGCCTGCTCGAGAACATCCTCGGCAATGCCGACATGCAGCAGGCCATCGTGTTCACCTCTACCAAGCGCGCGGCCGACCAGCTGGCAGAGGAACTGCACAAGCAGGGCCACTCCGTCGCCGCCATGCACGGTGACATGAACCAAGGCGCGCGCAACCGCACGCTGCAGGCGCTGCGCCGCGGCACGCTCAAGGTGCTGGTCGCCACCGACGTGGCGGCGCGCGGCATCGACGTGCAGGGAATCTCGCACGTCATCAACTACGACCTGCCCACCCAGGCCGAGGACTACGTGCACCGCATCGGCCGCACCGGCCGCGCGGGGCGCAATGGCGTCGCGATCAGCTTTGCCAACGTACGCGACCACTACATGGTGAAGAACATCGAGCGCTTCACGACCCAGAAGATCGAAGTGACTGCGATCGCCGGTCTGGAGCCGAAGATGCGTGCGTTCTCGAAGCCCGCACCCCGCGGCGCGCGTCCCGGCGGCGGCAAGAGCTACGGCAAGCCCGCGCATGCAGGCCAACGCGAAGGATTCGGCGGCCACGCCAAGCGCGACGGACGCCCCACCGGCCGCTCGGCGGCACGCACCAGCCCGTACCCGAAGTAACGCTCCTAGTAGTGCGGCGGCACTTCGTCCGCCGCCGTTCTGGGTTCGCTCGCCGAAGCAGCGGCTTCGACCTGATCGCGCAGTGTCCGCAGTTCGTGCTCCAGCCGGTCGATGTGCTGCTGCTGGCGGTAAACGGCGCGGTTGAGGGTCTCGAGCAGATCCTCGGCCAGCGTGAGCTTGGCTTCGATCTCGGCCAGACGCGCGTCGGACGCGTCCGCCATCAGCCCCGTGCCTCGGCAAGGGCCTGCCACACGCGCTCCGCCGTGGCGGGCATGTCGAGGCTTCTGACGCCGCGCACTGAAAGCGCGTCGATCACCGCATTCATCACGCACGCGAGCGACGCCGTGCATCCCGATTCCCCCACGCCTTTGACGCCCAGCGGATTCGTCTTGCAGGGCACCTCGTTGCGCGCCCAGCCGAACGAAGGCACGTCGCCGGCACGCGGCATCGCGTAATCCATGAAGCTGCCGGTGAGCAGCTGCCCGGATTGCGCGTCATGCCGCAGCTCTTCCATCAACGCCTGCCCGATGCCCTGCACGACGCCGCCGTGCACCTGGCCTTCGAGCAGCATGGGGTTGACGACCACGCCGAAATCGTTGACCGCCGTATAGCTTAGAAGGTCGACCTCGCCGGTGTCTGGATCGACTTCGACTTCGCACACATGGCAGCCCGAGGGAAAACTGTAGGCCGTCGGCTTGTAGAAATCCGCGGCTTCGAGCCCGGGCGCGATCTCGGGCGGCAGTTGGCGAGCATGCGCAGCGCGCGCGACTTCGACGATGCTCATGCGGCGATCGGTGCCGGCGATCACGAAAGCACCGCCCTCATCGTTGACCTCGAACTCGATGTCACCCGCCGGTGCTTCGAGCAGGTGCGCCGCGATCCTGCGGCCCTTGTCGATGATGATGCGCGCGCAGTGAACGATCGCCGTGCCGGTCACTGTGGTCTCGCACGAGCCGACCGAGCCCATGCCGACGCCGGTCTGGTCGCTGTCGCCGTAGACGAAACGGATGCGCTCCTGCGGCAGGCCGAGCTGCTGCGAAACGACTTGCTTGAAGGTCGTCATGTGCCCCTGCCCGTTGGTGGTCGCGCTCACCGCCAGCGTGAGGATGCCGTCGGCGTCGAAAGTCGCGCCGACATGGCTTTCGTAATAGCCGTCCGGCTCCTGGTAGACCGAGAACCCGTAGCCGCGCAGTTTTCCGCGCGCGGCGGATTGCGCGCGCCTGCCGCCGAACCCGGCGCGATTGGTCAGTGCAAGAGCGTCATCCATGTTCTTCGCAAACTCGCCCGAATCGAAGACGAGACCCACGGGCGTGGTCCAGGGCATCTGCCCGGGCGTAACCATGTTCAGGCGGCGAAGTTCGGCCAGGTCGCGACCGGTTTCGCGCGCCGCGCAGTCGACCAGCCGCTCGATCAGGTAAGTGAACTCCGGCTTGCCCGCGCCGCGATAGGCCGCGATCGGCACCGTGTTGGTGAAGGCGATCCGCGTTTGCGCGTGGTAGCAGGGGATCGCGTAGACGCCGGTAATGCAGCGCGTGCCGCCCGAAGTGGGGATGCTGAAGGCACTGGCAGTGATGTAGGCGCCAGTGTTCGACACGACGCGGGCGCGCACGGCGAGGAATCTGCCCTCGGCATCGAGCGCGAGTTCCCCCTGCATGAAATGGTCGCGCGCGGCGCCGTCGGTGAGGAAGGCTTCCGAGCGATCCGCGAACCATTTCACCGGTCGGCCGAGCTGCCTCGCGGCAAACAGCACCGCGACTTTCTCCGGATAGGCGGAGATCTTTACGCCGAACGATCCGCCGACCTCCGGAGTGATCACGCGCAGGGCGCGTGGGTCTTCGACGAGAGCCGTGGAGGCGATGTCGGCCTGGATGGCCTTGCTGCCTTGCGTAGGCGCATAGAGCGTGTAGCGTCCGCTCTTCGGATCGAACAGGCCCGCTGCGCCGCGCGTTTCGACTGGCGCGGCAGAGACCCGGTTGACCACGAGGTCGAGTCGCGCCACATGCGCGGCCCTGGCAAACGCTTCATCGGCGCCTTTGCGGTCGCCGCCCTCCCAGTCCAGCGCGACGTTGCCGGGCGCGTCCTCTCGCGCACTCGCTGCACCGACTTTGAGCGCGGCCCGCGCATCGGTAACGGCCTCGAGTTCCTCATACTCGACGCGGACGAGTTCCGCCGCATCGCGCGCGGCGCGGCGGGTGGATGCGACCACCATCGCGACCGCTTCACCGACGAAGCGCACGCGCTCGCCGGCCAGTACCGGCCGTTCTGCAGGCGGCACCGGGCTGCCGTCCCGATTCTTCTGCACTACGCTGGTGCTCATCGGCTTGAGCCCTGCGGCGGCAAGATCGGCTGCCGTGAACACGCCGAGCACCTCGGGCGCCGCTACAGCCGCGCTGATGTCGACGGATAACACGCGCGCATGTACATGCGGCGACCGCACAAACGCAGCGTGCGCGGCCCCGGGCAGTTCGAGGTCATCGATGAAGCGCGCGGTGCCGGTAAGCAGGGCCTGGTCCTCGAGGCGCTGCACCGGCTGGCCGATGCGCAGCTGGCCGGAAGTATGCGAAATGTCGGACGGATTCATCTTTATATTGCCATTTTAGGAAATTAAACTGGCGTGCAGACCGCACGGGTAGACACCCTCCGCACATGAATGTTCAACAAAGTCAGCTCCGCCCGATGCGCAAAAGCCCCGAGACATCCGCGCCCGCCTTGAGGTCACGGGCCCTTCGGCCGTGCCTGAAAAGTCGCGCCCCCGGCCCGAGGAGCAGCTTCGCGCGCTCGCCCTCCACGCGAACGAGGCTGCCTTCGCGCAGGCCGAGCACGGTGACAGCGCGATTGACCTTGAGGAACTCCTCGATACGGTCGTCGCGCGATTCGCCCCCGTGGCCCTTCATCGTCTTGTCGGTGTAGTGCGGGTTGATCTGGAATGGCACCACCCCCAGCGCCCCGAAGCCGCGCGGGTCGATGACCGGCATGTCGTTCGTCGTGCGGATCGTCGGGCAGGCGAGGTTCGCGCCTGCACTCCAGCCCACGAACGGGATCCCGGCCTTGACGCGCGCCCGGATCGGCGCGAGCCATTTGCGCGAGCGCGCCTCGGCGAGCAGTTGCCACGTATTGCCTCCGCCGACGACGATGGCGTCGAACTTGCGGATCGACGCCGGCGTAGTGCGATGCGCGCCGGTCACTGCATGACCCATGCGTGCAAAGCGCTTGGCAGCCATGGCAACATACGCATCGAAAGTGATCGTCACCGCCGCGAAGGGCACGAACAGGATCGACACCCGGCCTTCGCCGAGGAATCCGCGGATGAGCGGCTCGGCATGGTCCAGCCACCCGCCGCCGGGATTGCGCGAGTTGGAAAGCAGCAGCAGCCTTTGCATCGCTATTCGGGCTTCACGCCCGCGGCACGCACCATTTCGCCCGTGG
>CAZZDV010000023.1:7387-26298 GCA_964652785.1 uncultured Bordetella sp.
CCTTTGCATCGCTATTCGGGCTTCACGCCCGCGGCACGCACCATTTCGCCCGTGGAAACGGCTTCGGCCTTGATGACTCCCGCGAACCTTGCCGGCGTATTCGCGATCAGCTCCAGGCCGCGCGAAGTGATCTGCTTGTCCGCGAACTCTGCGCGCCTGGTGGCGAACGAAGGCTGCGCGTGTGCAAGGCAAGTCGCCAGCGCCAGCAGCGCGGCGACGGCGAGTCTTGCGACGGAAAAGCTTTTCGACATGGTCTTGCTCCTTGGATCTCCGGGCGGAAGTTTCGCATGCCAGCCGGTACACTGCCGCCCCTGTAGGTGAATCTCCGGAGGTTCCATGAAAGCAAGCGGTCGTAACGCCCAACGGGGTTGAAGTGAGCGAAGTCCCTGCGCCGAAACCGCAGCCCAGCCAAGTGCTCGTGCGTCGTCGCCGGCAAGCTCAAGCTCCCGATCGACCGCACCTTCGGCCTGGCAGAAGCGCCCGCGGCACTGGCCTGCATGAAGGCCAACAACCACTTCGGCAAAGTCGTCCTGCGCGTCTAAAAAATTAATCGGGTCACATGCTGCGGCGGTACTGGCCGCCGACTTCGAAGAGCGCGTGGGTGATCTGGCCGAGAGAGCACACGCGCACCGCGTCCATCAGGACCGCGAAGACGTTCTCGTTGGCGATCACGGCTTTCTGAAGCCGCTCCAGCATCGCGGCGGATTCTTTGGCGTTCGTCTTGTGGAAGCCGCGCAGGCGCGTGAGCTGGGATTGCTTCTCGTCCTCGGTCGATCGGATGAGCTCAATCCTCTGAGGCGTGTCTTCCGAGTGCGGGTTGCGGAACATGTTGACACCGACGATCGGGTAAGAGCCGTCGTGCTTCTTGTGCTCGTAGTACATCGACTCTTCCTGGATCTTGCCGCGCTGGTAGCCGGTTTCCATGGCGCCGAGCACGCCGCCCCGGGCCGAGATCGCCTCGAATTCCTTGAGCACGGCCTCCTCGACGAGGTCGGTGAGCTCGTCGATCACGAACGCGCCCTGGTTCGGGTTCTCGTTCTTGGCGAGGCCCCATTCGCGGTTGATGATCATCTGGATCGCCATCGCGCGGCGCACGGATTCTTCGGTCGGCGTGGTGATCGCCTCGTCGTAGGCGTTGGTGTGCAGAGAATTCGTGTTGTCGTAAGTCGACACCAGCGCCTGCAACGTCGTGCGGATGTCGTTGAACGAGATCTCCTGCGCGTGCAAGGAGCGGCCCGAGGTCTGCGAGTGGAACTTGAGCTTCTGGCTGCGCTCGTTCGCGCCATAGCGGTTCTTCATCGCCACTGCCCAGATGCGGCGCGCCACGCGGCCGATCACCGTGTATTCCGGGTCCATTCCGTAGGAGAAGAAGAACGAGAGGTTCGGCGCGAAATCGTCGATGTGCATGCCGCGCGCGAGGTACGTTTCGACGAACGTGAAGCCGTTCGAGAGCGTGAACGCGAGCTGGCTGACCGGGTTCGCGCCCGCCTCGGCGATGTGATATCCGGAGATCGACACCGAGTAGAAATTTCGCACCTGGTGGCGGACGAAATACTCCTGGATGTCGCCCATGACCTTGAGCGAGAACTCGGTCGAGAAAATGCAGGTGTTCTGGCCCTGGTCCTCCTTGAGGATGTCGGCCTGCACCGTCCCGCGTACCGTTGCCAGGGTCCAATCGCGGATCTTCGAATACTCGTCCTCTGTCGGCTCGCGGCCGTTGTCCGCCTTGAACTTGTCGACCTGCTGGTCGATCGCGGTATTGAAGAACATGGCGAGGATCGTCGGCGCCGGGCCGTTGATCGTCATCGACACCGAGGTGTTCGTGTCGGTCAGGTCGAAGCCCGAATACAGCACCTTCATGTCTTCGAGCGTGGCGATCGAGACCCCGGAGTTACCGACCTTGCCGTAAATGTCCGGGCGCTCGTCCGGATCGAAGCCGTATAGCGTCACCGAATCGAATGCCGTGGACAGCCGCTTGGCGGGCATGTCCTTGGAAAGCAGGTGGAAGCGTCGGTTCGTCCGGTACGCATCGCCCTCGCCCGCGAACATGCGCGTTGGATCCTCGTTCTCGCGCTTGAAGGCAAAAACGCCGGAGGTGTACGGGAAGGACCCGGGCACGTTCTCGCGCAGCTGCCAGCGCAGGATCTCGCCGTGGTCTGCGTACCTGGGCAATGCGACCTTGGGCACCTTGGTGCCGGAGAGCGAGGTGGAAGTAAGCTTCGTGCGCACTTCCTTGTCGCGGATCTTCACCACGTACTCTTCACCCGAGTAGGCCTTGAGCGTATCCGGCCACATCTCGATGAGTTTCTTCGAGCGAGCTTCCAGCGCGCGGTCCTTCTCCTCGATCAGTGGCGCGAGGTCGGTGACGGCTTTTCCGGCCTTCTCCAGCATCGCGCTGGATGCGACCAACTGCTGGCGCTCGCGCGCAATGCGCGCCTGGTCCTCGGACTTTGCGAGGTAACCGCGCACGCTTTCGGCGATCTCCGAGAGGTACCTCGCGCGCCGCGGCGGAATCACCACGTTCACGCCGGATGCGGTCTTGCCCGCGATCTTCGGCAGCTTGCCCGGCGCGAGCTCGAGGCCGAAGTCCGTGAGCTTCTCCACGATCCCCTGGTAGAGCGCGCTCACGCCGTCGTCGTTGAAGCGCGAAGCGATCGTGCCGTACACCGGCATCGCGTCCGGCGCCTGTTTGAAGGCCTCGCGATTGCGCTGGACCTGCTTTCGCACGTCGCGCAGCGCGTCGTCCGCGCCCTTGCGGTCGAATTTGTTGATCGCGACGAAATCGGCGAAATCGAGCATGTCGATCTTCTCGAGCTGGCTCGCGGCGCCGAATTCGGGCGTCATCACGTAGAGCGAGGCATTCACATGCGGCACGATGGCTGCGTCGCCCTGCCCGATGCCCGAGGTCTCGACGATCACGAGATCGAAGCCGGCGGCCCGGCACGCGGCAATTGCGCCGGGTAACGAGGCCGAGATCTCAGCGCCTGAAGCACGCGTCGCGAGCGAGCGCATGAACACGTTCTCGGTCTGGATCGAATTCATGCGGATTCTGTCGCCGAGCAGCGCGCCACCGGTCTTGCGGCGTGACGGATCGACCGCGATCACCGCGATCCTGAGCTTGTCGCCCTGGTCGAGACGGAAGCGGCGCACGAGCTCGTCGGTGATCGAGGACTTGCCCGCGCCGCCGGTGCCGGTGATGCCGAGCGCCGGCACGGCCTTCGTTGCCGCAGCCGCATCGAGCGCTTGCCTGAGCTTCGGGTCGAGCGTCCCGGCTTCGATCGAGGTGATGAGCTGGGAGAGCGCGCGGCGCTCGCCTTTTCTGAGGGCATCCAGCGTTTTCGGTGCGTACTGCGCGGTGTCGAAGTCGCAGCGCGCGAGCATGTCGTTGATCATGCCCTGCAGGCCCATCTTCTGGCCGTCCTCGGGCGAGTAGATGCGTTCGACGCCGTACGCGTGCAACTCGGCGATCTCTTCGGCCACGATCACGCCGCCGCCACCGCCGAACACCAAGATGCGCTCGCCGCCGCGGCTGCGCAACAAATCGATCATGTACTTGAAGTACTCGAGGTGGCCGCCCTGGTAGGAGGACACCGCCAGGCCCTGCACGTCCTCCTGCAGCGCCGCCGTGACCACTTCATCGACCGACCGGTTGTGCCCGAGGTGGATCACCTCGCATCCCGAGCCCTGAAGGATGCGGCGCATGATGTTGATCGACGCGTCGTGCCCGTCGAACAGGCTGGCCGCGGTGACGAAGCGGATCTTGTGCTTCGCCTTGTAGACGAGGTTTTTCGAGTCGCTCAGGTCGGTCATTGCAGGCCCCGCAGTGGCCCGCGCGATGGGGCTCGCGCGGAAAATTGCAGTCTATACGCGCGTCGCTGAACCGCGCACCCGGATCCGCGGATACTACTTGACGTTTACGTTAACGTCAATTTTGCGGTCTTCACTGCCCACAACGTAAGGCATTGTTTTACCTCGTATAGTGTAAGATTTAGGCACATGCTCGCCCGACTCGTTCTCGCATTGATGCTGGCACTTCCCCTGCCCGCAATTGCCCAGGGGCCCGCAGCCGCGCTTTCCGTGGCCCTCTTCTACGGCGCCTCGCCGCCGATGGAGGAGCTGGCGGCCTTCGACGCAGTCGTGCTCGAGCCCGACCACGCGCCACGCCCCCTGCCTGCCGCGAAGCGCACCGCCTGGTTCGCGTATGTGAGCCTTGGCGAGGTCCACCCGAGCCGCACTTACTTCAAGCAGATCCCTTCGGGCTGGAAGATTGGCGTGAATGCGGCGTTCGACAGCGCCGTCATCGACCAGTCGCATCCGGCGTGGGCTGAATTCTTCGTCGAGACCATCGTGCGCCCTCTCTGGGAACGCGGGTTTCGCGGCTTTTTCATCGACACGCTCGATTCGTACCACCTGGTGGCCAAGACAGACGCCGAGCGCGCGCGGCAGGAGGCTGGGCTCGCCGCGGTGATCACGCGAATGAAGCAGAAATATCCGGACGCGAAGCTGATGTTCAACCGGGGCTTCGAGATCCTGCCCAGGGTGCATGGCCTCGCTTACGCGGTCGCGGCCGAATCGCTGTACCGGAAGTACGACCACGGCGCGAAGAAGTACGGCGAAGTGCCGCCCGCGGACCGGGAATGGCTCACCGGCCAGATGAAGCGCGTGCAGGCCGAGTACAAGCTGCCGGCGATCTTCATCGACTACGTGCCCGCCGCGGACCGGGAGCTCGCGCGCGCGACCGCGCGGCGCATTGCGGCCGATGGATTCGTGCCATGGGTGACGACGCCCGAGCTCGACATCCTCGGGGTAGGGACGATCGAAGTCATGCCGCGCAAGATCCTCATGCTCTACGAGAAGCTCACCAAGGCCGACCAGCTGATCTATCTCGATGCGCATCGCGTCGCTGCAATGCCGCTCAACTACCTGGGCTATGTCGTCGAGTATGTCGAGGCGAGCGAGGACCTGCCGGCCTACGCGCTGGCCGGCCGCGTCGCGGGCATCGTCACGCGCTTTACCGACAACTCGCGCACGCAGGACCGGCTTTTCGCCTGGCTGCGCAAACAGATGGAATCGGGCGTGCGCGTGGCGATCCTCGGCGACCTGGGTTTCCGGATCGACCCTGCGCGCGCAGCCGCATTGGGTCTCACGCTCGGCGCGCAGCAGTCGGCCCTCGAACCGCTGCGCATCGCGCATCGCGACCCGATCGTCGGCTTCGAGCTCGAGCCTTTTCCGGAGCGCCGCAGCTTCCTCGCGCTCACTGTCGCAAAGGGCAGCCCCGGCGGCGTGCCCCTGCTCTCGCTCGCGGGCCGCGGCACCGAGCGCATGGATGCGGTGGCGTTTACCGGCTGGGGCGGCTATGCGCTCTTCCCATACGACGTGACGACACTGCCGGGCACGACTTCCAAGCGCTGGATCGTCGACCCTTTCGCGTTCTACAAGCGCGCGCTCGCCTTGCCGGACATGCCTGTGCCCGACGTGACGACCGAAAACGGCCGCCGCCTGCTGCTCGCGCACATTGATGGCGACGGGTTTGCCAGCCGCGCCGAAACCCGCGGCGCGCCGTACTCGGGCGAAGTCCTCCTCAACGACATCCTCGGTCGCTATCGACTGCCGCACACGATCTCGATCATCCAGGGCGAAACCTCGACGCGGGGCCTTTATCCCGAGCAGTCACGCGCGCTGGAGGCGATCGCCCGCAGGATTTTCGCGCTCGACACAGTCGAGATCGCCAGCCACTCGTTCTCGCATCCGTTCCGCTGGCAGCGCTCGGCCAGCGGACCGCAGAACGTCTCCGCATCCGAGATCTATTCGCTCAAGATCGCCAACTACGCCTACGACCCCAAAGTGGAGATCCAGGGCTCGATCGACTACATCGACAAGGTGCTCGCGCCGCCCGGCAAGCGCACCAAGGTCTTCCTCTGGACCGGTGACTGCAATCCCGACGAAGAGCCGCTGGCCCATACCGAAGCGGCCGGGGTGTTCAACATGAATGGCGGCGACACGCTGATTACGCGCGCCGACCCGTCGATCACGCTCGTCTCGCCGCTTGGCATCCCGCGCGGCCGGCACCTGCAGGTGTATGCGCCGAACCAGAACGAGAACGTCTACACGAGCCTGTGGGAAGGACCGTTCTATGGCTTCGAGCGCGTGATCGAGACGTTCGAGCTGACCGAATCGCCGCGGCGCCTGAAGCCGGTCAACATCTACTACCACATGTATTCGACGACCAAGACGGCTTCGCTGGTGGCGCTGCACAAGGTCTACCAATGGGCGATGGCGCAGCCGCTCTTCCCGGTCTACGCCTCGGACTACATTGCGCGCGTCAATGATTTCCAGCAGGTCGTAATCGCGCGCGCGCTCGACGGCACTTGGCTGGCGCGCGGCATGCAGACGCTACGCACGCTCCGCGTGCCGGCGGCGCTGGGCAACCCCGCGGGCAGCGGCGTGGCCGGTTACGCGAAGCACGGCGACTCCACTTACATCCACCTGCACGCCGACGAAGCGCGCTTCGGCGTGGCTTCTGGCGGCGCGGCGGTCCCGGTGCTCGCGGAATCCAACGCCCGGATCACCTCCTTCGAGCGGCGTGAAAACGGCTTCGCGTTCGCGCTCGCTGGCCATGGCCCTGTGGAGTTCCGCGTCGCCAACCTCGGGCGCTGCCGCGTGAGCGCGGCGGGCAAGGACCTAGCCCCCGCCAAGAGCGGCCTCTTCCAGCCCGACCGCAATGGCGCAACCCGTCTCGACGTCCGCTGCCCCTGACGCGCAGGCACAGGTGCGCCCGGGTGCGAGGATCCGCCCGCGCCTGCGATTGATCTCTCCCGCGGCGACGCTCGGCCTGGCTGTCTTGATCGCGGCCGCGCTGCTGGTGCTCTACCCCAAGCAGGAGTTGCTCGAGCGTGTGAACAAGGCGCGCCGCGACGATCCGCTCACGGTGCAGTACCTCGTCAACCTGCACCGCAAGGAACCCGGTAACGTCGATACGGCGCTCCTCCTCGCAGGCGCACGGCTTTCGCAAGGCGGCCTGAGTGAAGCCCTGCGCCTCATCGCGCCGCTCGAAAAGCATGCGGATCCCGTCATCCGCCGGCGCGCGCTGATGATGCATGTGGAGGCCTTGCCCGAGGGGCCCGCGCGGGCGGCCTTCATCGGACCGCGCATCGGCGAACCTTGGACGCGCGACGAACTTGCCAGGATCGCCGGCTTTGCGCGCGGCGCAAAGGACCCCCTTTTGCGACGGGCGATCTACACGCGGCTGTCGGCGCTCGAGCGCGATCCGCTGTGGTTCGCGAAGAGCGCGCGCGAGATGCTCGGCGAAGGCGACTACCGGCTTGCGGCCGACCTGTGGTTTTCGGCGCGCAATTACGCCACGGGCCAAGCGGACGAAAGAACCTATTTCCTCGAAGGCCTGCGCACACTGCAGTCGGGCAACCTGCTGGCCGAGGCGATTGCCGCGGCCGAAGGCCAGCTCGGCAGCCTCGCGCAGGACGAGGAAACCATCCTCGCCGTCGTCCAGCTCGCGCTGGCTTCCGGACGGCCGGACGTAGCCGAGCGATGGATGAAGCGCCTGCTCTGGCCGGGCGTGACGCGCCCGCCCGCGGCGTCCCTGCCCGCCCGGCTGATGCAAAGGCTCGCCGAGTGGTTGGTGCCGAGCGCGCATGCGCAGGAGGCCGCGAAGCGGCCGGCGATGCGCCCGTACGATGAGCGCGTCTACACGTTCGCCTACGAGGTCTTCCTCGCCAACGGCAACGTCGAGGACGCCTTCCGTGTCGCGCAGTCCGCGGTGGCGCAGCGTCCCGACGACCTCGCTTGGCGCGAGAAGCTGGCGCGGGTCGCTGAATGGTCGCGCAAGCCCGCCGAAGCATTGGAGCAATGGCTCTATCTCGCGCAACGCGGCGGGCGCGAGGAAGCTTGGCAGGGCGTGTTGCGTCTCGCGCCGGGACTGGGTGCCGACGAGGCGTTGTTCCTCGCCATGCGCCACAAGGTCGAGCGAAAAGGCGCGCGGCCGGAGGAACTCCGGGAGTTCGCCGCCCTGTACGAGCGGCTGGGCCGTCCGCGCGACGGGATCGCCTGGTTCGCGGCGCGCTTCGCGTCTACCGGCGAAGCGCTCGCGCTGGAGCTTGCCGCGAGCCTCGCCGACCGCTCGGGCGAGCGCGACCGGGCCATCGCGTTCTACCTGCAGCTGATCGCGCTGCAGGGTCCGAACGAAGAGCGCCTGATCCGTACCGCTACGCTGCTAGTGCTCGCGGGCAAGTTTCGCGATGCCCACCAGCTCCTGAACGACTCGCGCACGCAGATCCGGCGTGAAGCCGGGGACTACTGGGACCTGCTCGGCGACCTTGCATGGCGGCTGCAGGAAGACGAATCCGCGATCTACGCCTACCGGGCGCTGTCCACGCGCAAGGAGGCCGAGTCCGGGGAGTTCGACCGGCTGGTGACGCTGCTGCGCGAACAGCACCCGGAGGAAGCCGCGAAGGTGGCCGAATTCGGCTTCGAGCGCTTCCGCTCACCGGGCCTGCTGCTCTCGGCGCTCGAGATCCGCTGGGACCGCCGCGATCTCGTGCAGATGCGGCGCCTGTATGCGGGCGTGGACGCCGAGGGCGAGAAGGTGTTCGCGTCGATCCCGTACTTCTATTCGCTGCGCGCCCAATTCAGGCAAGCCGAAGCCGATCTCAAGGGCGCCCGCGCGGACCTCGAGCGTGCGATCGCCATCGCCCCGCAGAACGCGGAGCTGAAGACCGCGCTCGCTTGGCTGTTGATCGATTCCAAGGACCCGCCGGCGCTGCGCAGGCAGCTCGAAGAAATCGCGCGTGCTTCACCGGCGGACCCGGAGTTGTGGTCGCTGCAGGCCGCCGGGTGGACGACGCTCGGCGATCCGAGGCGCGCGCTGCCATTCCACGCACGGCTTGCTCGCAGCCGTCCCGGCGACTATCTCGGCCTCATGGGCTATGCCGATGCGCTGGAGCAGGCCGGCCAGGCCGGCGAATCGGCGCGCGTGCGCCGCCAGGCCTGGGGCGTCGTGCGCAGGATGCACGCGCAGAACGCGGGCCAGCCGGATCGCCCGCAGGCCGATCGGCCGCAGCTGGATCGATCCTTCCGCGAAACGCTTGCGCGTCTTGCGCTCACGCTGGCGCCCGCCGACACGGCGCTCGCGGTGGTGCGCGACCTCATGCGCCGCGACTTCGCGCCGGGCAGTGGCGGCGAAGGCGCGCCCGACGAAAGGAACCGCTCGGCCGCGGTGAAGGAGCTGGTGCTGTCCTGGGCGATTTCGGGCGAGCAGTACTCGAACGCGAAGGCCTGGATGTGGCTTCAGTACGGGCGCAAGCTCGCTGCGCCCGGATGGGCCGCGGCCGCGGTGGCGCTTGGCGAAAACAATGTCGAGGCGGCGGAGAAGCTCCTTGCCGATCGCACCGATACGATCCCGCGCTCCAATCGCATCGAGCTTGCGAGACTCACCCAGCAAGTGCGCCTGGCGCAGACCCTGGCCTTCGATGAGCAAATGCGCCGGCCGGAGGACGACTCGCTGCACCTCCAGCTGGCCGACTCGCTGCTCGCCGGCGCCAACCGCCTCGTCGGGGGCGCGCTGCATTCGCTGCGCGGCGAAGTGCGCTCGCAGCCGCGCGAGCTCGCCGCACAGGTCTGGGTGACGCCGCGGCTTCGCCTCGCGCTCGAATGGCGCGAGGCGTCGCAGTCGGTCACGGGCACACTCGTGTTCGCCTCGATTCCCTCGAGGGACCGGGAAACGCGCATCACGCTTCGCCGGATGCTCGACACCGGCTGGGTCGAGGCCGGCGTCGGCGAGCGCGACGCCTTCGCGGCCCAGACGTCGCTGCGCACGAGCGTCTTCACGCAGTGGGGCCGCGGCCTCTCCACGCTGCTTTCCTTCGGGCGCAACGAGCGCACGCTCGACTCGACGGCGCTCGCGCTCGCGGGTTCCAAGGACGAGGTCG
This sequence comes from uncultured Bordetella sp., assembly GCA_964652785.1. Taxonomy (GTDB): domain Bacteria; phylum Pseudomonadota; class Gammaproteobacteria; order Burkholderiales; family SG8-39; genus SZAS-79. The sequence goes on from CAZZDV010000023.1 coordinate 17,329, forward strand.
CGGCGCGCGTCGCCTATGCGTTCGCCAAGCGCGAGTACTTTTCCGGCGCGGTGAGGCGCATGCGCTACCAGACGCAGAACGGATCTCACCTGGGTGGCGGGAGTGCGCTCGAAGGCGAGGTCGGCCACCGCGTGCGCATAGACTACCCGGACGTCACCCTGCGGCTGACTGCGGCGAACTACCGTTTCAGCGCGGAGGGCAACGACGACGCGCGCACCGCGCAGCTGACCCCCGCAGGCATCGTGCCTGGCGCAGCGTTCTTCGTCCCGCAGAATTCGCGCATCCTCGGGGCCGGGATCGGTTTCGGCGAAAGCATCCGCGAGGGCTACTCGCGCGCGATCCGTCCCTATGTAAGCTTTGCGCGCACGAGCAGCTCTCTCGCGGGCAGCGGCTACAATGCGCTGCTCGGCGCCGGGGGGAGCGTTTTCGGCGCGGACCACCTTTCCCTCTACTGGAATCGGGCGCGCGGCGGGGGCTCGAGCGGCGCATCCATCCTGGAGTACGGCCTGCGGTATGAGTATCTCTTCGACCGGTACTGAGCTGGCGGAAAGCGGGACGGCCGCTTCGGGTGCGTGGGACGCTTCGCGAAGCCTGCGGTTCCGGCTTGCAACCGGCTTCGGCCTGTTTGCGGTACTCCTTGCGGCCGCGCTCGCTTTCCTGATCGGCGAGCTTGCGACCAACCTCGCACGCAAGGAGATCGGCCGCTACCTCACGCGCCTTTCGATCGAAATGCGCGACAAGCTCGACACGGGAATGGCGGAGCGCTTCTCCGAGATCGGCATGCTCGCCAACCTCGATGCGGCGTTCAACGGGCCGGCCAACCCGGGCTGGCGCCGCGCGACGGTCAACGAGCTCAAGCGCTCGATGCCCGACTATTCGTGGATCGGCTACACCGACGCCGGCGGCCGCGTCGTGCTTGCCCTCGACGGCCTGCTCGAGGGCCAGGACGTTTCGTCGCGGCCGTGGTTCAAGGGCGCGCTCAACGGGCCGTTCGTCGGCGACGTGCATGACGCCAAGCTGCTGGCCAAGCTCCTGCCGCGGGTGGGCAACGGTCCTCCGCGGTTCGTGGATGTGGCCTATCCGTTGGGTGATAAAGGCAGGGTCACCGGCACGCTGGGCGCGCACGTCAGCTGGGAATGGGCCGCGCGGCTGCGCGATTCGATCGAAAGCTACGCGCAGCCTGAGAACCCTTACGAGGTGCTGGTGGTTTCGTCCGAAGGACTGGTGCTGCTTGGGCCCAAGGGCATGACCGGCACGAAGCTCTCGCGCGACGAACTCGCCCCTTCTCAGCTGCGCTTCCACGAAGCGAAGCTCGAGCGGTGGCCTGACGGCGATACCTACCTCACCGGCAGCAGCACCACGCGCGGGTTCGGCGAGTACCGCGGACTCGGATGGAGCGTGATCGCCCGCCAGCGCGCCGACTACGCGTTCGCCCCGGTGCGCCTCCTGCAGCAGCGCATCGCGCTGGCCGGCGGACTGGTTGCGCTGCTCGCGATCGTGCTCGGCTGGTGGATCGCCTCGCGCGTGAGCCGGCCGCTCACCGAAATCAGCCGCGCGGCGGATGCGGTCAGTCGCGGCAACCGGCGCGTGCAGATTCCCTCCGCCGGCGGGTATGCGGAAATCGACCAGCTCTCGGCTTCGCTGCGCACGATGCTGCGCAACCTCAGCGCGCACGAAGAGGAGCTTCGCCAGGCTCAGGACCGGCTGGAGGCGCGCGTGCGCGAGCGCACGGCGGAGCTGGCCAAGGCGCGCGCCGCGATAGAACTCGAATCGGCCGAGCGCGCGGTGGCGCGCGACGAAGCGGCGGCCGCCAAGGACCAGCTTGCGCTGGCCATGGATGCCTCGCGCCTCGTGCTCTGGGATTACGACGTCCGTTCGGGGCAGATCCAGCTTTCGGACGCATGGGCCGCGCTTCTCGGCGGCGAGCCGGGCCCCTCGACCGAAACCATGGCCTCGCTGACCGGCCTGGTGCCAGAGGAGGATCGGGCGGCCGTGCAGGCGGCGGTCGCCGCCGCGCTCAAAGGGCCGGTGTCGCACTACCGGGTCGAGCATCGCGTCCGCACCGCTGCAGGCATCCCGATCTGGATCGTGAGCGAAGGGCGGGTCGTCGAGCGCACGCCCGAGGGCTTCGCGGCGCGCATGGTGGGCACCAATCGCGACATCACCGAGCGCGTGCGCGCCACCAACGCGCTGCGCGAGAGCGAAGAGCGGTTCCGCGGCGCCATGGAAAGCTCACCGGTGGGCATGGCCATCGCGGACACCGAAGGGCATTGGCTGAAAGTGAATCCCGCCCTGAGCCGCATCACGGGTTACAGCCAGCAAGAGCTGCTCAGGCTCTCGTTCCGGGACCTGACGCATCCCGACGACCAGGCCATTGCCCCGGAACGCCTGCGCGAGCTGCTCCACGGTGAACGCGACACGTACCAGATCGAGAAGCGCTACGTGCACAAGCTCGGCCATGCCGTGTGGGTGCAGGTCAACGTCTCGCTGATGCGCGATGCGGAAGGCCAACCGAATCACCTGATCTCGCAGACCATCGACATCAGCGAGCGACGCAAGCTCCAGGAGAAGATCGAGCGCCTCGCCCTGCATGACACGCTCACCGGCCTGCCGAACCTGCGCCTGCTGCTCGACCGCCTCGAGCAGACGCTCGCCGCGGCCCGGCGCACGAAACAGCCCATGGGCATCATGTACATGGACCTCGACGGCTTCAAGCCGGTAAACGACAGGCACGGCCACGCCGCGGGCGACCTCGTGCTCAAGGAGTTCGCCGCGCGCGTCAAGCAGGTGCTGCGCGAAGCCGACACCTTCGCGCGCATCGGCGGCGACGAGTTTGTCGCGCTGCTCGGCCAGATCAATGGCGAGGAGGATGCGCGCCGTGCCGCCGAACGCGTCCTGGCGGTGGTCAGCCGTCCCTTCGACCTCGGCAACGCGCAAGCGCACCTCTCGGCCAGCGTGGGCATTGCACTCTTCCCGGCGCACGGCGACGACGCTCAAGCGCTCATGGAACACGCCGATGCCGCCATGTACACGGCCAAGCACGCTGGAAAGAATTCGTATCGACTTTATGCGGGAGAAGAAAAATGAGGAATCTCAGGCTTGGCGTGCTCGGTGCGCTCTGCGCGCTGCTGGCGGGCTGCACGGTCGTCGACCGCACGCGCGAGGCGCGGCTGGACCCGGCGGCCAGGTGGGCCCTGTTGCCCATCGTCAACCACACCGAGACGCCGCAGGCCGGGCTGCGCGCCGAGGCGATCACCGAAACGCTCCTGCGCACCATGGGTGTCGCGCAGCTCGAGCGGTATCCGTCGGCAATGAACCCCGAGGGCCTGTTCGATCCGGCCGAGCGCAAAGCGCAGGACCAGGCGTTGACGTGGGCCAAGGGACAGAAAGCACGCTTTGCCATCAGTGGAAGCGTCGAGGAATGGCGCTACAAGGTGGGCGTGGACGGCGAGCCCGCCGTCGGCCTGAGCTTCACCATCGTCGATCTCGACAGCGGCGCGGTGGTCTATTCGGCCGCCGGCGGAAAATCGGGGTGGAGCCGGGAGGCGCTTTCGGCTGTGGCGCAGAAGCTCGCGCGGGAACTGCTTTCCGGGGTGCACCTGCGCAGGTGAGCAGCGCCGCGTGAATCTCGAAAGACTGCTGACCGCGACCCGCCAACCGGCGCGGGTCTGGGTCGAGACGCTCGCGCTCACGCTGCTGGCCGCGTTGATCGCATACTGGGCGGACCCGGCCAACCCGTTCTTCATCCGTGAGGATTTCCCGTGGCTTGCCTTTGCTCCAGTGATCCTGGCCTTGCGCTACGGCGTGCTGCCCGGCCTGCTTTCCTGCGCGGTCCTCGTGGCGCTCTGGTTATATGCGCGGCACGCGGGCGTCGTGTCCAATCCAGCGCCCACACTGAGCCTCGTCGGCGCGCTCATCCTCACGATGGTGTGCGGCGAGTTCGCCGGCTTGTGGACCGCGCGGCTGCGCCGCCTCGAGATGTCGACCCGCTACCTCGACGAGCGGCTGGACCGCATCACGCGCCAGCACTACCTGCTGATGCTTTCGCACGATCGCCTCGAGCAGGACCAGTTCTCGCGCCCGGTGACGCTGCGCGCGGCGCTCGCGCGCATCCGCGTCATCGCCGCTGCGCCCGAGGCCGGGTCTGCGCCCTTGGCCGCGCAAGCCGCCGCAAAACCGGAAATGTATCCGGGCCTGGGCCAGATGCTCGAGCTGCTCGGGCAGTTCTGCCAGCTCGAGGTCGCCAGCTTCCATCCTTGCGTCTCGGGCGAGCCCGACAGCGTGATCCTCAATGCGATCGGCGCAGCGCGCCCGCTAGCGGTCGACGATCCGCTGGTCGCGTACTGCATCGCCAAGCGCGAAGTCAGCCACGTGCAGATGAGCGAGCTGCGGGGCGCAGCGCATTCACGCTACCTCGTCGTGGCGCCGGTAGTGACGAGCGAGGGCCGGTTGCTGGCGCTGCTGGCCGTGGAGCAGATGCCGTTCCTTGCGCTGCACGCGGAGGCGCTGGCCACGCTTTCGGTGCTGCTTGGGTACTACGCCGACGCGCTGGCGGTGTCGCGCGCCGCGCGCATCATGCAGCGCGCGCTGCCCGGATGCCCGCTGGAGTTCGCGGATGAACTCAACCGCTGCCACCGGATGTGGGTTCAGGCCGGGGTGTACTCCTCGCTGATGCTGGTGAAGTTCGGCACGCATCCGGAGACCGCGTCTTTCGCGGCGGTGATCCGGCGGCAGTTCCGCGACCTCGATGTCGTCTGGGAGATCCCGCAGCCGCGCGGGCTCGTGTACCTGACCCTGATGCCGCTGGCGGGCCCGGCCGGCGTGGAGGGCTGCATGTCGAGGCTCGAAGCCGGCCTCGACCAGCGCCACCAGCTCACCTTCGATGCCGCGCGGGTCGCGCCCTACAGCCTCCAGCTGGACAACGAGGACCCCTTCGTCACGCTGAAGCTGATGCTCGAGGACCACGATGTACACCTATAGCCTGGGACTCTTAGCGACCGCGTTCGAGGCGGCGGGATTCTGGGTACTGCTGGGCTACGGAGTCGAAGGTAAACAGTTGGCGGCCTATTTGGCCGCGCATTTCGTCGCAAGCGCCCTCGCGGCCACGTTGCTGGTCGTGGTCATGCCAGGCGCGTCGCGCCAGCAGCCTCGAATGGGGTTCGCCTTCTTCTTTTCGCTTGGCTTCTTCGTGCCGGTGCTCGGCGTGCCCGGCCTTTTAGTCACCGGGTTCCTCGCCCGACTGCTGCGCAAGGAAGCCGCCAAGGAAGTCTTCTCGACACAAGCCGCGCCGGAGTACGCACCGCATGACGAGCGCGTCGATGCCCCGCATACGCACGGTCCGGTGCGTGCGCAGCTAAGCGACCCGGCTACGCCGGTCGAAACGCGCATGCGCGCCTTGCTCTCGATCCAGGACCTGCCTTCGCGTGTCGCAAACCCCGTGATCCGCTCCATGTTGGCCGACCCGTCGGACGACGTGCGCCTGGTCGCCTACGGGATCCTCGACGGCCGGGAGAAAAGGATCAACGCGCGCATCCAGGCCGCGCGCGCGCAACTCGAAGGCGCCGACCCGACAGGCCGCCTGATCGCGGACAAGGAGCTCGCCGAGCTCTACTGGGAGCTCGTTTACCAGGGGCTCGTGCAGGGCGACCTGCAGAAGCACGCGGCTGCGCAGGCACGCGCCCATTTCGATGCCGCGCTCGCTTTCGCGCCGGACGATGCGGCGCTCTGGGCGCTCGGCGGCCGGCTGGCCGTTTTCGCCGGCCAGTACGAAAGGGCATGGCATGCGTTCTCGCGCGCGATCGAGTTCGGGCTGCCGGAAATGCGCGCGCTGCCGTATCTCGCCGAAGTCGCGTACCGCATGCGGCGCTTCGATCGCGTGCGCCAGCTGCTCGGGCGCATCGCGCAGGGCGCGCACACGCAGCGCATGGCGCAGGTAATCCACTTCTGGAGCGCGCATGACAGCGCCCCCGCCTAGTCCCGCGGCCCTCCCCGCCGCCAGCCCGCCGGCGCAAGCGCTGCAGGCGAAGGACGCCGATATCGCGCTGCTGCTCGAAGGCACCTTCCCCTACGTTTCGGGCGGCGTGTCGAGCTGGGTGAACCAGGTCATCCGAGCTTTCCCCGAGTACCGCTTCGCGCTGGTCTTCATCGGCAGCCAGGAGTCCGACTACGGCGACATGAAGTACAAGCTGCCGGACAACGTGGTGCATCTCGAGCGCCACTACATCCATTCACCGGCGGCCAAGCCGCCGGTGCGCCCGCTGGCCGGCGACCCGGCCACCTACGCGCTGGTCGAGCGACTGCATGCCTATTTCCGCGCGCCGAGCGCAGCGGGCGAGCCCGTGCTCGGCGAAGCGCTCGCGGCGCTTTCGTCCTCGGGCGAATTGTCGGACGCGAGCTTTCTCTACAGCCGGGCCTCGTGGGACTACACCACCGACCAGTACCGCAAGTTCTCGCGCGACCCTTCGTTCATCGACTATTTCTGGACGATCCGCATGATGCACCAGCCGCTGTGGATGCTTTCGCGCATCGCCGACACGCTGCTTCCGGTGCGCGCGTACCACACGATCTCGACGGGCTATGCGGGGTTCCTCGCCGCGGTGCTCAAGTGGAAGACCGGCCGCCCGGTGATCCTTTCCGAGCATGGCATCTACACCAAGGAAAGGAAGATCGACCTCTTCCAGAGCCAGTGGATCAAGGACAACCGCGACGCCTTCAGCAAGGACCCGGCCGAGATCGGCTACCTGCGCGCGCTGTGGATCCGCTTCTTCGAGTCGCTCGGCCGCATGTGCTACAGCGCCTCGGACGACATCGTGGCCCTCTACGAAACCAATCGCCTGCGCCAGGTGACCGACGGCGCCCCGGCCGAGCGCACGCGCAACATCCCGAACGGCATCGACCTGCCGCGCCTGTCTAAGCTGCGTGCGCTGCGACCACAGGACCCGCCTGCGATCCTCTGCCTGCTCGGGCGGGTCGTGCCGATCAAGGACCTGAAGACGTTCATCCGAGCCATGCGCACCGTGATCAACCGGATGCCGGAGGCGCAGGGCTGGATCGCGGGACCGGAGGACGAGGATCCCGGCTATGTCGCCGAATGCAAGGACCTCGCCGTAAGCCTGGGGTTGGCCGAGTCGGTGCGTTTCCTGGGATTCCAGCGCATCGATGCACTGCTGCCGCAGGTGGGGTTGCTGGTCCTGTCCTCGATCAGCGAAGCGCTGCCGCTGGTGGTGCTCGAAGGCTATGCGGCCGGCGTGCCGGTGGTGACCACAGACGTGGGTTCCTGCCGCCAGCTGGTGTACGGGCTGCCGGGCGAAGACGCCGCCATGGGCGCCGCGGGCCGCGTGGTGGGCATCGCCGACCCCACCGCGCTTGCGAATGCCTCGCTCGAACTGCTCGGCGACCGAGTGGCGTGGCACTCGGCGCAGGCTGCGGGCATCCAGCGCGTCGAACGCTTCTACACGCAGGACATGATGTTCGGCCAGTACCGCGAGCTTTACATCAAGGCGCTGAACGCGCCCGACGCCAGGGCGGCGCCCTGACATGGCCGGGATCGGATTCGAACTCAGGAAACTGCTCGCCCAGGACACGCTCACCGGCGTCCTGCAGGCGTACCTCTACGCAAGCGTGATTGGATCCGGCCCGTGGGTGCTGTCGATCGTCGGCATCCTCGTGATCGGCCTGCTTTCGAGCGCGGTCAACGCGCCGGGGCTCATGGTGACGCAGTTCCAGGTGAGCGTGACCTACCTCATCGCGGCGAGCCTGGTCCTGACCGGCTTCGTGCAGCTTTCGTTCACGCGCTTCATCTCCGACCGCCTGTACCAGGAGCAGGACGCGATCGTGCTGCCGAACTTCAACGGCGTGACCCTCGTGGTCACCGCGACCAGCGGCGGGTTGGGACTCGCCGCGGCCGCCTTCCTCTTCGACGGGCAGAACATCGTTTACCGCATGCTCATGCTCACCGGGTTCGTGATGCTCTCCAACATCTGGGTCGCCACGATCTTCCTTTCGGGCCTCAAGCAGTACAAGCAGATCCTGCTGCTGTATGCGCTGGGGTACGGCGTAACGGTCGTCTCGGCGCTGGCGCTGCGCCCGCTCGGGCTCGAGGGGCTGCTGCTCGGCTTCGTGCTCGGGCACGGCGTGATGCTGCTGGGCATGGTGCTGCTGGTCGTGCGCGGCTACCCGGCCGCGCGGTTCATCGCTTTCGACTTCGCAAAGCCGGGCGCAATGTACGTGAGCCTCATGCTGGTCGGCTTCCTCTACAACTTCGGCGTGTGGCTGGACAAGTTCATCTTCTGGTACGGCCCGAGCACCGGCCAGAACGTGATCGGTCCGCTGAATGCCTCGGTGATCTACGACCTGCCGGTGTTCCTCGCCTACCTCTCGATCCTGCCGGGCATGGCGGTCTTCCTCGTGCGCATGGAGACTGACTTCGTCGAGTACTACCAGCAGTTCTACGACGCCGTGCGCGGCGGCTCTACGCTGGCGCGCCTGGAGGACCTGAGGAACGAGATGGTTTACACGATCCGGCGCGGCCTGTTCGAGATCATCAAGGTACAGACCATCGCGACGCTGGTGATCTTCGTGGCGGGCCCGGCGATGCTGCGCGCGCTCGGGATCCCGGAGCTCTACCTGCCGCTGCTGTACATCGACGTGGTGGCCGCGGGGCTGCAGGTGGTCCTGCTCGGGCTCATGAACGTGTTCTTCTATCTCGACAAGCGCAACGTGGTGCTCGTGCTCACCGCCCTTTTCGCGCTGCTGAACGGCGTGTTCACCTGGGTCACGATCGAGCTCGGACCGGCCTGGTTCGGCTACGGGTTCGCGGCGGCGGTGTTCATCACCGTGTTCGTGGCGTTCCAGATCCTCGATCGAAGGCTGGAATCGCTCGAGTACGAGACTTTCATGCTGCAGTAGGTCAGTTCTTGTAGGACGGGTCCTTGGCGTCGACCATGCGCTGCATGGCGGCGAAGACATCGT
>CAZZDV010000024.1:0-6569 GCA_964652785.1 uncultured Bordetella sp.
CCCCCGCCAGCGCCTTCGACAGCGGGCAGTCGCGCTTCGCGGCGTTGGCGATCTCCTGGAACTTCGCCCTGCCCGCCTGCCTCATCACCTTGGCCGCGCGGCTCGCCGTTCGTGATGTGCAGCACGCTCAGAGCTTGGTCGCCGCCGGCCCGGCGCTGCGCGACTTGGCCACGAGCGCTTTCATTTCCTCCACGAGGTCGGAGGTGTCGAGCGCAACGAACGCGCCCGCCTCGCGGATGACCTGCATGCCCTCCAGCCTTTCTCCGAGCACATCCCGAATGTGGATCTCGCGCACCTGGTCGGGGAAGAGCTCGCGGATCGCGCGGTAGACCTCGGGATCGCGCTCGCCCGAGTCGCCGATCAGCACGAAGGTGCGCCGCGGGAGGTGGATCATGAGGTCGGTGATCTGGCGGATCTTCTGGTCGAGCGTCGCCAGGTCGCCGCCGACCGCGAAAGCCATGAGGTTGCCCAGCGACCCCCGCTCGACCAGGTTCAGCCGCAGCGGCTTCATGTGCAGCGTGCCCGGAGGGAACCCCGCCTCGCCGAAGAGGAACCGGTTCAGCGCCCCGAACATCTGCCAGGGGCTGCCCGACACGTAGTGGAAGCTCGCGTCGCCGTTGGGCCCTTCAGCCTCGGCCAGCCCGAGGAGCCGCTCGCGCATGCCCGGGGTGGCCTCGAACTTCTTCAGGAAGGTATTGCGCAGCACCGTCTTCTTGCCGGCGGGCACGCGCGTGATCTTGATCGTGTCGTCGATGTCCGAGACCACGCACAGGCCTTCGGGCTCGAGGAAGCGGATGGCGCCCGTGCCCTCGCCGTTGCCGTCGCCGGTGCGCGCCTTGATCTCGAGCCAGCGGTCGGCATCCTTCTGGCGCGTATAACAGTCCTGCACGAGGGTGTCGGGGATACGCACGGCTTCTTCGATGACGCCGCTCTGCGTGGTGCGGTGGCTGAAGCCGAAGGGCTCGCCCTTCGGGTCGTCGACGAAGCTGAAGGTCACCGATTCGCGGCCCTTGTCATCGGCGATGAAAGGCTCGAGGCATTCGCGCAGCTGCGCCTTCTCGGCCTCGTCGAGGGCGCGCTTCACGTCCTTCTCGAAATGCTCGATCGCCCAGTCGTGCAGCGCCCGCTCGACGAAAGGCGTGTCGCGGTTGTCGTGCACCCACAGGCGCATGGGCACGATCCACATGGCTTCGTCGGCCGGGTCGTGGTAGCCGTAAGAGGGATAGACCGTGATTTCCTGGCCGGCGATGCGCTTGCGGATGCGGCCGAAGAGGGACACCAGGCGCTTGCTCACGGTCGACGGCCCTTACTCGACCTTCAACCCGACCTGCTTGGCGACTTCGCGCCAGCGCGCGATCTCGTTCCTCATGATGACCATAAAAGCCTTTTCATTTCCGTTCTCCCCGGGTAAAAAAAAGCCCGCCGAAGCGGGCTTGTCATGGCAAAGCGCGTCGATCGAAACTAAATCGAGCCTGGCCCCTTTTAGTCTCTTTTATTCTTTTATTTTCCGAGGGCCTGGGCGACGGCGCGTTTGGCCATCACGGTGATGATGTGGGCGCGGTACTCGGCGGAGCCGTGCAGGTCGGAGTTGAGGGTGTCGGCCTTGATCGTGCCGGCGGGCACGGCGTCCGGATCGAACCTGGCGGCAAGCGCTTTCTCGATCGCGGTGGCGCGGAAGACGCACGAGGCCGCGCCGGTGACCGCAACCCGCACGCCGCTCGACGTATCGGCCACGAAGACGCCGACCAGCGCGAAGCGCGAGGCCGGGTTCTTGAACTTGATGTAGCCGGCGCGCTTGGCCGCGGGGAACGTGACCGCGGTGATCAGCTCGCCGGTTTCGAGCGCGGTTTCGAACAGGCCCTTGAAGAAATCGTCGGCCGCGATCTTGCGCTTGTTGGTGGTGATGATCGCGCCCAGACCCAGCACCGCGGCGGGATAGCAGGCCGCCGGATCGCTGTTGGCCAGCGACCCGCCGATGGTGCCCATGTGCCGCACCTGCCGGTCGCCGATGCCGCCGGCGAGCCGCGCGAGCGCGGGAATCAGCTTCTTCACGTCGGCGTTGTTCTCGACGTCGGCGTGGCGTGTCATCGCGCCGATGGTCACCGTCGAGCCGTCGACCTTGATGCCGGTGAGTTCCTTGACGCCCGACAGGTCGATGAGGTCGGTGGGCGAGGCCAGGCGAAGCTTCATTGCCTGCACGAGGCTCTGGCCGCCGGCGAGGACCTTGCCCTCGGCGTGCTTGCCCGCGAGGGACAGCGCGTCGCCGAGGGTGGTGGGCTTGTGATAGCTGAATGCGTGCATGAGTTTCTCCTTATGCGGCTTTTTTCTGTTTGGCGTTCTGAATCGCTTTCCACACGGTCTGCGGGCTCGCCGGCATCGGCACGTCGTTGATGCCGTAGGGCTGGAGCGCATCGGTAATCGCATTCATGAGTGCCGCGGGGGCGCCGATCGCGCCGGCCTCGCCGCAGCCCTTCACTCCGAGCGGGTTATGCGTGCAGGCGGTTTCGCGCGTGTCGAGGTCGTAGCTGGGCACGTCGTCCGCGCGCGGCATCGAGTAGTCCATGAACGAGCCGGTGATGAGCTGGCCGGTGTCGTCGTAGCGGCATCCCTCCAGCAGCGCCTGCCCGATGCCCTGCGTGAGGCCGCCGTGCACCTGCCCCTCGACGATCATCGGGTTGATGATCTTGCCGAAGTCGTCCACGGCGGTGAAGCGCTCGATCCTCGTCACGCCGGTATCCGGGTCGATCTCTACTTCACAGACGTAGCTGCCCGCCGGGAAGGTGAAGTTGGTCGGATCGTAGAAGGCGTTCTCATTCAGCCCAGGCTCGAGCTTGTCGAGCGGGTAGTTGTGCGGCACGTACGCCGCGAACGACACTTCGCCGATGGTCTTCTGCTTGTCGGTGCCGGCGACCTTGAACACGCCGCGGTCGTATTCAATGTCGGTCTCGGCCGCTTCCATGAGGTGCGCCGCGATCTTCTTGCCCTTGGCGATGATCTTGTCGAGCGCCTTGTAGATCGCCGTGCCGCCCACCGCGATCGAGCGCGAGCCGTAGGTGCCCATGCCGAACAGGATCTTGGAGGTGTCGCCATGGACGATGTCGACGTTTTCAATCGGGAGGCCAAGGCGGTCTGCGACCACTTGCGCAAACGTCGTCTCGTGCCCCTGGCCATGCGAATGCGAGCCGGTAAACACCGTGCAGCTTCCGGTCGGGTGCATGCGCACTTCGCCTGCCTCGAAGAGTCCGGCGCGCGCGCCCAGCGCGCCCGCGATGTTCGAAGGCGCGATGCCGCAGGCCTCGATGTAGGCCGCGTAGCCGAGACCGCGAAGTTTGCCGCGGGCTTCGGACTCTTTCTTGCGGCCCGCAAAGCCTGACACGCCCGCCATTTCGATCGCGGCGCTCAAGGTGGCTTCGTAATCGCCGGTGTCGTACATCAGCGCGACCGGCGTCTGGTAGGGGAACGTCTTGATGAAATTGCGCCGGCGGATCTCGGCCGGGTCGAGCTTCATTTCGCGCGCGGCCTGCTCGACGATGCGCTCGACGACGTAGGTCGCCTCCGGGCGTCCCGCGCCCCGATAGGCGTCGACCGGCACCGTGTTGGTGAACACCGCGGTCACTTCGCAGTGGATGACCGGCGTGGTGTACTGGCCGGCAAGCAGCGTGGCGTAGAGGATCGTCGGCACGCACGATGCGAAAGTGGACAGGTAGGCGCCCACGTTTGCCGTGGTTTTAACTCGCAACCCGAGGAACTTGCCGTCCTTGTCCATCGCAAGCTCGGCGGTGGTCACGTGGTCGCGGCCATGCGCATCCGACATGAACGACTCGCTGCGCTCGGCGGTCCATTTGACCGGGCGGTTGATCTGCTTGGACGCCCAGGTCACCACCACGTCTTCGGCGTAAAGGTAGATCTTCGAGCCGAAGCCGCCGCCGACATCCGGCGCCACGACGCGCACCTTGTGCTCGGGCAGGCCGAGCACGAAAGCGGTCATCAGCAGGCGCTCGACGTGCGGGTTCTGGCTGGCCACATACAGGGTGTAGCTGTCGTCGGCGCGCGAATACATGCCGTTCACGGCGCGCGGCTCGATGGCATTGGGGATCAGCCGGTTGTTGACGAGGTCGAGCTTCGTCACATGCGCGGCTTTCGAAAACGCGGCATCGACCGCGGCCTTGTCGCCGATCGCCCAGACGTAGCAGGTGTTGTCCGGGGCGACTTCGTGAAGCTGCGGCGCGCCCTTTGCGCGTGCCTTCACCGCGTCGGTGACCGCGGGCAGCACGTCGTAGTCCACCTCCAGCAGCTCGGCGGCGTCCTGGGCCTGGTCCTGCGTTTCGGCGATCACGACCGCGACCTGGTCGCCGACATGGCGCACCTTGCCCTGCGCAAGGGACGGGTGCACCGGCTCCTTCATGGGCTGGCCGTTCACGTCGGTGATCAGCCATCCGCACGGCAGGCCGCCCACCTTGAGGTCCTCGCCAGTGAAGACGGCGATCACCCCGGGCGCCTTGAGCGCCTTGTCCTTGTTGATCGACCTGATTGCGGCATGCGCGTGCGGCGAGCGCACGAACGCGGCATGGGTCTGGCCGGGCAGCGTCACGTCGTCCGTGTACTGTCCGGCGCCGGTCAGGAACCGGTAGTCCTCCTTGCGCTCGATGCGAGCTCCGATCAGCGGTGCATTCATGACTTGTCTCCTCGGTCTTGTTCTGCGGTTCTGCGAACGTCCCTGGAATTCTCGGGCTACTTGGTGGCCATTGCCTTTGCGCCCGCGGCGATCGACTTCACGATGTTGTGGTAACCGGTGCAGCGGCACAGGTTGCCTTCCAACCCTTCGCGGATCTCGGTCTCGCTCAGGTCCGGGCGCCCCTTGGCCAGGTCGATCGCGTTCATGACCATGCCCGGGGTGCAGAAGCCGCACTGCAGCCCGTGGTTCTCCTTGAAGGCCGCCTGCATCGGGTGGAGCGTGCCGTCGGCCGCCGCGATCCCCTCGATGGTGACGATGTCGGCGCCCTGCGCCTGCATGGCGACCATCGAGCAGGATTTCACCGCCTTGCCGTTCATGTGGACGGTGCAGGCGCCGCACTGGGCGGTGTCGCAGCCGACGTGGGTGCCCGTGAGGCGCAGCTCTTCGCGGATGTAGGTGACCAGCAGCGTGCGCTCCTCGACCTCGGCCGAGACGGCCTTGCCGTTGACGGTCATGGAAACTTTGATGGACATGAATCCTCCTTGCTCTCTTGGGAAACCTGGGTTCGTGGTTTTTTCTTGGCGGGCCGCGGGGCGCTGCCCGCAGTGGAGTTCGGATGCTAGCTCACGCCCAAGGCACCTGCAACGAAAACGCTGTCAGCCAACCGACAGCGCGGCGAAAGGTCGCGGCAAAGCCTCGCTGTTAGCGTCCTGTCCCTTCGATGCAGAGCGCAGAAAACAGGGACGGGCAGTGAGAACAATTTGGGTGGCCGCGCTTTCAGTCGTTTGCGCCGTTGTAGTCGCGGGATGCGGAGGGCATGCCGAATCCGAGGCCAAGCCCAAGACCGCGGCAGACCCCGGGCAGGTGCGGACGACCGACGCGCAAAAGAAATTCCTTACCATTCAATCGGTTGGCCATTCGCAGAGCGCCGAGGTCCTGGCCATGCCGGGACGCGTCGCCTTCCGCCCGCAGGCGCAGTCCTCTGTGGGGGCCACCGTGGCCGGGCGCGTCGTCGCCCTGCATGTGCGCGCCGGCGAGCGGGTGAAGGCCGGGGCGCCGATCCTCACCATCGAATCCGCGGATGCGTCCTCGACGCGCGCGAGTCTGGACCTTGCCGCCACGCGCCTGGCCTCGGCCGAGAATTTCCTCAAGCGCAATGTCGAGATGGTCGAGAAAGGCGTCGGGCTGGAACACGAGCGCGTCGAAGCCGAAGTGCGCCTGAAGGAAGCGCGCACCGAACATGAGCGCGCGCGCCAGTCCTCGGGGCTGATCGGCGGCGGCCGCGGCGGCCGCGTCACGGTGACCGCTCCCACGAACGGTGTAGTCATCTCGATTCGGGTTTCGGTTGGCGCCACGGTCGCGCCGGGCGGCGAGCCGCTGCTCGAGCTTGGCGATCCCGGGCAGCTGCAGGTCGTTGCCCAGGTCGCGGAGAGCGACCTCAACCGGATCGCCATCGGCCAGTCTGCGGAAGTCGAATTGCCCGGGCTCAACACCCGGGTCGCAGCCAGGGTCGAGGCCATCAGCCCGCGCGTGGAGGCCGAGTCGCGGCGGATGCAGGTCTACCTGACTCTCCCGAATCGCATCGAGGGCCTGCAGGCGGGGATGCTCGCGCAGATCGTCCTCAGCACGCGCACCGATTCGTCGATCTCGCTGCCGGTGGCCGCGGTGCTCATCAAGGAAGGCAAGCGGCGCGTGGTTTTCGTCGAAAAGCCCGATGGCGCCTTCGAAGCGCGGGATGTCGAAACCGGACGCAACCGGGACGGCCAGGTCGTGATCCTCAAGGGCCTGGCTTCGGGTGAGAAGGTCGTCGTGAAAGGCGCCCTGCTGCTCGATACGCAGGCCGACTTGCTGCTCTAGCGATGCTGCGCCTGACGATCTATAACGCAGTGCTGCG
>CAZZDV010000024.1:6669-25980 GCA_964652785.1 uncultured Bordetella sp.
GCCGACTTGCTGCTCTAGCGATGCTGCGCCTGACGATCTATAACGCAGTGCTGCGACTGACGGTCTAACGCAGTGCTGCGCCTGACGGTCTAACGCAGTGCTGCGACTGCTTATCGAAACTTGCGTTCACCGCAGGACGGCGGTGATGTTTGCCACGATCGTGGTGGCGGTCCTCGGCCTGCGCGCGTATTTCGACACGCCGATCGAGGCCTACCCCGACGTCACCAACACACAGGTGACCGTCATCACGCAGCTCCCCGGCAATGCGCCGGAGGAAATCGAGCGCCGCATCACGGTGCCGCTGGAGCGCGAGCTCAACGGCACGCCGGGCATGACGCGCATGCGAAGCGAAAGCCTGTTCGGGCTTTCGCTGATCACGCTGACCTTTTCCGATGACACGAACAGCTTCGTGGCGCGGACCGTCGTGTCGCATCGCGTGTCCGTCGCCGAGCTGCCTCCGGGCGCGACCCCGGAACTTGCCCCGGAAGCCACGCCGCTGGGCGAGGTCTACCAGTTCCGCATCAAGAGCGACCGCCACGACCTCTACGAGCTGCGCTCCGAGATGCAATGGACCGTGGTGCGGCACCTGCGCCAGGTGCCCGGGGTGGCCGACATCGTCCCGTTCGGCGGGTACCTCAAGGAGGCGCACATCCGCGCGGATCCCGGGCGCCTGTTCGCCGCGGGGCTCTCGCTAAACGACCTCGAGCAGGCGCTGGCCCGCTCCAACATCAACGTGGGCGCCGGCTTCCTGCGCCATGGCGATCAGGAGCTGACCGTGCGCGGCATCGGCTACCTCAACAATGCGGAGGACATCAAGCGCATCGTCCTCAAGAGCAAGGACGGCACGCCGGTCACGGTCGGCGACATTGCGACCGTGGTGCAGTCGTACACGCCAAGGCGCGGCGCGGTCGGCGTCGGGCTGGAGAAGGAAGGCGTCGAAAGCTTCATCTGGATGCGGCGCGGCCAGAACCCCTCGCAGGTGCTCGACGGCGTGCATGAAAAGGTCAGGGAGCTCAACGAAAAGATCCTCCCCAAGGGCATGGAGATCGAGACCTACTACGACCGCAGCGACCTGGTCGGCCTCACGCTCTCGACGGTGCACGAGAACCTGCTCTCCGGATTCCTGCTGGTCGTGGGCGTGGTGTGGCTGTTCCTTCGCAGCATGGTGTGCTCGGGCATCGTGGCGGTGGTGATCCCGCTTTCGCTGCTGGTGGCTTTCATGGGGTTGCATGCCATGGGCCTGCCGGCCAACCTGATCTCGATGGGCGCGATCGATTTCGGCATCCTCGTCGACGGGGCCGTGGTGCTGGTCGAGAACGTGATCCATTCGCTGCGGCACGCGCGTCCGACCACGCGCCGCGAGGTTCTCAAGCTGGTGGTGAAGTCCGCGGTCGACATCGGCGGCCCCACGCTTTACGCCATGCTGATCATCATCGCCGCGCTGGTGCCGGTGTTCACGCTGCAGTCGGTGGAAGGCCGGATCTTCAGGCCGCTGGCGCTCACGTACTCGTTCGCCCTGATTGGCGCGCTCATCTTCGCGCTTACGCTGGTCCCCGCGCTATGCGCCGCGCTGCTGCGCCCGCAGCACGCGCGCCTGCAGGAACCGGCCTGGACCGAATGGCTGCGCCTGCGCTTCCGGACGTCGCTCACGCATGTGCTCGCCCGGCGCTCGCTCGCCCTGGCCGCCGCGTTCATCGTGCTGGTCCTTGGCGCGACCACCATCGCAAAGCTCGGCACCGAATTCCTGCCTGAGCTCGACGAAGGCGACATCCAGCTCTTCGTCGAGATGCCGCCCAGCATCGCACTGGCCAGGGGGCAGGACATCCTGCTCGAAGTCCGCCAGCGCATCCTCACTTTTCCAGAAGTGAAGAAGACGATGAGCGAGCAGGGCCGCCCCGAAGACGGCACCGACAACGAAGACGTCAACATGAGCGAGACCTTCATCCGCCTCAAGCCGTTGAAGGAATGGCGCCCGGGTTACAACAAGAAGCGGCTCATCGAAGAGATGCGCCTGAAGCTCTCCGAGATTCCCGGCGTGCGCTACAACTTCTCGCAGCCCATGAAGGACAACGTCGAGGAAGCCGTCAGCGGCGTGCGCGGCAAGGTCGTGCTCAAGGTGTTCGGCCCGGACCTCGAGAAGATGCGCGGCACGCTCGAGCGCGCGAAGGAAACGCTCAAATCCGTTCCGGGCATCGTCGACCTCGACCTCTACCGCGACGCGCTCAAGCCACAGCTGCAGGTCATCTTCGATCGTTCCGCGCTCGCGCGCGCCGGCGTGAGCATGGAGGACGCGCAGCGCACCCTCGAGACTTCGCTCTCCGGCAGGGTCGCCACGACGATGTGGGAAGGCGAGCGGCCGGTGCCGGTGCGCCTCATGCTGCCGCCGGATATGCGCGATGAGGTGGAGAAGATCGGCGCCGTCACGGTCGCCAGCGAATCCGGTGCGCGTGTGCCGATCCGCGACCTGGCCACCATCAGGACGGCGCATGCCCTCGCGACGATCAACCGCGAAGCCAACAGCCGGTTCCTCGCGCTCAAGTTCAACATCGAGGGCCGGGACATGGGCTCCGTGGTGACGGATGCGATCGCCACCGTGGACAAGTCCGTCAAGGCGCCGGAGGGCCATTACTTCGTCTGGGGCGGCGAGTTCGAGAACCAGCGGCGCGCCATCGAACGGCTGCGGCTGGTCGTGCCGCTTGCGCTGCTTGCAGTGTTGCTGCTCCTTTATGCCGCAATGAATTCCGGCCGCAGCGCGCTGTGCATCCTGCTCACCGTGCCATGCGCCCTCACCGGCGGCGCATTCGCGCTGCTGGTTACGGGGGTGCCGCTTTCGGTCAGCGCGGCGGTCGGCTTCATTGCGCTGCTTGGACAGGTGTCGCTGATGGGTCTGCTAGTGCTCAGCGCAACCGAAGGACGCCGGCGAGCGGGGGAAGAACTGGGCGTTGCGCTGGTCGAAGGCGCAAGCGAGCGCCTGCGCCCCGTGCTCATGGCGGCCATGCTGGCGCTGGTGGGCCTGCTGCCGATGGCACTGTCCACGGGGGTGGGCAGCGAAACCCAGCGGCCATTCGCGCTGGTGGTGGTGGGGGGCATGCTGAGCGCGCTGGCGGTTACCTTGTGGCTGCTGCCGGTCGTGTACAGCTACATCACGCCCAAGCGGCTTGTGACGCCAGAGGAAATCGACGAGCAAATCGTGGATAGGCCATGAGCCCGCGGACCAGTCTCGCGGTTTTCTCGATCTTCGGCGCATGCGTCGCGGGTCTCCAGCCGGCTTACGCGCAGCGTGTGGTTGGAGGCGTGCCGCGGGAAGGCGTGCCGCGGGAAGGCGTGGCGCGAGAGCCCTCGTTACAAACCAACCCGGTGGATCTTGCCGAAGTCCTGCGCATCGCGCGCGAACGCAGCCCGCGCCTGGCCATCCAGCGCGAGAGCATCGCAGGGGCCGAAGCCAACCGCATCACCGCCGGCGCCTATCCAAACCCGACGATCAGCTTCGGCCGCTCGCACCCCTACGGCCAGGGCACGCTTTTCACCGGCAGCCGGCAGGACCAGGCGACGCTCGAGGTGCCCCTGTTGCTCGCCGGGCAGCGCCCCGCGCGCATCGAGCGTGCGGAGCGCGAGATCGAGGCCGCGCGCGCTCGCGTTGTCGCAGGGGCAAGCTCGCTGGCCGGGGAAGCCGGCGCGGCTTATGTGGCGCTGCTTGGCGCGCAGGAGAAAGCGGCGCTGCTCGTCGTTTCGAACCAGGACCTTGCCCGGCTGCGCGACATCGTCGCCGGCCGCGCGTCCCTCGGCGTGGCGAGCCGGTACGACGAGACGCGGCTCGAAGTGGAACTCGGCAGCTTTCGCACCAGGCTCGAGGATGCGCGCGCCGAAGTGGCGGATCGCGCCGGCGTGCTGGCCGCGCTGCTCGGCCTGCCGGACTTGAGGCCGCGGGCGACGGGGCCGCTCACGCCGCTTCCGATGGACGCACGCTCGCTCAGCGGCACGCGCGAGCGAGCGTCTTCGAGCCCCGCGGTCGTCGCAGCCACCGAAGAGGAAAGAGCGGCGCAAAGTGCCGTCGTGGTCGCACAACGCGAACGCTGGCCGGTGCCCTCGGTCAGCCTGGGTCGCTCGTCGACAGCGAATCCCTTCGGGGCCGCAAATTTCCTGGGCTTGAGCGTGGAGCTTATGGTTTTCGATTCCCGTCGCGGGCAAGTCGCCAAGGCGGCGTCGGAAGCGACGGCCGCCGGCCTGCGGCGCGAGCTTGCGCAAGCCGAAGCGGGCGCCACCCTCGAGCGCTTTGCGAACGTGATCGCGGCCCGCGAAGTCGCGCTGCAACACTTCGAGCGCGAGGCCGCCTCGCGCCTCGCGCAGCTCAGGGAAATGTCGGAGAACGCGTACCGGCTCGGCCGCAGTTCGATCTTCGAGCTGCTCGATTCGACCCGGTCTCGGCACGAACTGCAGCAGGCGCGCATCGAACTGCTGGCCTCGCTGCTGGACGCGCAGGTCCGCTTCCTCGCCACCAGCGGCACGCTCGACCAAGTGGTCGGCGGTGGCGGCGTACTCCCTCAGCGTTAAGCACGCGCCGCCCAAATGCCCGCAAAATACGCTCAACCGTTCCTGATGCCGCCGAGCCAAAGGAAACGCCATGGAAATCGATAGCCCATCGTCCGAAATCATGCGCAACCCGACCGCTCCTTCCGACCCCCAGCCTTCGCGGCTCCTTCTGGTGGAGGATGACGGCAGCCTCGCTGCCGGCGTGGCGCGCGCGCTCGGTCTCGAAGGGCACAGCGTCGAGCACCTGGGTTCGGGCGAAGCCGCGCTCGCGCGCATCGCCGAGGCCGCCTTCGAGGTCGTGATCCTCGACGTCGGCCTGCCGGGCATCGACGGTTTCGAGGTGCTCAGGCGCCTGCGGCTCGCGGGCCATTCGATGCCGGTCCTCGTGCTGACCGCGCGCGACGCCGTGGGCGACCGCGTGCACGGGCTTGACCTCGGCGCGGACGATTACATGACCAAGCCGTTCGCATTGCCCGAGCTGGCCGCGCGCGTCAGGGCGCTGATCCGCCGCGTGCAGGCCGATGCCGGTCCGCGCACATCGCACGGGCCGCTCGAACTCGACCGCGCAGGGCGCCGCGCCTACCTCTGCGGCGCGCCGCTGGAACTGGCCGCGCGCGAATGGGCGGTGCTGCAGATCCTGCTCGAGAAAGTCGAGAAAGTGGTGAGCAAGGAGTCTTTCATCGAGTCACTCACCAGCTGGGAAGAGGACCTCTCCTCGAACGCGATCGAGGTCTACATCTCGCGCCTGCGCGCCAAGCTCGAGCCGGCGGGCATCCGGATCCGCACGGTGCGCGGGTTCGGCTACATGCTCGAGGAGTTTCGCGACCGCACGGCCTGAAGCATTTGCTCCACGCCCCTGCGCCCGCGGTGCGGCGAGGCTATCATTGCGGTACTGGAACACCGGAAGCCCCTCCCGAATGCGCATCCTCATCGTCGAAGACGACACTTCGCTCGCCGCCGGCATTGGCCGCATCCTCGAGGCCGAGGGCTACGCCGTCGACCTCATGAAGAGCGGCGAGCATGCCGCGATGGCCGCGCGGCAGGAGAATTTCGACCTCGTCATCCTCGACGTCGGCCTGCCGGGCATCGACGGGTTCGAGGTATTGCGCCGCCTGCGGGCCGAGGGCCGCGCGATGCCGGTGCTGTTGCTGACCGCACGCGATGCGCTCGATGACCGCGTGAGGGGCCTCGACCTCGGCGCGGACGACTACATGGCCAAGCCTTTCGCCATGCCCGAGCTCGCCGCGCGCGTGAGGGCGCTGATCCGTCGCGGCCAGGCGCAGGCGGGGCCGCGCGTGGTGCACGGCCCGTTGGTGCTGGACACGAGCGCGCGCCGCGCGACGCTCGCGGGCGAGCCGCTCGAGCTGGCCGCGCGCGAATGGGCGGTACTCGAAGTGCTGCTCGCTCGCGTGGAGAAGATCGTCAGCAAGGAATCGATCATCCAGGCGATGGCGAACTGGGGCGAGGAGCTTTCGCTGAACGCGATCGAGGTCTACGTGTCGCGCCTGCGCGCCAAGCTCGAGCCGGCGGGCGTGCGCATCCGCACCGTGCGCGGGTTCGGCTACATGCTCGAGGACTACAAGGCGCCATAGTGGACAAGGAAGGCTGATGGTCGGCAGCCTGCGCGTCACGCTCCTGCGGCTGCTGATCCCGCCGGTGGCGCTGATCCTCGCGGTCGGCTCGGTGGGCGCGTATTACCTGTCGATCGAGCCGGCGGCCGACGCCTATGACCAGTCGCTGGTCAGCACCGCGATCGCCTTGTCCGAGCGCATCCGCGTAAACGAGGGCCGGCCGGCGTTCGACTTGCCGAGCGCGGCCGAGGCCGTGGTGCGCACGGACAAGTACGACAAGGTCTATTTCGTCATTCGCGATCCGCGCGGGCAGGTGATCGCCGGCGACCAGGACATCCCGCTGCCGCCGCCGGGCGCGCGCGCGGACGAGGGCGTGATGGCCTATGACGCCGAGGCCCACTCGAAAAAGCTGCGCGTCATCGCGCTGCTCGTGCCCTGCGGCGCGGACACCTGCACGGTGAACGTGGCCGAGACGACGATCAAGCGCGACCGCCTTGCGCGCGACATCCTGATCGGCAGCGTGCTGCCGCAGGGCCTGCTTGCGGCGCTTACGCTGGCGCTCGTGTGGTTCGGCGTGACGCGCGGGCTCGCGCCGCTGGCAAAACTCTCCGACGAAATCCGCCAGCGCTCGCCCAGGGACCTGCGCGCGATCAACGAAAGCGAGGCGCCGGCCGAAGCCAAGCCGCTGCTCGCCGCGCTGAACAAGTTGTTCGGGCAGGTCGACGAATCGAACCGCAACCAGCAGCGGTTCCTCGCGAACGCGGCGCACCAGCTGCGCACGCCGCTCGCGGGATTGCAGGCGCACACCGAGCTCGCGATGGCGCAGCCGGTGCCGGATGCGTGCCGGGCGGAGCTCGAGTTCGTGCACAGCGCGACGATCCGCACCGCGCGGCTTGCGAACCAGCTCCTCGCGCTCGCGCGCGCGGAACCCGGCGGAAGCCGGCCGACGGACTTCGCGCGGGTCGACCTGCGGCAGGTCGTGGAGGAGTGCGCCGACGAATGGGTGCACCGCTCGATGGCCAGGGACGTGGACCTGGGGTTCGACCTCAGCGCGGCGCCGGTCGCGGGCGATGCGTTCCTGCTGCGCGAAGTGCTCGCCAACCTGATCGGCAATTCGGTCGAGTACACGCCGGCAGGCGGGCGCGTCACCGTGAAGACCGGGCAGTCGCCGCACGGCACCTTCCTCGAAGTCGAGGACGACGGGCCGGGCATCCCGGCCTCCGAACGCGAGCGCGTGCTCGAGCGCTTCTATCGGATGCCGGGCACCTCGGGCACCGGCAGCGGGCTGGGCCTGGCGATCGTGCGCGAAATCGCGCTGGCGCATGGCGCGCGGGTCGAGATGGGCGAAGGCCAGGGGGGGCGCGGATGCAGCGTACGATTGATTTTCCCCGATCCGGCCCCAGGTTCCAGGCAGGCGGCCTGAGCTTTTCCGGGCGGATCCGCGCTTGACCGTGCAGAGGGTGTCCTCTACCCTCGCAGCGCCTCGGAGCGTGACACCGAGTACCCACGGCGAGTACCCACGGAGACCGTATGGATAGCGTCGATATCGAAGTCCTCAAGAGCGCGCAGTCGTGGATGGCCGCCGGCCACCACGTAACGCTCGCGACCATCGTCCGCACCTGGGGCTCGGCACCGCGTCCCGTGGGCGCGCTGCTCGTGATCCGCGATGACGGGCTGGTCTCCGGGTCGGTCTCCGGCGGGTGCGTCGAGGATGACCTCATCGAGAAAGTGAAGGTCAACAAGGTCGCGCGCGACAAGCCCGCCGTCGTCACCTATGGCGTGACCAACGAGGAAGCGACCCGCTGGGGTTTGCCCTGCGGCGGCACGCTGGAGCTCGTCCTCGAGCCCCTGAACGAGAAAAGCGGCATCAGCGAACTGCTCGAAACCATCGGGCGACAGCAGCTCGTGTCGCGGCGGCTCGAGATCGAAACCGGCAAGGTCACGCTGACCGCCGGAAAGTGGTCCGACCTGCTCGAGTTCGACGGCAAAGTGCTCGCAACCGTGCACGGCCCGCGCTGGAGGCTGATCCTTATCGGCGCGGCGCAGCTCACCAGGTATTTGGCCGAGATGGCGCGCATGCTCGACTATCAGGTCATCGTCATCGATCCGCGCGAGGAGTACTACACCGGGTGGGACATGCCGGGGGTCGATGTCAATCGCGGCATGCCTGACGACGTGATCGCCGCGCTGAACCTCGATGGCCACAGCGCAGTCGTTGCGCTGACGCACGATCCCAAGCTCGACGACCTCGCGCTCATGGAGGCCCTCAAGTCGGCGGCCTTCTATGTCGGCGCCATAGGCTCGAAGAAAAACAACGACGCGCGCAGGAAGCGCCTCGAGGAATTCGATCTTTCCGAAGGCGAGATCGCGCGCCTGCACGGTCCAGTCGGCCTGTACCTCGGCTCCAAGACCCCGCCCGAAATCGCATTGGCGATCATGGCCGAGATGACCGCCGTGCGTTACGGCGTGCCGAACGTGGATTGGGCCTCCAAGGCGCAGCCGAGATTCGATCCCTCGGCATGCGAGGTCCCGGCTGCATCGCAGACCCAGCCGGCGTCTTGAGCCGCATCACCGGGATCCTGCTCGCTGCGGGATCCGCGAGCCGCTTCGGCTCCGACAAGCTGCTGCATCCCCTGCTCACCAAGGTGCCGATCGCGGTCACCTCCGCGCGCAACCTCAAGGCGGTGGTGCCCGATTCGATTGCCGTGGTCCGTCCGGGCGCCGAAGAGTTGAGCGCGCTGCTCGAGGGCGAAGGGCTGCGCGTGGTCGTCTGCCCGAACGCGGACGAAGGCATGGGCGCGAGCCTCGCCTGCGCCGCCGCGGCTGCCGAAGAAGGCACCGCCTACCTGGTCACCTTGGCCGACATGCCGTTCATCCGGGAGAGCTCGCTCGTTGCCGTGCGCGACAGCCTGGCCAGCGGCGTGCATCTCGTCGCGCCTTTTTTCCGCACGCGGCGCGGGCATCCTGTGGGCATCGGCGCGCGCTATCGAGAGGAGTTGCTGCGTGCCTCGGGCGACGAGGGCGCAAGAAGCCTATTGGAGCGCCACGCGGCGGAACTGGTCAAGATTCCCATCGGCGATCCCGGCGTGGTCCGGGACATCGACCGTCCCTCGGACATTGCGCCGCCGCTGCATATCTAGTGACGGCGGGCCCTCCGCATAATCCGCAACATTTTAAGGGCAAGACCGGCTCCAGGAGCGGCTCTCGAGGCAGTTCGTATAGCCGAATGCTAATAATCCCCTCTATCCTCCCAGGCGATGGCGCGCTGTCCCCGGCTTCGCGCTGGTAAAATCAAGGCTCTTCCAGGGACCCCTTTCCATGTTCCAAGCCAACCTCCTTGCACAGACCGACCCCGAACTCTGGAACGCGATCCGTCTCGAGAATCGCCGGCAGGAGGACCATGTCGAGCTGATCGCCTCCGAAAACTACGTGAGCCAGGCCGTGCTGATTGCGCAGGGCAGCCAGCTCACCAACAAGTACGCCGAGGGCTATCCGGGAAAGCGCTATTACGGCGGGTGCGAATTTGTCGACATCGCCGAGACGCTGGCCATCGAGCGCGCGAAGAAGCTCTTCGGCGCCGACTGGGCCAACGTGCAGCCGCATTCGGGTTCGCAAGCGAACCAATCGGTGTACGTGTCGAACCTCAAGCCCGGCGACACGGTGCTCGGCATGTCGCTCGCGCATGGCGGACACCTCACGCACGGCTCCCCGGTGAACCTGTCGGGCAAGCTCTACAACTTCGTTTCCTACGGCTTGAACGACAAGGAAGAGATCGACTACGACGCAGCGGAAAAGATCGCAATCGAGTCGAAGCCGAAGATGATCGTGACTGGCGCCTCAGCCTACTCGCTCGCGATCGACTGGAAGCGCTTCCGCGCGATCGCCGACAAGGTCGGCGCGCTGCTCATGGCCGACATCGCGCACTACGCGGGACTCGTCGCGGTCGGCCTGTACCCCTCGCCGATCGGGATTGCGGATTTCGTGACCACGACCACGCACAAGACCCTGCGCGGGCCGCGCGGCGGCCTGGTGCTCGGCATGGGCAAGGATGGGGAAAAAAGCGGCGCGAAAGGCGTCAACTCCGCGATCTTTCCCGGCATCCAGGGCGGTCCGCTCATGCACGTGATTGCCGCCAAGGCCGTCGCCTTTGGCGAAGCGCTGCGCCCGGATTTCCGCGACTACCAGCAGCGCGTGCTCGACAACGCGAACGCGATGGCAAGCGCATTGACCGCGCGCGGCGTGCGCATCGTCTCGGGCCGCACCGAGTCGCACCTGATGCTCCTCGACCTCAGGGCCAAGAAGATCACCGGCAAGGATGCCGAAGCCGCGCTCGGCAAGGCGCGCATCACCGTCAACAAGAATGCGATTCCCAACGACCCTGAAAAGCCCATGGTCACCTCGGGCATCCGCATCGGCACGCCGGCCATGACCACGCGCGGGTTCGGCACCAATGAATCGAAGATCCTTTCCGGGCTGATTGCCGACGTGCTGGACAAGCCCTCCGACGAAGCGAGCCTCGCGCGCGTGCGCGCCCAGGTCGCGGAGCTTTGCGCCGCGCACCCGGTGTACGGCTGAGAGGAGCGGCGTGCGCTGTCCTTTCTGCAACTCGGAGGACACCCAGGTTCTCGACACGCGCTCCAACCCGGACACCAACTCGATCCGCCGCCGGCGCAAGTGCGCCTCGTGCGACAAGCGCTTCACTACGTACGAAAAAGTAGAGCTGCGCATGCCCCGGCTGGTGAAGAAGGACGGCAGCCGCGCCGACTTCGACCGCGACAAGGTCGCGGGCAGCATGATGGTCGCGCTGAGGAAGCGCCAGGTCGCCACCGACAAGGTCGATTCGGCGCTCGACCGCATCGAGGAGAAGCTGCGCGGCTCGGGCGAGCGCGAAGTGCCGACGGCCAAGGTGGGCGAGCTCGTGATGCGCGAGCTCGCGCGCCTCGACAAGGTGGCCTACATCCGCTTCGCCTCGGTCTATCGCAGCTTCGACACGCCGGATGATTTCCGCGAAGCCGTGCTGGAAGTGAAGAAACCCCGCCGGAAATAGCCGTGTCCAGCGACGACGATCGCCGTCACATGGCGAGGGCCTTGGCACTGGCCACTCTCGGGCTCTTTACCGCCACGCCCAATCCCCGCGTCGGATGCGTGCTGGTGCGCAACGGCGAAGTGGTCGGCGAAGGCTGGCATCGCAGGACAGGCGAGCCGCATGCCGAGGCCAACGCGCTTGCGGCCGCGGGCGACATGGCGCGGGGCGCCACCGCCTACGTTTCACTGGAACCTTGCGGCCATTTCGGGCGCACGCCGCCGTGCGCGGACGCGCTGGTCGCGGCCGGCGTTACGCGCGTGGTCGCTGCAATGCGCGATCCGAACCCCCAAGGGGCGGGCGGCGGAGGCAAGCTGGAAGCTGCGGGCATCCGCTTCGAATGCGGCCTCATGGAAGACGAGGCGCGCGAGCTCAACATCGGCTTCGTCTCGCGCATGACGCGTGCGCGGCCCTGGGTGCGCATGAAGGTCGCGGCGAGCCTCGACGGTCGCACCGCGCTTGCCAACGGCCAGTCGCAATGGATCACCGGCCCCGATGCAAGGAAGGACGGCCATCGCTGGCGCGCGCGTGCCTGCGCGGTGCTGACCGGCATCGGCACGGTCGCCGCGGACGATCCACGCCTCGACGTGCGGGAGGTCGAAACCACTCGCCAGCCCTTGCGCGTAGTCATCGACAGCCGGCTGGAAACGCCGCCGACCGCGCGCCTGCTGCAGGGTGGCGGCCCGGTCCTCGTTTTCTGTGCGCAGGACAAGCCGGCCGAGCGCGCGGTGCTCGAAGCACGCGGCGCGCAAGTGGTGGTGCTGCCCAATCCGCATGGCAAGGTCGAATTGGCGGCGATGCTCGGGGCGCTCGCCGTGCGCGGCGTCAACGAACTGCACGTCGAGGCCGGTGTCAAACTCAACGGGTCGATGATGCGCGAGGGTTGCGTCGATGAGCTGCTCGTTTATCTTGCGCCTTCGATGCTGGGCGACAGCGCGCAGGGCATGGCGAGCCTCGCGCAGATGAAGTCGCTGCAGGAGCGCGTCAGGCTCGAGTTCCGGTCGGTGGACCGCATCGGCGCGGACGTGCGGATCCTCGCGCGGGTGCGGGGCACGCAAATGACGGGGACTGAAGATGTTTAGCGGGATCATCCAGGCGGTGGGCGTCATCGAGAAACTCGAGCCGCTGGCTGCCGGCGTGCGGCTGACGATCGAAGCGGGCGCGCTTGGACTGGGCGATGCCAAGGTCGGCGATTCAATCGCGGTGAACGGCGCCTGCATGACCGCCACTTCGATCGACGGCAGCCGCTTCACGGTCGACGTGTCGCGCGAATCGCTCGAGGTAACGGCGGGCCTCGGCGCGCCGGGCCGCGTCAACCTGGAGAAGGCGATGGCCTTGGGCGATCGCATCGACGGACACCTGGTCACGGGGCATGTGGACGGGATTGGCGAAGTCACCGCTTTCGAGCAGCTCGGCGAATCCTGGCGCCTCGAAGTGCGCGCGCCCGCGGAGCTGGGGCGTTACATCGCGAGGAAGGGTTCGATCACCGTCGATGGCGTGAGCCTCACGGTGAACCGCGTCGAAGACCGGCCGCAGGGCGCCGTCTTCGAGGTCAACCTGATCCCGCACACACTGCAGGTGACTACGCTCTTGAGGCTCGCGCCGGGCGCGAAGGTGAACCTGGAGATCGACCTGGTTGCTCGATACCTGGAGCGGATCCTCTCCGCGGCCAAGTAGCCCAGCTTTAAACCGACTAGCGGTCCTTCAAGTGCTTGCGCACTGCGTCCACGTCCGGACCCACAACCTGCACCGCGCCCTTCAGGTCCCATTCGTCGGCGCCGAGTTCCTTTGTCCACCGGCTGAGATCCGCTGGGTCGTTGACATTGATTCTTGACCCGTCCGGATCTACAGGCACAGGGATCTGCGCACGGGCGGCGGCATCGGCCGCGCGCATGCTCTTCGCCCGGGTGTAGGCGACCCAGACTCCGCCGATGGCGACTACGAGTGCGATGAAAAACCAGGTCATGGTGCGTTCCTCCTGCAGAAGCCCACTATAGATTCGCGCGCCCCCGGATTCTGTACGCTGCCGCACCCATGCGGCTGATACGGCTCAGCGCTCGAGCGACTGCAGGTAAATCTGCCGTGCGGCCTCGTCCTTCTTGACGTCGTCGATCTCGCTCATGATGCCGTGCAGGTCGACGGCCTTCTCGACGCGCTTGAAGCGGCCGGTGAGCGGGACGCCCGGCACGAGCTTGGCCGATTCATAGAGCGCCCAGATTTCCTTGCCGTAGTCGGTGGCGCGCAATTCCGGCGCGAACCGGCCGAAATACGCGGTGAGGTTCTCCACGTCCCGCTCGAGCATGGCGCCCGCGCCGATATTGCCCGAGGCATCGACCGCCTGCGGCAGGTCGATGATCACCGGGCCGTTGGCATCGACCAACACGTTGTATTCGGACAGGTCGCCGTGGACGATGCCCGCGCAGAGCATCTTCACCACCTCGCCGATCAGGATCGAATGGAACTCGCGCGCCTGCTCCGGCGTGAGCGAGAGATCGTTCAGGCGCGGCGCCGCGTTGCCTTCCGCGTCCGTGATGAGGTCCATGATCAGCACGCCGTCGAGGAAGTTGTGGGTCTTCGGCACGCGCACGCCCACGGCGGCGAGGCGCTGCAGCGCGCCGACTTCGGCGTTCTGCCACGCGGCTTCGAGCTGCTCGCGCCCGTAGCGCGTGCCTTTCTCCATGGCGCGCGAGCGGCGGCTGTTCTTGACCCGGCGGCCCTGCGTGTATTGCACGGCCTTGCGGAAACTGCGCTTGTCGGGTTCCTTGTAGACCTTCGCGCAGCGGACCTCGCTGCCGCAACGGACGACGTAGACGATCGCCTCCTTGCC
This sequence comes from uncultured Bordetella sp., assembly GCA_964652785.1. Lineage (GTDB taxonomy): Bacteria > Pseudomonadota > Gammaproteobacteria > Burkholderiales > SG8-39 > SZAS-79. The sequence continues at coordinate 20,681 of CAZZDV010000024.1, forward strand.
GCTCATGAGCTGGCGCTGGACTTCATCGACGAGGCCTTCCTCGACCAGCGGGATCAGTCTTTTGGGGGTCTTGATGGCGCCTTTCTGCGCTCGGCGCGCGAGGGGAACAAGCCTTACATTTTACGACCATTCGCATCCCCCCGGCGTGGCAGAATGCCTGCCTCCAAGGGGGGATCGAGTGGCGGAACGGGTCGGGAAATACGAGCTTAAAAGGGTGCTGGGCGAAGGTGCGTCCGCCACGGTGTACCTCGCGACCGACACTTTCTCGGGGGCCGAGGTGGCGCTCAAGGTCCTCAATCCCGCGATCTTCAGGGATGCCGACTTCGGCGACGTGCTGCGCGAGCAGTTCCTCAACGAGGCGTCCCTCGCCGGCAAGCTCAACCATCCGCACATCGTCGCGATCCTCGACGCGGTGGTGACCGAAGAGGCCGGCTACATCGCCATGGAATACGTGCCGGGCAGCAACCTTTCGATCTACGCCAACCCGAAGAACCTGCTCTCGATCGGCGATGCGATCGAGGTGGGGTTCAAGTGCTGCGGCGCGCTCGACTATGCGTGGCGCGAAGGCGTCATCCACCGCGACATCAAGCCGGCCAACATCATGGTCGCAGGCGGCACCGACGTGAAGGTCACCGATTTCGGCGCCGCGCTGCTGCGCACCGGCAAGGTGAACGAGACGGTCAGCATCGGCACGCCGGCCTACATGTCGCCCGAGCAGCTCAACGGCCAGACGCTCACCCACTGGACCGACATGTACTGCGTCGGCGTGATGCTCTACGAGCTGCTCACCGGCCAGCGGCCCTTCGTCGCCGAGACCATGCCGGGGCTCATCCACAAGGTGCTCTCCGACAAGCCGGTGCCGCCGAGCAAGGTGCGGCGCGATCTTCCCGCCGGCGTCGACGGCCTGGTGCTCAAGGCGCTGGAGAAGAATCCGGCCGACCGCTATGCGAGCTGGGCCGATTTCGCCCTCGAGATCGCGAGCATCGGCCAGCTCAGCGTGTACGTGCACAGCATCCCGGACATCGAGAAGTACGCCGCGCTGCGCGCGGTGGGTATGCTCGCGAACCTCGCCGACGGCGAGATCTGGGAACTCGTCAAGGTCGCGCGCTGGTCGCGCGTGCCGGCGCGCACCGTGCTGCTCGAGGAGAACACCACCGGCGACTCGCTGCTGTTCCTCGCCAAGGGGGAGCTCAAGGTCACCAAGGGCGGCCAGCTCCTCAACGTGATCGGCGGCGGCGAGTGGTTCGGCGAGATGTCCTACATCGGCGGCGGCGACCTCGTGCGCCAGGCCACCATAGAATCGATGACGGACGCGACCGTGGCGGAGTTTTCGGTGGCGCAGATCGAGACCACCAGCATGGGCTGCAGGCACCACCTGCTGCGCGCGCTGCTGCGCAACGTCGTGGACCGCCTCGTGCTGTCCAATGTCCGCCTGTCCAAGCCGGGCCGCTGAGGCCGGCGCACAATCGAACCCATGAACGGGCTCCCCGAAAACCTGCAAGCCCTCTACGACGCCGGCTACTACCTGGCCCTGAACCTGTTCAAGGCGGTGCTGACTTTCCTCAAGCGCGATTCGTACCTCTACTGGCCGTTCGTGCTGTCGTCGCTCGCGATCATGGTGCTCGTGGCCTACCTGGCCGCCCGGAACGCGCCGAACGGGCTCACCTGGCGCAAGCAGTTCGGCGAGTACTTCACCAAGCGCATCTGGTGGCACGACTCCGCCCGCGCCGATTACCGCGTGTATTTCGTCAATGCGCTCGTGCTGCCCGGCCTCTTTGCGCTGGTGCTGTTCAGCGACGCCCATGTCGTCGGAATCATGGACTCGGTGTTCGGGCGCGGAGCGGCCCAAGGCGGGCAAACGACCGCGAGCTTCGGGGTGCGGCTTGCCTATACCGTGGTGTTTTTCCTCGCCTACGATTTCGGGCGCTTTGTCGCGCACAGCCTGCTGCACGACGTGCCCGCGCTCTGGGAATTCCACAAGGTGCATCACTCGGCGGAGGTGCTTACGCCGATCACCGCGTTTCGCGCCCATCCGATCGACCTCATGGTCATGGCGTGGGTCCCCACGCTGATCACCGGCGTGGCCACGTGGGGATTCAACCTGCTGGCGCCCGGCAAGATCGGCTTCTTCACCTTCCTCGGACTGCATGTGGTGCTCTGGGGGCTCAACCTCATCGACAACCTGCGCCACTCGAACGTCTGGGTTACTTATGGGCCGGCGGCCGGCAAGTGGCTGGTGAGCCCGGCACACCACCAGCTGCATCACAGCTGCGAACCGCGACACGAATTGAACGGGCAGGGAGGCTGCAACCGCGGCTTTGCGCTCGCGATGTGGGACCGCTGGTACGGCACGCTACGCATGCCCGAGCGCGAGCCGGAGAGTTTCCGCATGGGCCTTGGCGAGGGCACCGACAAGGAATGGCACAGCGTGACCCGCATGTACGCGTTGCCTTTCGCAGGCTGCCTGCGCAGGTTCCGCGGCCTGTTCCGCAAGAGCGCGCCGCAGTAGCCCCTTCAGTCGCCGCTTCGGATTTGGATCAGCGCGCCGCGCGCTTGCGGATCCCTTCGACCGCGGCCTGCACCTTCATGTCGACAAATATGCGGCCCATCTCCGCGGAGGACTGGCGCGGGTCGCCGTCGACGCCGTTGTTCGCATCGCCGGCTTCCAGCCGTCCGCGGCGGATCCAGCGTTCCGCGCCGTCGATCGACATCAGTTCCGACGTATCCGGGAGGCCCGCATGCGCACCGACCGGCAGTCCGCGCGCCTTGAGCCAGGCCTCGACCCTGCGCTCGGTCTCGAAGTACGTCTCCGGAACGTAATGCACGCGCGTGCCGGAGGGGCCCCATTGCGCGTCCAGCAAGGCGGCCGCCGCCTCGAGGGCTTTCTGGCCGCCGCCGTGGTCACCCATGAGCACGATGGTGCGAAAGCCCGCGGCCCGCGCGCTAGCCGCCACATCGCGCGCCACCGCTGCGAACGTTTCATCGCTCACCGTGACGCTGCCGGGAAAGCGCATGTGCCCGGATTTGCCGGCCGCATTCCCGGTCGGCGCGAAAGGCAGGACCGGGTACACGAGCGCATTGCCGAGCGTCGACGCGATGCGCCCAGCTACGTGGCGCGCAACAATATTGTGCTTGCCGGTCGCCATGTGCGGCCCGTTCTGCTCGGTGCTGCCCGCATAGTAGAGGGCGGTGGTCGCGCCGCCGGCGATCGCGTCGCGCACTTCGGGCCAGGTCAGGTCCTCGATATGCACCGAGGGCGGCGCCGCGCCTGCGATCCCCGCTGAAGACACGAAGGCAGCAAACACGATGCCGCTGGAAAATTTACGCATGAAGGCGGGGATGCGGCGCATGACGTTCGTCCTTTGGGCCAGGCGGGTATTCTCGCTGCAATCCGCGCTCGGGCGCGCGCTGCCCCTGATGCTGGTCGCGGCGACCGCTGCCGCGCAGGCGCCGCCGCCCGAACCTCCCGCGAATCCGGCGGCCCCGCCGAAAGGCATCCGCGTCGTCGAGCTCAAGGGTGCGATCACCCAAGGCGCGGTCGCCAAGTTTCGCGACGTCCTCGAATCCGCCGAGCCCGGGCGGCTGCCCGCGGGCGTGATCGTCCTGCTCGACAGCCAGGGCGGCGACGGGCTGGCCTCGATCGAGATCGGGCGCATGGTGCGCGCTGCGAAGGCCCACGTGTTCGTGCGCGGGCGTTGCGCGAGTGCCTGCGTGTACGTGCTCGCGGGCGGTGTAGTCCGTGGAGTGGCCCGCGACCGCGCCATCGGCATCCACAGTCCGCGTCTCACGACCTTCGTCAAAGGGCTCGGCGTCGTCGACATCAACGCGGCCACCAGCAAAACCGCGGCCGCGGCGCTCGCGGCCGGCAACAAGCGCTCGCGCGAATACTTCGCGGAGATGGGCGCCCCGGATGCGCTGTTCGCCGCGATGATGGCCACGCCCTCGGACCAGACCCGTTATCTCGATCTTGCAGAATTGCCTGAGCTTGGAATTGTCGGGATCGACCCGGCATATCTCGCGGAATACGGGCCCAGGGCCGCAATGGCTTATCGGATCCCGGAAGAAGAACTCGCGCGCCGAATTCTCGCGACACCGGAAAAATGCATGACCGATGCGGGAAGCGCTTTCGTAAGCTGCTATCGGCGCGTGCTGCGGACTGGGGAGTAAGCCTCTCGGAACTTGGTGATGGCAGCAATTTAACCTGGAAGCCGCTGCTGGCGCGGACTTCGACTGAATATTGGCAGTATTCTGCGTTCCGGCGTCAGAGGCCCAATCCTTCGACATGTGCGCAGACCTCGCCGGGTGTCGTGAACCAGATCCTGTTGCTCGTCATGATGTGCTCCAGCGCGCGGCGCAGGTGGCGCAGGCGATAGGGCTGGCCGACGAGGTACGGGTGCAGCGCGATGCCCATGACGAGCGGCTGCGCCTTCGACTGCGTGACCATCTCGTCGAAGTTGTCGATGATGAGGTTGGCGAAATCCTTCCCGTCCATCTGGCGCGCGACGATCATCGGGATGTCGTTCACCTCCTGCGGATAGGGAATGCACCAGAGCGGCTTGCCGCTGCGCGTGCGAAATTTCACCGGCTGGTCGTCGATGCACCAGTTGAGCGTGTAGGTGTAGCCGGTCTCGGTCATGAGGTCCGGCGTCGCCAGGCTTTCGGAAAGCCACGGCGAGAGCCACCCCTTGGGCGCCTTGCCGGATTCCTTCGCGATGCGATCGCGGCAGTACTCGAAGAGTTTCTTTTCTTCGGCCTCGGGCATCGTGCCCTGCCGGTCCGAGTTGGTGTGGCCGTGGCCGATCATCTCGTCGCCGCGCGCGACGAAAGCCTCGAGCACCTCGGGGCAGTAGTCGTAGAGCGAGGTGTTGGTGATGACGCCGACCGGAAGCTTCAGCTGGTCGAACAGCTCGATCAGGCGCCAGACCCCCACGCGGTTGCCGTAGTCGCGCCAGGCATAGTTGCTCACGTCCGGCTGCGGGCTTTCCGGGCCGATGCGCGCGCCGAGGCCCGCGCCGAAATCGAAATGCTCGAGGTTGAAGCCAAGATAGACCGCGAGGCGCTTGCCGCCCGGGAAATGATAGTCCGGGCGCTTGTGGATCGGCACATAGTCGTACCGGCCGTGGGACTTGAGGGGTCTGGTCATTGCTGGTCTCCGAAAAGCTCAGGCGCCGCTTCCTCAAAGGCGGCTTTCTAGCCGCCGCTTCCCAGGTAAGCGCGCTCGAGCACGGGATTGTTCCTGAGTTCGTCCGCAGTGCCCGCGAACACGATTTTGCCCGAAGAGAGCACGTACGCGCGGTCGG
>CAZZDV010000025.1:0-25640 GCA_964652785.1 uncultured Bordetella sp.
CCTGTCGAATCCCATGCTCTGGCCGTGGGCGATGATGCAGGGCGCTGCAGCGCCCGAGGCGCCGGCCGCACCCGCAGCCAAGACGGGCAAGGACCGCAAAGAAGGCAAATGAAAGACCGGTTCCGCTACGCGCACGCCTCGGGCGCCGACTGGCAGGAATGCGTTGCGAGGTGCGCCGCTGCGCTCGGCAAGCCCGCGGGCAGTCTCGGTTTCATCTACTTCACCGACGCGCTGCTGCCCCACGCGGCCGAAATGGTCGACACCCTCAGGGAGCTGACCGGTGTGAGCGATTGGGTCGGCACAGTGGGGGTCGGCATTGTCGCCACCGGCAAGGAGTATGTCGGCGAGCCCGCGCTGGCGCTGATGGTGGCCGACCTGCCGTCGGACAGCTACCGGATCTTCTCGGGCAAGCGGCGGGCGCCGCATCCCGGCGAGCGCACGCCCGCGGGGGCGATCGCCGCGCATTTCGCCGTGGTCCACGGCGACCCCCAGACTCCCGACATGGCCGAACTGGTTTCGGACATGGCAACGCGCATCGAAAGCGGTTACCTGGTCGGCGGGTTGTCCAGCGGGCAATCGCAAACCGCACAGGTCGCCAATGAAGTGCTCACCGGCGGGCTGTCGGGCGTGGTCCTGGCTTCCGATGTACCGGTGGCAACCCGGCATACGCAGGGCTGCACTCCATTGCCCGCGCGGCATACGGTGACCCAGTGCGAAGACAACATCCTCATCACCCTGGATGGCCGCCCGGCGCTCGATGTTTTCGAGGAGGACGTGGGTGCATCGCTCGCAGGCGACCTGCGCCGCGCGGCGCAGCTGATGCATGTGGGCTTTCCCGTGCAGGGCTCGGATACCGGCGACTACGTGGTGCGCAACCTCGTAGGCATCGACCCGAAGAACAAGCTCATCGCGGTCGGCGACATGGTCGAGCCCGGCAACACCATCCTCTTCTGCAAACGCGATCCGCAGACTGCGCGCGAGGATCTCGCGCGCGTGCTGGCCGATCTCAAGCAGCAGGTCCCATCCCCGCGAGGCGCGCTCTACTTTTCATGCGTTGGCCGGGGCGAGCACTTGTTCGGCCGCCGCGGCGCGGAGCTCGAGCAGATTCGCGACGCGATCGGCGATGTGCCCCTCGTGGGCTTCTTCTGCAACGGCGAAATTTCGCATGACCGGTTGTACGGCTACACCGGCGTGCTCACGCTTTTCCACTGATCCATATTTAATCGAACCCCAAGGAGATCCCATGGCGAAAGCAATCAGGTTCCACAAGACGGGCGGCCCCGAGGTCATGCAGATGGAGGAAGTGAATGTCGGCGAGCCGGCCGCCGGACAGGCACGCATCCGCCAGACGGCCATCGGCGTCAACTTCATCGACACCTACCATCGCTCGGGCCTTTACCCGATGCCGCTGCCCTCGGGCCTGGGCTCGGAGGGCGTCGGCGTGGTCGACGCCGTGGGACCGGGCGTCACGGACGTCAAGCCCGGCGACCGTGTTGCCTATACCGGCAACCCCGTCGGCTCGTACGCCGAAGCGCGCCTGTATGCGGCCGACCGGCTGGTGAAGATTCCGGCGGGCATTACCGACCAGCAGGCCGCGAGCATGATGCTCAAGGGCATGACGGTGCAGTACCTGATCCATCGCTCTTTCAAGGTCAAGTCCGGGGACACCGTGCTCTGGCATGCCGCGGCCGGCGGGGTCGGCCTCATCGCAACACAGTGGCTGAAGGCGTTGGGCGTGACCGTCATCGGGACAGTCGGTTCTGAGGAGAAGGCAGTACTTGCGAAAAAGGCGGGCTGCGCGCACGTGATCAACTACTCGACCGAGAATTTCACCCAGCGCGTCAAGGACATCACCGGCGGCAAGGGCGTGCCGGTGGTGTACGACTCGGTGGGCAAGAGCACGTGGGAAGGGTCCCTGGATTGCCTCCAGCCGCGAGGCATGATGGTGTCTTTCGGCAACGCGTCGGGGGCGGTGCCTCCGGTGAACATCGGCATCCTGGGCCAGAAGGGATCGCTCTTCCTCACGCGGCCGACGCTCTTCAGCTACATCGCCTCGCGCGCCGAGCTCGAGGAGACCGCGAATTCCCTTTTCGATGTGGTTACCTCGGGCAAGGTGAAGATCGAGGTGACCGGGACCTACAAGCTGGCCGAAGCCGAGAAGGCCCACCGCGACCTAGAAGGCCGCAAGACCACGGGCTCGGTGATCCTCGTCCCCTGAGGGCGGGCATTGTAGAATCGTCGCCGGAGACCAACGTTACACAAAGGGAGGAGGACCCATGAAATTCGGATACACCGCACTGACCGCGCTTGCAGCGCTCTTCGCAGCTGAAGGCGCGCTTGCCCAGCAAAAGCTCAAGTTCGCACACGTGTACGAGACCAGCGAGCCTTATCACACGGCGGCCGTCTGGGCGGCGGGCGAGATCGCCAAGCGCACGTCCAACCGGTACACGATGGAAGTGTTCCCGGCCTCGTCGCTCGGCAAGGAAACCGACATCAACCAGGGCCTTACGCTCGGCACCGTGGACATCATCTATACCGGCCAGCTCTTCGCCGGCCGCAGCCACGGGCCGATCTCGATCGGCGGCGCGCCGTTCGTGTTCCGCGATTTCGATCACTGGAAGAAGTTCTCCACCTCGAAGCTGTTCGACGACCTCGCCGACGGCTACGCGAAAGGCACGGGCGGCAACAAGATCCTCGCGATCACCTACTACGGAGACCGCCAGACAACGTCGAACAAGGCGCTCAACAAGCCCGAGGACATGAAAGGGCTCAAGATCCGCGTTCCCGATGCGCCGCTGTACACCCTGTTCCCGCGAGCGGTCGGGGCCAACCCGACGCCGATCGCGTTTGCGGAGGTGTACCTCGCGCTGCAGAACAAGACAGTCGACGCGCAGGAGAACCCGCTGCCCACGATCGACGCGAAGAAGTTCTACGAGGTGCAGACGCACATCAACCTTACCGCCCATATCACCGATGCGCTTCTCACGATCGTTGGCGCGCCGCTGTGGGCCAAGCTGTCGGACGCGGACAAGAAGGCGTTCACCGAAGTCTTCCGGCAGGCGGCCACGCGGGCGACCGGTGAGATCATCGACAGCGAGAAGAAACTCGTGGGCGAATTCGAGAAGCGCGGCAAGACGGTGGTGCGCGTGGATCGCAAGCCCTTCATCGCCGCCGTGCAGAAGTTCTACCGCGACGGCAAGCAACCCGACGGCAGCGCGCTGCCCTGGCCCAAGGATGTGTACGACAAGCTGCAGGCCATCAAGTAACAGTGCGGCTCGACGGGGCAGAAGTGGCCCCGTCTGTTTGAACAACTTTCCCCGATGCATGAGGGGATTCCTGGCCGATCGCGGAAGCTGCAGGGTTGCCCACGCGGCGTGGGTCGCTTGCGATGGACGCAAAGCCGCGGTGGGCAATTCGGGGCGCGCCGTGAACTTCATCTTGTAGTCGGCGATATCCGCGGTGCGGTACGCCGACCCCGACGAGTCCGGGCACGCCATACGAGTCAACTGGAGGCCGGGAGCCATGCCGATCTTTGCGGCGCGAACGCCGATGCGCCGCGCGATCCTGCTGGTGGCTGCCGCCGCGCTTGCCGCCGGCTTGGTCACCGGCGCGTCTGCGCAGGCCCTGCTGTCGGGCGAGCAGGTCTACAAGGAAACCTGCTTTGCCTGCCATGCCACGGGCCTCGAGAAGGCACCGAAGTTCGGCGACCGCAAGGCATGGGCACCGCTGATCAAGGAGGGACAGCCCGCGCTGACCGCGGATGCGTGGCTCGGCGTGCGCGCGATGCCGCCGAAAGGGGGCCGCGCAACCCTCAGCCTGGAGGAATTCGCGCGCTCGGTCGCTTACATGGCGCGCTCGGCCGGGGGCAGCTGGAAGGATCCCGACGCCGCGATGCTCGAGCGCATCCGGAAAGAGGAAAAGAGGCTGCTGGAGCGGCGCAAGGCAAAGCCGTAGCGCCACCGCGAGGCGATCACCAAAATGCTGCCATCTTTTTGCCGATGCCCCCGCAGTTACTGGCGTTCGAGGTGAAATGCTGCCATCGGCCGGTCGGAGTCTCGGCAGCGAACTGCCCACCGTCCTGCCCGCTTTCCAGAAACGCTTTTCAGGGCAGGCTGGACGCCGGACCGAATGAGTAACGATGCAAAGGGCGCCGACCTGGATTGGCTCCGGCAACGGTTTGCCCGGTCGCGCCCGCCGGCCGAATCCATCTATGGCGACCAGGGCACCCGGCCCGGGGCAGACAAGCTGCACGCGGCTTCCGTGCTGATGCCGATTGTCGCGCGTGCGGATGGCCTTACGGTGCTTTTTACGCAGCGCACAGCGCACCTCAGGAATCATTCGGGTCAGATCAGTTTTCCGGGCGGACGGGCAGAAGCCGCCGACGAAAGCGCGGAGCAGACGGCCCTGCGCGAAACGAGGGAGGAGATCGGCCTGCCCGCGGACTACATCGAAGTGCTCGGCCGGCTGGCGGACTATCACACGCGCACCGGCTATCGCGTGACGCCGGTGGTCGGCATCGTGACACCACCGTTCGAGCTCGTGCCGGACGCCAACGAAGTCGCGGAAGTCTTCGAGGTGCCGCTCGCGTTCCTGCTCGACCAGAACAATCTGCGGCGACACTCGCGCGAGTTCGAAGGCGAGCAGCGCCATTTCTTCGCAATTCCCTACGAGCGGCGCTACATCTGGGGAGCGACGGCGGGCATGCTCGTGAACCTGCAGCGGCACCTGTTGGTGCCCTAGCTGTCGCGCCGGTTGCGCGCCGGACCCGATGAAGGCATGTGATATCTTGCGCCTTCGCATTTTTTCCAGAATCCGCACCGTCTCCCCATGAGTGTCCTCGCGATCATCGCCGCATTGCTGCTCGAGCAGTGGCGGCCCCTCGGCGAGCGCGGGACCTACCACGCGCTGCTCTCGCGCTGGGCCAACTGGCTCGAAGGCACGTTCAACGCGGGCGAATCCCACCACGGCCGCATTGCATGGCTCGCCGCCGCCGCGCCGTTCGTGCTCGGCTCGCTCGCGCTGTACTACGTGCTGTTCTGGATGCACCCGCTCTTCGCGCTGGCGCTGAACGTGGCGGCGCTCTACGTGACCCTCGGCTTTCGCCAGTTCAGCCACTATTTCACCGCGATCCAGGTGGCCATCAAGGCCGGGGACATGGACCGCGCGCGCGAGCTCATCGGGACCTGGCGCGGGGAGTCGGCGCAGCACCGCACCAAGGAGGAGGTCGTGCGCCTTTCGATCGAGGAAGCGCTTGCGGCCTCCCATCACCATGTGTTCGCGGTGCTCTTCTGGTTCATGGTGCTGCCGGGTCCGAGCGGAGCGATCCTGTACCGGCTCGCCGGATTCCTTTCTCACCGGTGGAAGTCGCAGGGTGCGTTCGGCACCTTTGCCGGGCGCGTCAACGACGCGATGGAATGGCCGGTCGTGAGGCTGACGGCGATCGCCTTCGCCGTGGTCGGCGATTTCGAGGACGCGATCTACTGCTGGCGCACCCAGGCGGCGGCCTGGAAGGACCCGAACCTGGGCATCGTGCTGGCCGCGGGCGCCGGGGCGATGGGCGTACGCCTTGGCATGCCGCTCACCGAAGCCGACGGCACCGTGGAGCCAAGGCCGGACATCGGTCTGGGCGAAGTCGCCGATGTGGCCTTCCTCGACAGCACGGTGGGCCTGCTCTGGCGCTCGCTCGTGGTGTGGGTCTTCCTGCTGGGCATCCTGACGGTGGCCAGGATCTTCGGCTAGCGTTGGCGAAATTCCCCGCAGCGCCAGCACTGGGTGAATTGCGCCTCCTGGATCTCGCCGCATCCACACTGCCAGACATTGCCTTTCTCGGCCGGCGCGAGGATGCCTTCGGACAGCACCTTGCGTGCGCGCTCGGCATCGGCGCTGTCGGCAAGCCAGAGCTCGGGCTGGCAGTCGGTAAACGGCAGCTGGCCGACCGCGGAGGCGAGCGCCTCGTTCTTCACGAAGGTGCGGATGCCCACCGAATCGAGCAGGTTCTTCGCGTGATGCACTTCGACGAGGCTGATCGACGCGAAAATGCGCGCGGCGAAGTCGCGCGTCACCGGCGCGCCCCCGCGGTCTCCTCCGCGAGCACGATGCGCTGGTAGAGCGCGAGCCGGCGCGGATGGAGCGTGCCTTTCTCGGCCGCGGCCTGCAAAGCGCAACCCGGCTCGTTGAGGTGGCGGCAGTTCTGGAACCGGCAGGCTCCGCGCAACGGCGTGAACTCCCGGAACCCCGCGGCGATGTGCAGGTAGTCCATGCCCGCGAGGCCGAACTCTGCGAGCCCCGGGGAATCGATAATCTCGGTGCCTTCCGAGAGGGCGTACAGCCTGGAGCCGGTGGTCGATTGCTTGCCCGCGTCGAGGAAGGCCGAGATCTCCCGGATCCTCACATCGGCATCCGGCACCAGCGCTTTGACCAGCGTTGACTTGCCCATGCCCGACTGGCCGGTAAAAAGGCTGCGAAATCCGCTCAGGTAGGCGCGAAGCGGCTCGATGTCGATGCGGCCCGCGAGCTCGACCAGCGGGTAGCCCAGGCCGCGGAAGGGCGCGAGCATCGCAAGCGCGCGCTCGCGCTGGTCGACGAGGTCCACCTTGTTCAGCACCAGCACCGTGGGCAGCCCCGCGTGCTCGGCCACGATCAGCATGCGGCAGATCAGCTCGTCCGAGAACGAAGGCTCGGTCGCGAGCAGGATCACGACCTGGGACAGGTTGGCGGCGAGCACCTTGCGGCGGTGGTACGCCGCGCGGGAAAACTCGTTCGTGCGGGGAGCGACGGCCTCGACCACGCCCTGGTCGGCCGAGCTGCGCGCGAGCTGCACCCGGTCGCCGCACACGGGCTGCATCTGGCGCCCGCGCACCTGGCAGCGCAGGACCTCGCCGGAGTCCAGGCGCGCAAGGCATTCGCGCCCGTAGCCCGCCACGACGGTCGCATGGGTCAGCGCGGAGGTCACGCTCCTTCGCTTGCGGCCGCGGCGCCCGCTTTAGCCCGCACGCAGGTCACAGCGAAAACAGCGCGTCGCACTTCGCCGCGCAGATGAAATCGTTCTCCGAAAGCCCGCCGATCGCGTGCGTGCTGTATTCGATTCGGCACTTGTTGTAGGCCACCGTGAGGTCGGGATGGTGGTCTTCGCGGTGGGAGATCCACGCAAGCGCATTCACGAAGGCCATGGTCTGGAAGTAGTTCGTGAACGGGTAGACCTTGACCAGCGTGTTGTTCTCGATGATCCAGCCCTTGAGCGAGCCGAGCATCTGACTTGCCTGGTCGTCGGAGCAGGGCAGGGTGCCGCCTTCGCAGGGCACGCACTTCTTCTTCGTGAAGTCGATCATCGGGCGCCTCAGCCGACGGGCATCTGCTGCAGGCGCGCGATGCGCGTCGCCGCCGGCGGATGGGAATCGTAGAAGGCCGAATGCAATGGATCGGGCGTGAGCGTGGCGGCGTTGTCCTGGTACAGCTTGACCAGTGCCTGCACGAGGTCGGCGGGGCTCGCATGCGAGGCCGCATAGGCGTCGGCTTCGAACTCGTGGCGGCGCGAATACAGGCTGGTGAGCGGCTGCAGGAAGAACGTGAACACCGGCACCACGAGGAAGAACAGCAGCAGCGCCATCGCCGTGGTCTGCATCTGCACATTGAGCCCGCTGTAGAACCAGGTTTCGTTGATGATCCCGCCAAGCGCCCACAGCATGGCCAGGCTCATGCCGAAGAGCACCGCGACCCGCTTCCAGACGTGGTGCCGCTTGAAGTGGCCGAGCTCGTGGGCAAGGACCGCCTCGATTTCGGATGGCGCAAGGCGCGTGAGCAAGGTGTCGAACAGGACGATGCGCTTGGCGGCGCCAAACCCGCTGAAGTACGCGTTGCCGTGGGAGGAGCGCTTGGAGCCGTCCATGACGAACAGGCCCTGCGACTTGAACCCGCAGCGCGAGAGGAGCTGCTCGATGCGCGCCGCGAGCGAGGGGTCCGAGAGCGGCGTGAAGCGGTTGAAGATCGGCGCGATGAAGGTCGGATAAAGCATGAGCACCAGCAGGTTGAACCCCATCCATGCCAGCCAGACATAAAGCCACCAGAGGTCGCCCATCCGGGCCATGAGCCAGAGCACGAGGAGGAGGAGCGGGACCCCGAGGGCCAGCCCCAGCAGCGCCTGCTTGGCAAGGTCCGCCAGGAACAGGCCGGGCGTCATGCGGTTGAAACCGAATCTTGCCTCGGTGACGAACGTGCGGTACAGGGTGAGCGGGAGGTCGATGATCGAAAGCAGCACGATCGCGCTCATCACCAGCGCGACGCCATGCCAGTACCCGGCCGGGTCGAGCACACGGCCCCAGGCCTGCGCCAACCATTGCAGCCCGCCGCCCAGCGTCAGCAGCAACACCACCACGGCGCCGAGGACGATGTCCGCGATCCCGAGCCTGCTCTTTGCGACGCTGTAGTCGGCGGCCTTCTGGTGCGCGGGCAGCGTGATCGAATCGGAGAAGCTTCCGGGCACCGTGCCGCGATTGCGCATGACATGGCCGATCTGGCGTTGCGCGAGCCACAGGCGCGTGAGCGTCGCGAGCGCAAGCGCACACAGGAACGCAATGGTGAATCCGTTCGTGCTGAATCCGCTGAGGGTGGATGCATTCATGACCGTGAGAGAATACCTCTTAACAGGGTAGGCAGAAAGTTCGGACGCGAGGACCAAGGAGAAAGCGGATGGCGCAGGACCAGAACAACCTGGTGTGGATCGACATGGAGATGACCGGCCTCGCTCCCGACTCCGACCGGATTATCGAGATCGCGATGGTGGTGACGGACGCGCAGCTCAATCCCGTGGCCGAGGGCCCGGTGCTTGTCGTGCACCAGCCCGACTCGGTGCTCGATGGCATGGATGCGTGGAACAAGTCGACGCACGCCAAGTCCGGGCTCATCGAGCGCGTCAAGGCCTCGACGCTCGACGAGTCCGCGGCCGAGGCCATGGCGGTCGAGTTCCTCAAGGAGCATGTGCCCGCGAGCGCTTCGCCGATGTGCGGCAACTCGATCTGCCAGGACCGGCGCTTCATGGCGCGCTGGATGCCGAAGCTCGAGGCCTATCTCCATTACCGCAACCTGGACGTCAGCACGCTCAAGGAGCTGGTCAGGCGCTGGAAGCCGGAAGTCGCCAAGGGGATGGCCAAGCACAACAAGCACGAGGCGCTGGCCGACATCCTCGAATCGATCGAGGAGCTGAAGTACTACCGCCGGACCGTAATGACGATCTGAAAGTCGAACATTTTTTTACGGAAGCCAGCCTGCATGCGGCTCTCCAGCCAGTTTCGATTCCGGAAACGGCAAAACCGCCGGGCGGTGGCCACCGCCTAGCGACGGTTCCTGGCTCGCGCTTTCGCCTTTGCAGGCGCCTTCTTCGCGGGCTTGCCGGTTCTTGCGGTCTTCCTGGCCGCCGCCTTGCGCAAGGGCGGCTCGACCTCCACGATCATTTCGATCTCGACCGGGATGCCCATCGGCAGCGAATTCATGCCGACCGCCGATCGCGCGTGGCGTCCCTTGTCGCCGAACACTTCGACGAAGAGGTCCGAGGCCCCGTTGATGACCTTGGGGGGGTCGGTGAAGTCGGGCATGCAGTTGACCATGCCGAGCACTTTCACGATTCGCTTTACACGGTCGAGGCTGCCGAGCTCCGCCCGCATGACCGCGATGAGGTCGAGGCCCGTGGTGCGCGCGTGCTGGTAGCCCTGCTCGATGGTGAAGTCGCGCCCGAGCTTGCCTGACGGGCGCTTGCCGTCGACGGAGAGCGGCCCCTTGCCGGCGAGGTAAAGCAGGTTGCCCGTCTGCACCGCGTTTACGTAATTCGCCACGGGCTGCGACACTGCCGGCAGCGTGATGCCCAGTTCCTTGAGTTTCTTTTCGGCGCTCATGGTCGGCCCGCCCGCGTCTATTGCGAAGTCATCGGGATCAGCTTGCCCGGGTTCATGAGGTTCTCCGGGTCGAAGAGCTTCTTGATGTCGCGCATCACGTCGACCGCCTCGCCATGTTCCTGCACGAGCGAGCTCTGCTTGCCCAGGCCGATGCCGTGCTCGCCGGTGCAGGTGCCTTCCATCTCGATCGCGCGCTTGACGAGGCGCTTGTTGAAAGCCTTGGCCTGCTCGAGCTCCGCCGGGTTGTTCGGGTCGACGAGGAACATGAGGTGGAAATTGCCGTCGCCCACGTGGCCCATCAGGGGCACCGGGGCCACGTAACTCTTCACGTCTTCCATCGACTCTGCGACACACTCTGCCAGCCTCGAAATCGGCACACACACGTCGGTCGACACCGAGCGCGACCCCGGGCGCAGCTGCAGGCAGGCGAAGTAGGCGTTATGCCGCGCTTCCCAGAGCTTGGTGCGGTCCTCGGGCTTGGTGGCCCAGATGAAGTCCATGCCGCCGTTTTCCTTGGCGATCTCCTGCACCATCTCGGCCTGCTCGACGACCGAAGCGGCCGTGCCGTGGAATTCGAAGAACAGCGTGGGCGCCACGCGATAGCTGGTCTTGCTGTACTTGTTGATCGCGGCGATGGAGTTCTCGCAGACGATCTCGGAGCGCGCGATCGGCACGCCGGCCTGGATGACCTGGATGACAGTCTTCGTGCAGCCGTCGATCGATTCGAACGCGCAGACCGCCGCCGACATCGCCTCCTGCACCGCGTAGAGCTTGACGGTGACCTCGGTGATGATGCCGAGCGTGCCTTCCGAGCCGACGAACAAACGCGTGAGGTCGTAGCCGGCCGCGGATTTCTTGGCGCGGCTGGAGGTGTGGATGATGCGCCCGTCGGCAAGCACTACGGTGAGCGCGAGCACGTTCTCGCGCATCGTGCCGTAGCGGACTGCATTGGTGCCTGAGGCACGCGTCGCGGCCATGCCGCCTATCGTTGCATCCGCGCCCGGATCGACCGGGAAGAAGAGGCCCGTGTGGCGGATGTGCTCGTTCAGCGCTTTCCTGGTGACGCCGGCCTGCACCACTGCGTCGAGGTCTTCCTCGTGGACATGCAGGACCTTGTTCATTTGCGAAAGGTCGATGCACACGCCGCCTTCCACGGCCAGCGTATGACCCTCGAGCGAGGTGCCGACGCCATACGGGATCATCGGCACGCGATGGCGGCGACAGATGTTGACGATGTCGCGCACTTCCTGGGTCGAATGCGGGAAAGCGACCGCGTCCGGCGGCGCGATCGGGAAATAGGATTCGTCCTTGCCGTGGTGCTCGCGGATGCCCGGCGAGGTGGTCACCCGGTCCCCGAGCAGGGCCTGCAGCTCGGTGACGACGCTCTGGTCGAAGTCTCTGGCCTTGTTCACTACACTCTCCTAATGCGCATTGAACGCCGCATCGCGTGCGTTCCAATGCGCAAGCGCGGTTGCGGTCATTTTAGCCTGATCTCACCCTCGAACGGCACCTTCAGGCCGATCTCCGGGATCTCGAGCATCACGCGCGCCTTCATGGTTTCGTCGCCCTTGAGCCGCCCGGATTCGAGCGCCTTGCCGACCGCCTGCTCGATCTCGCGCTGCGAATTCACGCCGACCATCTTGAGGAACTTGCGGATGCCGAGATTGAATGTTTCCTGGTCCATGTATGACCCTCCTTAGGCCTGGTTGTTCCTGGGCTCGCCACCTGCGCGCGCCAGCATTTGCGTTGCGAGCTGCTTGCCGTATTCGACGCCCCACTGGTCGAAACTGTTGATGTCCCAGACCACACCCTGCACGAACACCTTGTGCTCGTACAGCGCGACCAGGCGCCCGAGGGTGCGCGGGTCGATGCGTTCAAGGCTGATGATGGATGACGGCCGCTCGCCCGGATAGCGTCGGTACGGTTCGAGCGCGGCGTCGTGGCGGCCAAGCGCGAGCGCCTTGGCCTGCGCATAGGCGTTGGCCGTGAGGATCGCGTGCCTCTGGGCGTCGTAGCTTCCCTCGCTGACCACGATGAAGTCGGCGGGGACGGGGACCGTGCCCTGGTGCAGCAGCTGGTAGAAGGAATGCTGTCCGACCGTGCCGGCCGATCCCCAGACGATGGGCGCGGTCGCGTAGTCGAGCGGTTCGCCCGAGCGGTTCACCGATTTGCCGTTCGACTCCATTTCGAGCTGCTGCAGGTACGCGGGGAAGAGCGCCAGCGGCTGCGCATAGGGCAGCACCGCGAGCGTGCTCGCGCCGTGAAAGTTGATGTTCCACAGGCCGAGCAGCGCCATCAGCGCCGGGATGTTCTTCTCCAGCGGCGCCGACTGGAAATGCGCGTCCATCTCGCCCGCGCCCGCGAGGAAATCGTCGAAGCCGGCCGGACCGATGGCGATCATGAGCGTGACGCCCACGCTCGACCAGATCGAGTAGCGTCCGCCGACCCAGTCCCACGTCGGCAGGATGTTCGCTGGCTCGATGCCGAATGCCACGGCTGCTTCGACGTTGGCCGTCGAAGCGACAAAGTGTTGCCCGGGCGTCGCGCCGGCCGGAAGGCGGCCCAGCAGCCAGGCCCGTGCCGCGTGCGCATTCGAAAGCGTTTCCTGCGTGGTGAAGGTTTTCGAAGCGACGATGAACAGCGTTCGTTCCGGGTCGCAACGCGTGAGGACGCGGCCGAGGTCCGCCGGATCGATGTTGGCCACGAAATCGAACTTGAGCGGGGCATCGCGAAACTCGTCGAGCGCATCCAGCGCCAGGCGCGGGCCGAGGTCCGAGCCCCCGATGCCGATGTGGACTACATGGGCAATGGTCTTGCCGGTCGCGCCTTTCCGTTCGCCGCTTCGCAGCGCCCTGGCAATGGCGCGCATCGCCTCGAGGGACTGGCGCACTTCGTCCGGCGCATGTTCCGCACGCCGCAAGGCCACGTGCCACGCGGCGCGGTCTTCCGTAGTGTTGACGTGCTCGCCCGCAAAAAGCTTCGAGCGCCACCCGGTCCAGTCCTGCTGCTGCGCCAGCCGCGCGAGCAGGCCGAGCGTTTCGTGGTTGGCCTTCTGGCGCGACCAATCGTAGGTGATCCCGCCGCCGCGCACCACGCAGCGCGCGTCGCGAGCCGGCTCGGCCATGAGCTGACCGAGCTTGAGCGTGTCGAGCACCGCGGCATGCGATTGAAGCGCGCGCCATGCCGTGGTTTGCGTGAGGGAGGTCATTGCGTTTTCCGATAGAGCCTGAAGCGCTCGCCCTTGTCACCCGGGCGGCCGATCTCCGCAACCTTGGTCCAGCCCGCCCCGGGCGCGTCACGCTCGTGCCGCGGGGAGCCCTGCACTACGAGATAGGCGCAGCGCGCTTCGGACCCGCCAACGCGCAGGCCCGCATGGTAGCTGAGCGCAGCCCGCTGGGGCGTGCCGACATTGCGGCCCGCGACGCAGGCAGTGGCGGGAATGCTCGCCTTCAGTTGAACGGCTACCGAGCGGTACGACCTCAAGTGATCGGCCCAGGGCATCCACAGCGTCGCAAACGTGCCCCAGAAGAGAATCACTCCAGCGGCCCAGCGCGTGGCGCTTCGCGAGGACGCTGCCGGAAGCCGCAGCACGAGCAGGACCCAGAGCGCAGTGATCGCCAGCGCGGCCAGGAAAGGAAGCAACGCGAAATGAGGCTCGAACCCGGGGGCGAGCTTGGTGAAATTGCGCGCCACCCGCGGCGGCCAGCCGGTCATCATCGCGATGTAGCCGCCCCAGATCAGGAACGCGAAGAACCCGAAGGTCATCACGCCGAACCAGTCGAATGCAGCCGCCGCGCCACGCCGCAGCGCCGGCAGCGAGCGCGCGCAGAAGAGCACCAGCGGAGGCACCGTCGCGAGCAGGTTGATGTCCTGCCTGGGGCCGCTCAGGGCCACGCCCGCGAAGAGGAGCGTGAAAGCCGCAAGCGGGCCGAACATCCGCAGCGACAGCAGCGAGCGGCGCCGCGCCCACAGCGCCCAGAGCGCCAGCGGCCACAACGGCCACAGGAACCACGGCAGGATCCCCAGGAAGTAGCTGAGGTTGGCGGTGAACGCGCCGCGCTGCGCCAGCGCGCTCCCGAGCCAGTCCGAGAAGATGGCGGGGGAATGCGAGCGCAACGCCAGGGGCCAGCTGGCCGAGATGACGAGCGCCACGAGCGTGCCCGTTGCAAGAAACATCGCCGTCCTCGGCGTGCGCCATTCCTTGCACACCACGGCCGCAAGCAGCGCCGCGAGGAGGAGGGCTACCGGCGTTACGAAACCCGTTGAAAGGAACGCAATACCGAGCGCCGCGCCGAAACCGATGCCCATGAGGATCGGCCGGTCGGTGGCGCGAACCAGCGCGGCAAGCGCCGCGCTGCAGGCGGCAAGCGTCGACAGGTCCGGGATCGCCTCGTGCGCATGCACCATGAGGCCGATCGTCCCGAGGAGCAGCACCACGGCCGTGGCAGCCTCGGCCCGGCTGACATCGCGAGTATCGTCCCGGAAGTCATCCTGCACGTCGTCTTCCTGCACCCGGGTACGCGCGGCCAGGTAGAGGAAGGCGCACGACGCGAGCACCATGAGTCCGCTTGCGATGCGCACGGCGTCATGGAAAGGGATTGCGAACGAGGCAATGCTGGCGAAGAACAGCGCCACCCAGTGGAAGAAGGGCGGGTCCTCCAGCCAGGGCATGCCTGCGACCCTCGGCACCAGCCAGTCCCCCGAAACCAGCATCTGGTGGACGACTTCGATGCCGATCGCGTCAAACGATTTCCACGGGTCGTGGTTGAGGAGCCCCGGCAGCACGAAAGCGAGCGCGAGCAGCACAAGCAGCCCGAGCGAAGGCGGCAAGGCCAGCAGGAACCGCAGGGGGGACTGCGGCGCGTTTGTAGCGCGTGTCTCAAACATTTGTTTTAAAAGAAAAAGCCCCCGGGACTTGCGCCGCGGGGGCTTTCAGGACGTCGCAGGCCGGGGTCAGGCCGTCTTCGTCTTGGTCGCGTAGCGGCGCTTGAATTTCTCGATGCGGCCGGCGGTGTCGACGATCTTCTGCTTGCCCGTGTAGAACGGGTGCGATTCCGAGGAGATCTCGATCTTCACCAGGGGGTACTCCTTGCCGTCTTCCCACTTCATGGTCTCGCGGCCCTTGGTTTCGACGCACGAGCGGGTGATGAACGAGAAATTGCAGCTCGTGTCCAGGAAGATGACGTCCTTGTATTCGGGGTGGCCGGCGGTTTTCATTCGGGGTCCTTTGGTTGCCGCGGGTTGCCGCGGGAATTTGCCGTGGCAGGCGTGAAATTTGAGGCGCGAATTATACGTAAATCATGGGGTTAACGCAAGTTCCCGGCTCAGGGGCTAGCCCCGGCGCATGGAGTCGAAGAAGTCCGCGTTGGTCTTGCTGGCGCGCACCTTGTCGATCAGGAATTCGGCCGCTTCGAGCTCGTCCATGGGATACAGCAGTTTGCGGAGCACCCAGATCTTCTGCAGGATGTCCTTTTCGATCAGCAGCTCTTCGCGGCGCGTGCCGGAGCGGTTCACGTTGATTGCAGGGTAGATGCGCTTCTCGGCCATGCGGCGGTCGAGGTGGATCTCGAGGTTGCCGGTGCCCTTGAATTCCTCGTAGATCACGTCGTCCATGCGGCTGCCGGTTTCGACCAGCGCCGTGGCGATGATGGTGAGGCTGCCGCCTTCCTCGACGTTGCGCGCCGCGCCGAAGAAGCGCTTGGGCTTCTGCAGCGCGTTGGCGTCGACACCGCCGGTGAGGACCTTGCCGGACGCGGGCTGTACGGTGTTGTATGCGCGCGCAAGGCGCGTGATCGAGTCGAGCAGGATGATGACGTCCCTCTTGTGCTCGACCAGGCGCTTGGCCTTCTCGATCACCATTTCCGCGACCTGCACGTGGCGCTGCGCGGGCTCGTCGAAGGTCGAGGCCACGACCTCGCCCTTCACGGTGCGGGTCATCTCGGTGACTTCTTCCGGGCGCTCGTCGATCAGCAGCACCATCATCACTGCATCCGGATGGTTGGAAGTGATCGCGTGCGCGATGTGCTGCATGAGCACCGTCTTGCCGGCCTTGGGCGGGCTGACGATGAGGCCGCGCTGGCCCTTGCCGATCGGCGCGACGATGTCGATGATGCGGCCGGTGATGTTTTCCTCGGCCTTGATCTCGCGCTCGAGCTTGAGGTGCTCGGTCGGGTGGAGCGGGGTCAGGTTCTCGAAAAGGATCTTGCCCTTGGAAGCCTCCGGCGTATCGCCGTTGACCTTGTCGACCTTCACCAGCGCGAAGTAGCGCTCGCCGTCCTTGGGAGTGCGGATCTCGCCTTCGATCGTGTCGCCGGTATGCAGGTTGAAGCGGCGGATCTGCGAGGGCGAGACGTAGATGTCGTCGGTGCTCGCGAGGTACGAAGTGTCCGGCGAGCGCAGGAAGCCGAAGCCGTCGGGCAGCACCTCGAGGGTCCCGTCACCGAAGATCGAATCGCCTTTTTTCGCGCGGTTCTTGAGGATCGCGAAGATCAGGTCCTGCTTGCGCAGGCGGTTGGCGCCTTCGATCTCGTTGGTTACAGCGAGATCGACAAGCTGCGTGACGTGCTGGGTTTTCAGTTCTGATAAATGCATGGCGAACGCCGGAAAGGAGGGATGCGTGGAACGCGGAAGTACGCGAAGAAGAAATGCTACGGAGGGGGTGCACCGCAACCGGGTGCTGGAACCTGCCTGGACCTGCTCAGTCTTGCCTTGAAACTCGTTTTATTGCGCCGCGCCGGAGGGCGGGTTTTCTGGCGGCGCGGCGATTCAGTGCATAAGCGTAAGACCTTTAGATATTGCTGTCAAGAAACGCCGTAAGCTGCGATTTCGAGAGGGCGCCGACCTTGGTGGCCTCGACGTTGCCGTTCTTGAACAGCATCAGCGTGGGGATGCCGCGGATGCCGAACTTGGCGGGGATCGCCTGGTTTTCGTCCACGTTGATCTTGGCGACCTTGACGCGGCCCTGATAGTCCTTGGCGACTTCTTCGAGGATCGGGGCAATCGACTTGCACGGACCGCACCACTCGGCCCAGTAGTCCAGCAGGACCGGAACGTCGGACTTCAGGACGTCGGGCTCGAAGCTTTCGTCGGTAATGTGGTGGATCGATGAACCGCTCATGTTTCCTCGAAGGTGGTTTGGGGGTGCGGCGATCGGTGCGTCCGCCGCGGGCGCTCACTGCATTCAACAATTATGGGGGCGACCCCGGGGAACGCAAGGGCGCATGCTAAACTGCGGATTCGTAACCTTATTTCCAAACCCTCCAGGTATCCGAAACGCGCAAATGACCTTCGTCGTCACCGAATCCTGCATCAAGTGCAAGTACACCGACTGCGTCGACGTGTGCCCCGTGGACTGCTTCCGCGAGGGGCCGAACATGCTCGTCATCGACCCCGAGGAATGCATCGACTGCACCCTCTGTATTCCTGAATGCCCGGTGGAGGCGATCTTCGCCGAGGACGACGTGCCCGACACGCAGCGCGAGTTCATCGCGCTGAACGCGGAATTGTCGGCGCTCTGGAAGCCGATCATCGAGCGCAAGGACGCGCCGGCCGACGCCGACGACTGGACCAAGGTCGCCGACAAGAAGAAGCTGCTCGAACGCTAACGATCCGAACAGGGGAACGCTCGGAACAGGGGAACGCTCGGAACAGGGGACCCTGCGGGCTCCCCCGTTACCCCCTGGCAATCCTGCTTAGTAGTAGGTAAGTGTGCGGACCTTGCCGCCGAAGACCCGGTACGCGAAAAACGTATAGGCGATCAGGAAAGGCAGCACCACCGCCGTCCCGTAGAAGATCATCCACAGCGCCGAGGGGTGCGCGGCCGCTTCCCACAGCGTGAGCCGGTCGATCACCACGAACGGGAACAGGCTGTAGGCGAGGCCGAGGAACGCGAGCGTGAAGATCGCGACACTCCCGGCAAACGGCGCCCATTCCTTCGCGGCCTCGGCCCTGCCCAGCCGCGAGGTCGAGCGCCATACCCAGAGCCATGCGAGCACGCTCGAGGCCGGCAGGATCATCAGGCCCAGCGTGCCCGGAAAATCGAACCACTTGGCCCGCACGGTCGCGCTGACCAGCGGAGTGGCAACGCTCACCAGCGCGACGCCCAAGCCCACCCACAGCAACCCCCAGCGCGTCCATGCGAAGGCCTTCTTCTGCAGGTCGTTCTCGGTGCGGAAGATGAGCCATGTCGCGCCGAGCAGCACGTAGCCGCCGCAAAGCGCGGCCCCCGTCATGCATGCGAACACCCAGTATCCGAAGCCCGGCTCGAACCCGGTGATGTAGCGCCCGAGCATGAAACCCTGCGCGAACGAAGTCATGAAAGAGCCGAACCAGAACAGCCAGTTCCACAGGTCGCGGTGCCAGCCTTCGGCCTTGACGCGGAATTCGAAAGCCACGCCGCGCAGCATCAGGCCGATGAGCATGCCGGCGACCGGAAGATAAAGCTCGCCAAGGATGATCCCATGCGCAATCGGGAAAGCCGAAAGCAGCAATCCGATGCCGAGCACCAGCCAGGTTTCGTTCGCGTCCCAGAAAGGGCCGATCGACGCGACCATGAGCCCTTGCTCTTCGGCCGTGCCGGCGGGCATGAGCATCCCGACCCCGAGGTCGTAGCCGTCGAGCACGACGTACATGAGGATCGCGAACCCCATGAGGACGGTGAAAATCAGCGGCAGGTACGCGGTCATGAATGCTCGGTCACTACTGTGCTCGCGGGACTGGGCGGATCGGACTGAGCGGATCGGACTGGGCGCCCTTGCCGGCCATATGCGTAATGACCACCATGTAGGCGACGAACATTGCAGTGTAGGTCACGAGGTAGCCAAGGAAGCTCGCGCCCAGAGACGCCCCGGACACCTTGCCGACCGCGTCGGCGGTGCGCAGGATGCCGGTGACCAGCCACGGCTGGCGTCCGATCTCCGTGACCATCCAGCCGCAGAGCGTCGCCAGCCAGCCGATGAAGGTGCACGCGGAGAATCCCCAGAGAAGCCAGCGCGGCGGCACTGCGCCGCGCCGAAGCACCCATGTGCCAACCCAGGACATGGCCAGCATGAGCACGCCCAGTCCCACCATCGCGCGAAATGCGAAGAACACCGGCGCCACTGGCGGGATATCCGGGGCGAAAGCCTCGAGTCCCTGGACCTCGCCGTCGAGCTCGTGCTTGAGGATCAGGCTCGCGAGCTTGGGCACCTCGATGGCGAAATCGTTGCGCTTGTCTTTTTCGTTGGGGATCGCGAACAGGACGAGCGGTGCACCCTTCTGCGTTTTCCAGAGCGCCTCCATCGCCGCGACCTTCGCCGGCTGGTGCTCGAGGGTGTTGAGGCCGTGAAGGTCGCCGACGAGCACCTGCAGTGGTGTGAGCACCGCCGCGACCACCAACCCGGTGCGCAGGCCGAGCAGCGCGGACGCATCCGCGGGCGCGCGCAGCAGGCGCCACGCCGACAGCCCGGCGATGACGAACGAAGCCGTGAGGCCCGAGGCGATCATCATGTGCGTGAGGCGATAAGGGAACGAGGGGTTGAAGACGACTTCCATCCAGCTTCCCGCGATGAGCTGCCCGTCGGCCATCACGTGGCCGGTTGGCGTGTGCATCCACGAGTTGAGCGCGAGGATCCAGAACGCGGAGAGCGACGTCCCGATCGCGACCATGAAGGTCGAAAACAGGTGCACCCTGGGCGAGACGCGGTTCATGCCGAACAGCATGATCCCGAGGAAGGTCGCCTCGAGGAAGAACGCGAACAGGATCTCGTAGGCGAGCAGCGGGCCGGCGATGTTGCCCACCTTCGCCATGTAGCCCGGCCAGTTGGTGCCGAACTGGAAGGACATCGTCACGCCCGACACCACGCCCATTGCGAAGGAAAGGGCGAACACCTTCACCCAGACCTTGTAGACCTCCATCCACACCGCTTCGCCGCTGCGGTAGAAGCGCACGCGGAAATACACGAGGAACCACGCCAGCGCGATCGTCAGCGTCGGGAAAAGGATATGGAACGCGATGTTCAGGCCGAACTGGGCGCGCGCGAGCAGCAGGGTATCGGCGGGATCGATGGTGGGCCTCGGGGCAATGCGGTATCCCCCGATTCTAGACCCTGCCAGGCGGACCCGCCGCGCGCGCGGTCAGGCGTTAAGGCGCTCCGCCAGCTCCGCAAACGTATCCACGATGATGGTGTGCGCCGGATTCGGCACCGGGTCGGGCGGACCCTCCTTGCCCCATTCATCCGGCCGGCGGACGAACGCGGTCTTGTAACCGCAGGCGAGCGCCGCGTTAAGGTCGAAGTTGTGGCACGCCACCATGAGGATTTGCGCGGGCTCGAGTTGCAGCAGCCTGGCTGCGCGCTGGTAAGCCTCGGGCCGGGTCTTGTAGATGCCCCACATCTCGCACGACAGGATCGCGTCCCAGTCGATCCCGTTCTTTTTCGACACGTCGATGACGAGCGACGTGGTCAGGAGAGTGAAGGACGCAATTACGTAGCGCTTGCGTAATCGCGCCAGCGCCGGCGCGAAGTCCGGCCAGGCATCCAGCGCATGCCAGGTGCGCCAGATGGTGTCGCGATCCTCAGGTGTCAGCGCGTCGAGCTTGAACTCGCCGATGACGTCATCGAGCATCGTGCGATGCACGTCGTCGAAGTTGAACGCGGGATTCACCTGCCCGACGATGCCCTTGAGCGAGCGGCGGCGGTACTCGTTGGTGATTGCGGCCCAGTCGGCGCGCAGCCCGCGCTTATCGCCGGCTGCAGCGAAAGCGCGGCTGATGCCGGTATGCCAGTCGAGCACGGTGCCGCCGGTGTCGAAAGTGAGCGCCTTGATGTCCGCATTGATTCTCATTGGTCCTCCTCAGGCCTTGGGTGAGCCGTCGTCTTCGGGTCCGGGATACTCGCGAGCCGCGCGGCGCATGAACGCGAACTGCGCCTTCGCGCGCGTGCAGGCGGTGCAGATCAGCAGGTGAAAGCGCAGTGCCGCGCGCTGGCCGAAGGCGAGGGTCTCGTCCTCGCCGCGCGACATCAGCTGGCTGGCTTGCCTGCAGCTCGGCCTCATGAGCGCCCGCCGGTGGCTATCCAGTTTTTCTCGAGGCAGGCGCGCAGCTTCATCCTTGCGCGAAAGAGCAGCACCCAGCAGTTGGAGCTCGTGATGCCAAGGTTCGAGCAGATCTCCTGCGTCTCCAGTCCCATGACCTCACGCATCGCGAAGGCCTGCGCCGTCATCTTCGGCAGGCTCTCCATGCACTGCTCCATGACCTCGAAAAACCTGCGCTGGGAGAGCGCTTCCTCCGGATCGCCCCAGTCGGCGGGCTTGTCCGAGTAATGCCCATCGGGCTGGAAGAATCCGTCCATGTCGTCCGCCGAAGCCTCGTACTGGTCGAGGCTCTGCTCGCGGCTCGACTTGCGGATCGAATCGATGATCTTGTGCTTGAGGATGCCAATGAGCCAGGTGCGAACCGATGATCCGCCCGCGAACGACTGCGCGCCGCGGATCGCCGCCACGAGTGTCTCCTGCACGGCGTCCTCCGCCTGGGCGGTGTTGCGCAGCTGGAGCATCGCGTACTTGAGGAGCTGCGGGCGGTGCCCGGCGAGATCCCGGGCGTCGAGCGCGCCACCGGAATTCTGTTCCATTGCGGTCAACCGGAAGAAGTGACGAACCGCGGCAATCTATGGCTTTCGCGCTCGCAGCGCAAGCCGGCACTGCGCAAGCCGGCCTGGTGCAAGGCGGTCTGCGAAGAGGCCTCACGCGATGACCACCACATCGAGCGGCGCGTCGATACCAGCGACCTTGCGTGCGCTACGGACTTCGCCCGCGCGCAGGCCGTCGTATCCCTGTTCGATCGCCGCCTTCACCGCATACGGTGTGGTCAGCGCGAGCACATTCTCGGCTTTCGTGTGATTCTGGAGCTTGGCCGCGCGGTTGACCGGGTCGCCGATCACCGCGTATTCAAGGCGGCTCTGGTCTCCGATGGCGCCGCACGTCACGGTTCCGACGTGGATGCCGATACCCACGCCCGGGGCCGGCAGCCCGGCGCCGCGCCTCGACTGCGCCCAGTCGTCCAGGGCATCCAGCAGCTGCTCCGCGGCACGCAGCGCGTCAGCCGCGTACGTCCGCGTGATGCGGGTGGCGCCGAAGGTCACCATGATCCCGTCACCGAGATAGGTTGTGATGCTGCCGCCGTTTCGCTGGATTACGGGAACCGCGATGCCCTGGTACTCCCCCAGCAGGGCTATGAGCTCGTGCGGCGGCAGCGCCGATGCCAACCGCGTGAATCCGCGCATGTCGACGAACATCGCCGCGGCCTCGAGCTGGCGCCCGCGCCCGGGCTGCAGGATCTCGTCCGAGCTCACGATCGTCGCCGCGATCTCCGGCGAAAAGAAGCGCGCGAGCTGCGCCGCGGCGGCTTGTTCCGCCACCGCTCGGTGCAGCAGCGAGCGGGCGCGTGCGGCTGCAATTGCCAGCAGGGCGGACACCATGAGGATCGAGATGATCTTGTCGACTTCCCCGCCGACCAGGATGTGAATCGAGGTCATGTATTCGACATAGTCACGGGTGAGGAGGGCATGGCCGCCGGGCGCTGCAATGGCAATCGCGACCAGGATCAGCCAGCCGGCCGCGGCCGCGGCGCCGGCAAACATCACATACACCGGCGAAAGGCTCAGGGCCCTGAGGGCGATGAAGATGAACACATAGAGCAGCGTCGGCGCCTTGAGGTAAAACGCCGGCGGCTGGCCGTACTGGATGTGGAAGCTCCAGATCGTGACCATGAGCACCGCGACGTCCACCACAACGGAGAGCATCAGCATCAGATGCCCGAGCTTGCCGCGGTACGCGAGGTACAGGCGCCATGCCGTGAACACCGCATAAATTCCGAGCGCCCAGGGAACGGGGCGCAGGATCGTGTCTTCCGAAAACGTCTTGCGCGACAGCGCGTAGAAAACCGCGAACACCAGTACCAGGCTGGCCTGGATCCACCCGGCGAGGACCTCATTGCGCTGACGCTGGGTGTCGAGCTCGCGCTGCACGTGGGAGGGCAGGACGCCGAGCCCCCCTGCGGCGAACCAGACGGCCATGCGACGCCAGACGGGCGGTGCGGCAAGCGCCGGCGGATCCGATGGTTTCAATGCCAGTTCGTTCATGCCCTCGGCGCCCTCGATGGAATGGTCAAAACGCCGCGGAATGGTCGAGCGCTCCGATCTTCGGATTCGTCGGCAGCAAGGCCGATTCCTTACAATGATCCGCCTATCCGCGCGGGTGTGCGATCGGCGCGCAAATCTGCTATACCTCGCGCAACGCAATCCCGGATCAGATCCCATGCTGCAGATGTCGCGCCGCCTCTTCCTTTTGCTCCTGCTTGCGCTCGGCGCGTGCGCGCCGCTTTCGATCGGGCAACAGGCATCGCACCCCCCGATCGTGTTCGTGCACGGCAACGGGGACACCGCCGCGCTCTGGAACACGACGCTCTGGCGCTTCGAATCGAATGGCTATGACCGCGGCCTGCTGCACGCGATCGACTTCCAGTACCCGCTTGCGCGCAGCGACGACGCCAAGCCGCAGCCGCTGCGCTCGTCCACCGCGGACCAGATGCGGGAACTCTCCGCCAAGGTGGACGAAGTGCGGCGCATCACCGGCCGCGACAAGGTCGTGCTCATCGGCAACTCGCGCGGCGGCAATGTGATCCGGAACTACGTGAAGAACGGCGGCGGCGCGGCGAAGGTGTCGCACGCCATCCTCGGCGGGACGCCAAACCACGGCGTGTTCGATTGGGAGCAGACGCGCGGCAGCGAATTCAACGGCAAGGGCCCTTTCCTGATGCAGCTCAACGCGGGTCCCGACGAGGTCATGCCGGGCGTGCGCTTCATGACCGTTCGCAGCGACAACAACGACAAGTTCGCGCAGCCCGACGGCGCCTTTGTCGGCGCGCCGGGCCGCGCCACCGGCGTGGGCTTCGACAGCCCCGAGCTGAAGGGCGCCGAGAACGTGGTGATTCCGAAGATCGACCATCGCGAGACGTCCTACGACACGCCCGCCTTCGCCGAGATGTATCGCTTCATCACCGGCCGGCCGCCGGCGCAGCTCTCGATCGCAACCGAGCAGCGCCCCGTGCTGAACGGCAAGGTCAACGGCATGGAGGGCGGCGTGCCGACCAACCTGCCGGTCGCCGGTGCGAAAGTGGAGATCTACGAGGTCTCGAGGGACACCGGCGCAAGGCG
Source organism: uncultured Bordetella sp. (assembly GCA_964652785.1). Classification (GTDB taxonomy): domain Bacteria; phylum Pseudomonadota; class Gammaproteobacteria; order Burkholderiales; family SG8-39; genus SZAS-79. The sequence continues at coordinate 24,074 of CAZZDV010000025.1, forward strand.
CGGTGCTGCCGTGCACACCAGGACCACCGGACCCGACGGCCTGTGGGGACCGTTCAACGCGAACCTCGACGCGCATTACGAATTCGTTGTCACCGTGCCGGGCCATGCGATCACGCATGTCTATCGCTCGCCCTTCCCGCGCTCGAGCTCGATCGTCCACCTGCGCCCGGCCACGCTTGGCAAGGACGACGCCAGCGCCGGCAGCGTGGTGTCGATCAACCGGCCGCGCGGCTACTTCGGCCACGGGCGCGACGTGTTCACGCTGGACGGCAAGGTGCCGCCCGGCATCAACCAGGGCGTGCCGGGCGTGGCTACCGGCAAGCTGCTTCTTCCGGCCGGGCCGCTGCGTCCCGTGCCGGCGCGTTTCAACGACGAGGCGATGACCGTGCAGAACTGGCCGGCGAAGGACGGCCACATCGTGTTCGCCGAATTCCATTACTAGAGACAACAGGAGAGCCCCATGCCTAAAGCACTCTGGAACGACCAGGTCATCGCCGAATCCGAGCAGGTCGAGATCGTCGAAGGCAACACATACTTCCCGCCGGGCGCGATCCGCAAGGAGCATTTCGGCCCGAGCGACACGCAGACCGACTGCCACTGGAAAGGCATCGCCAGCTATTTCGACGTGGTTGTCGACGGCAAGGTCAACAAGGACGCGGCCTGGTTCTACCCCGACCCCAAGCCCGAGGCCAAGCACATCAAGGACCACATCGCGTTCTGGCGCGGCGTGAAGATCGAGCAATGAGCGCGACAGCGCCAATGAAGCAGAGGCTGGAGATGCACAAGGCCTCGCCCGAGGCCTACCAGGCGATGCGCACGCTGTCGGCGTACACCGAGGGCCACGCGCCCGACGAGGTGTACGAGCAGGTGCGCGCGCAGTTCAGCGAAGAGGAAATCGCCAAGCTCTCGCTGGCCATCGCGACGATCAACGCGTGGAATCGCCTCGCCGTGGGGATGCGCTTCATCCCCAAGGCCTGAGCGCGGGGCACGCGCGCAGGGCAGACGGTAGCAATCCTGGAAGCGCGCTCCGGTGCGCGGGTGCGGCGGCAGGCCATGGCAACATATTGGCAGGAGAGCCGCTCCAGGACTGGGGTCAGTCTTGAAATTGGCAGCATTTACCCTACCGCCGTTGCTTGGTTTCGGGCTCTAAGCCACGGGAACACGTAGACCGCTTCCAGTTGGCGATTTCGATGTACCTGCCGTAGTCAGCGTCGTTACGGGCGCACGCAATGATTAAAGCCGCAGGACCGATCCGAAAAGTCCGCTGCAAGCAACGGCCGTCCGAACTGGGACGGTAGGGCGAAAGTGCACGTTTACCAGCATAAATGGTCCAATACTGCTGAACCCTGGTGGTCACGGCCGAATATCGCAGGCTTCCACCAAAGAATCTCTGGATTGGAAATCGATATGAACAAAACGGTAGCGCACGTAGCTTCAACGCCATGGCATGACCGGTCCGTGGAGACCACGCTAGCCGATCTCGGCGTAACACCTGCAGGGTTGAGCGAAAGCGAGGCGCAGGCGCGGCTCGTGAGCCAGGGACCGAACCGCCTTCCCGAACCGCCTC
>CAZZDV010000026.1:0-12483 GCA_964652785.1 uncultured Bordetella sp.
TCACCGGGAGTGATGGAAAGGGGGCTCGCCCCGCCCCCTTCAAATCCCCCGGGGCGATCCCCCTGCTACACTCGACGCGCTGTCCTCCATCACTAAAGAATGATCACCTCCCAAGACCGCAGCATCTACCTTGCCTCGCGCAGCCCCCGCCGGCGCGAACTCCTTACGCAGATCGGCGTGCGCTTCCACCTGCTGTTCTTTCGCGAGCGTTCCGAGGGCGAGTCCGAGGTGCGCGAGGACACGCATCCGGGCGAATCGGCGCATGACTACGTCGTCCGGGTGTGTTGTGCCAAGGCCGAAGGCGGCTGGCTTCGCATGCAGCAGCGCAGCCTGCCGCGCGCGCCGGTGCTGGCGGCCGATACCACGGTTGCGATCGACGGGCGCATCCTCGCCAAGCCGGCCGACCGGGTCGAGGCGGCCGAAATGCTGGCCGGGCTCTCGGGGCGCCGGCACGAGGTGCTGACGGCGCTGGTGCTCAAGTACGACGAGCGCATCGAGCTTGCGGTGTCGCGCACCGAAGTGGAGTTCCGCGCGCTGTCGGGGGCTGAGATCCAGCAGTACGTCGCGACCGGCGAAGCCGACGACAAGGCCGGCGGCTACGCGATCCAGGGCCGCGCGGGCCAGTTCATCGTCGAGATCCACGGCAGCTATTCCGGCGTCGTGGGCCTGCCGCTCTACGAAACCGCGCAGCTCATCACGCGCATGGGCATGCCCCAGGAACGCAGGCTCCCGGGGGGTACGGGGGGGGCGTAGCCCCCCCCGTCGGAATCGCGTGGACGAAGAGATCCTCATCAACGTCACGCCGCAGGAAACGCGCGTCGCGGTGATGCAGAACGGGGTCGCGCAGGAACTGCTCGTCGAGCGCTCCGCCAGCCGCGGGAGGGTCGGCAACATCTACAAGGGCCGGGTAGCGCGGGTGCTGCCGGGCATGCAGTCGGCGTTCATCGAGATCGGCCTGGAGCGCGCGGCTTTCCTGCACGTGGCCGACATCTGGGAGCATCGCCCCAAGGAGGGCTGCGGCACGCAGGCCAAGCCGATCGAGAAAATTCTCGCGGAAGGCCAGCCGATCGTGGTGCAGGTGGTCAAGGACCCCATCGGCAGCAAGGGCGCGCGCCTCTCGACGCAGATCTCGATCGCCGGCCGGCTGCTCGTCTACCTGCCGCAGGATCCGCACATCGGCATCTCGCAACGCATCGGCGACGAAGCCGGCCGCGTGGCGCTTCGCGAGCGCCTGCAGCAGGTGATGCCGCCTGACGAGAAGGGCGGCTTCATCGTGCGCACCATCGCCGAGACCGCAACCGCGGAGGACCTCGCCGCCGACATCGGCTACCTTCGCCACCTGTGGCGGGACGTGCGCGAGCGCTCGATCTCGGCGAAGCCCGCCGAGCTCATCTACGAAGACCTCTCGCTGGCGCAACGCGTGATGCGCGACATGGTTTCGGCCCAGACCGGCCGCGTGATGATCGACTCGCGCGAGAATTTCCAGAAGCTGTCGGGCTTTGCCCAGACGTATACCCCGCAGGTGCGCACCAAGCTCGACCACTACACCGGCGAGCGGCCCCTGTTCGATCTCTACAACGTCGAGCACGAGATCGAGAAGGCGCTGGGGCGGCGCGTCGAGCTCAAGTCCGGCGGGTATCTCATCATCGACCAGACCGAGGCGATGACGACCATCGACGTCAACACGGGCGGCTTCGTCGGCACGCGCAACTTCGACGACACGATCTTCAAGACCAACCTCGAGGCGGCGCAGACCATCGCGCGGCAGTTGCGGCTGAGGAATCTGGGCGGCATCATCGTGCTCGACTTCATCGACATGGATTCCGAAGAGCATCGCGCCGCGGTGCTGGAGGAGCTGCGCAAGGCGCTCGCGCGCGACCGCACGCGCATGACGGTGAACGGCTTTACGCAGCTCGGCCTCGTGGAGATGACGCGCAAGCGCACGCGCGAGTCGCTCGCCCACGTGCTCTGCGAAGCCTGCCCCACCTGCGGCGGGCGCGGCGAGGTCAAGACCGCGCGCACCGTGTGCTACGAGATCCTGCGCGAGATCCTGCGCGAGGCGCGAGCCTTCAATGCCCGCGAGTACCGCGTGCTCGCCGCCCGGCCGGTGATCGACCTTTTCGAGGAGGAAGAGTCGCAGTCGCTCGCGATGCTCTCGGACTTCATCTGCAAGCCGATCTCGATGCAGGTCGAGGCGAGCTACTCGCAGGAACAATTCGATATCGTCCTGATGTAAACGAGGGAGCAGGGGGCGCGGGCCCCTTCCAAGGAGCCTTCCCGCACCCCCGCATCCCCCCGTCTCTTTGTTTGGAGCCTGACCATGGCCAGTAAGGATTTGGTTTTCCAGTCGGCCAAGAAGCTTGCCCGGCTGATCCGCACCCGCAAGCTTTCGGCCCTCGAAGTGATGAAGGCGCATATCGCGCAGGTCGAGCGCGTCAATCCCACGATGAACGCGATCGTCACTTTCCTTCCCGAGCAGGCGCTCAAGGAAGCCAGGAAGCTCGACGCGAAAATTGCCCGCGGGGCCGAAGTGGGCCCGCTGGCCGGCCTGCCGATCGCCTACAAGGACATGATCGTCACCAAGGGCATCCGCACCACCTTCGGCTCGCCGATCTACAAGGACAACGTGCCCGAGAACGATCACCTGCTGGTCGAAAGGCTCAAGGCCGCGGGCGCGATCACGCTGGGTAAGACCAACACGCCGGAGTTCGCCGCCGGCAGCCAGACCTTCAACAAGGTCTTCGGCGCCACGCCGAACCCGTACGACCTCACCAAGACCTGCGGCGGATCCTCGGGCGGCGCGGCCGCCGCCGTGGCCTGCGGCATGCTGCCGTTCGCGGACGGCTCGGACCTCGGGGCGAGCCTGCGCAACCCGGGCAACTTCTGCAACGTGGTGGGCTTCCGCCCGACCCCGGGCCGCACGCCCTATTACCCCACTGGCGATGCGTGGGCAACCCTCTCCGTTATCGGGCCGATTGCGCGGTCGGTCGAGGACACAGCTTTCCTGTTTTCGGCGATGGCGGGCCCGGACCTGCGCTCGCCGATCAGCATCACCGAGCCCGGCTCCATTTTCGCCAAGCCGCTCAAGCGCAATTTCAAGAAGGTCCGGGTCGCGTGGTCGAAGAATCTCGGGGGCCTGCCGGTCGACAAGCGCGTGACTGCGGTGCTGGAGAAGCAGCGCAAGGTGTTCGAGTCGCTCGGCTGCATCGTCGAGGAGGCCGAGCCCGACCTTTCGGGTGCCGATGAGGCTTTCCACGTCCTGCGCGCGGTGGGCTTTGTGCAGAAGTACGCGCCGCTGCTTTCAAGCCACCGCGACCAGCTCAAGGACACGGTGATCTGGAACATCGAGGAAGGCATGAAGCTCGACGGCCCGCGCATTGCGCGCGCGCAGGCGATCCGCTCGGATGTCTACCGGCGCATGCGCGAGTTCATGGAGCGCTACGAGTTCCTGCTGCTGCCGGTCAACCAGGTCGTGCCCTTCCCGGTCACGCAGGCCTACATCGACGAGATCGACGGCGTGAAGCTCGGCAACTACATCGACTGGATGAAGTCCTGCTACTACATCACGGTCACCAGCAATCCTGCGATCTCGGTGCCTGCCGGCTTCACAGACGACAACCCCGCGCTCCCCGTCGGCCTGCAGATCGTCGGGCGGTTTCGCGACGATTTCGGCGTGCTGCAGCTAGCGCATGCCTTCGAGCAGGAAACGCAGGTCGCCCTGCGGCGGCCGCAGGTTGCGTTCGAAGCCTAGGCCCGGCCGCCAGGCCGAATCTCCAACATTCACTGGATGAACTCCGCGCCCAGAGCGGCGCTCCTGCCAGTCAGTGTATCGGTTCCGGTACATTTCGACGCAGCCCTGCAGCAGTGACCGAAGCATCGTCCACAAGCTGCATCGGCGCCCAGTTGGTCGAGCGCACGTAATCCGGCCGCGGCTTCTCGACCTCCACCGGGCGGTTCGCGCAGGTGTTGAAGCAAAAATAGGCCTGCCAGCGGTCGTTGCTCGAGAGGTTGTGGCCGCTCGCATGCATGAGGTTGCAATGGAAGATCGCGCAGGTGCCGGCCTTGCCGGAGAGCGCGACCGGCGCCGGCGATTCGCCCATCCGGCGCTTCATGTCCTCCGGCGTGACCGACCACAGCCGGTAGGCCGTGCTCGTGTCGAGGTATGCGTCCGTGCGCCCCCACCGGTGGCTGCCGGGGAGCAGGTACAGGCAGCCTGACAGTTCGGTCGCGTCATCCAGCAGCACTGCGAAAGTCGCGAGTTCGGGACGCTGGATGCCGTCGAGCTTCCACGAGCCGTAATCCTGGTGCCACGGCCAGACGGAGCCTTCGATCGCGGCTTTGACGTTGACCTTCGAGTGATGCAGGTAGAGGTCGCGCGCACCGAGCAGCTGCTGCGCGGCGCCGAGCACGCGCGGCGTGCGCGACAAAGCGCGAAACACGGGCGAGGCGCCGGGGCCGTTGTCCTCGTGCAGCCGGAACATCGACTTGGGCGCGCCGCTGGAGCCTTCGCGCACCACGCCGGGCGCATCCACGTCGCGCAGGCGCACGACTTCGCTCCGCAGCAACTGGACTTCCGCGGGTGACACCAGGTCGGGAAAAACCAGGAACCCGTCGCGCTCGTAAGCGGACTTCTGTGCGGCGCTCAGTTGCATGTCTGTCTCCTGCTTTCCCTGGATGGGAAAGTCTAGCACCAGCCCCCGTCCTCGTTTATCTTCGCTGCTCCCCAATTTCACCGCGGTGCCGACTATGAAAGCCGTTGGTCTTAGGAAAAGCCTGCCGATCGCCGAAAACGAGTCACTCATCGATTACGAGCTGCCTGCGCCGGAGCCGCGCGAGCGCGATCTGATCGTCGAAATCAGGGCCGTGTCGGTGAATCCGGTCGACACCAAGATGCGCATGCGCGGTGTCCCGGCAGGCGAAACAAAGATCCTCGGCTTCGATGCCGCCGGGGTCGTCAAGTCCGTCGGCAAGGCCGCCACCCTGTTCAAGCCCGGGGATGAGGTGTTCTACGCGGGATCGAACATCCGCCCCGGCACCAACGCCGAGCTGCATGCAGTCGACGAGCGCATCGTCGGCCGCAAGCCGAAGAAGCTCTCGTTCGCGGAGGCCGCCGCCCTGCCGCTGACTTCGATCACCGCATGGGAGCTGCTCTTCGACCGGTTCCGCATTCCCCGCTCCGGGGCCAAGGGCAGCATTCTGGTCATCGGCGGCGCGGGCGGCGTCGGCTCGATCATGATCCAGCTCGCCCGCAAGCTCACCGGCCTCACGGTCATCGCAACCGCGTCACGGCCGGAAACGATCAAGTGGTGCACCGAGCTTGGTGCGCACCACACCGTGGACCATTCCAAGCCCTTGCCAGCGGAACTGAAGCGCATCGGCATCCCCGAGGTGAACTACGTTGCCAGCCTGACGCAGACCGCGAAACATTACCCCTCGATCCCCGACCTGATTGCGCCGCAGGGCGCGTTCGGGCTGATCGACGACCCGGGGTCGCTGGACATCATGCCGCTCCGGCGAAAATGCGTTTCCGCCCACTGGGAGGGCATGTTCACGCGCTCCACTTTCACCACGCCGGACATCCAGGCGCAGCACGACCTGTTGAACGAGGTTTCCGGAATGGTCGATGCCGGCACGCTGCGCACGACGATGACGCGCAACCTTGGCAGGATCGACGCGGCAAACCTGAAAAAAGCGCATGCGCTGATCGAAAGCGGAACGACGATAGGGAAGATCGTCCTGGAGGGATTCTGAGATGAACGTCAAAACCATCGAAACGCTTGCCTGCGACGCGGGCTGGCGCAACTACCACTTCGTCAAGCTCACGACCGACGACGGGATCGTCGGCTGGAGCGAGTTCGACGAGGGCTTTGGCGCGCCCGGCGTCGGTGCGGTCATCGACCGGCTCGCGGCGCGTGTGATCGGCAAGCCGGTCGACGAGCACGAGCGCATCTATGCCGACCTCAACTGCGCAACGCGTCCGGCCTCCGGCGGTATCGTGGCGCTCGCCATGGGCGCGATCGAGAACGCGCTGCTCGATGCCAAGGCCAAGCACCTCGGCGTGCCGGTCTACAGCCTGCTCGGCGGCAAGGTGCGCGACCGCATCCGCGTGTACTGGTCGCACTGCGCCACATGGCGCATCAACCACCCGACGCACTACAAGCCGGCGATCTCCGACCTCGAGGGCGTGCGCGCCATCGGCCGCGAGGTGCGCGAGAAAGGCTTCACCGCCTGCAAGACGAACATCTTCCTCTACGACAAGGACCGGAAGAATCCGCGTGGTTACCGTCCGGGATTCGGGTCGCCCTTCACGCCGGAACTCAATATAGACCGCGACGTGCTGCGCAACGTGGTGATGCACCTCGAGGCGCTGCGCGAGGGCGCGGGCCCCAATGTCGACCTGCTGATCGACCTGAATTTCAACGCCAAGACCGAGGGCTACCTCAAGATCCTGCGTGCAATCGCGCACCTGGACCTGTTCTGGGTCGAGATCGACACGTTCAACCCGCAGGCGCTGGGCTACATCCGCCGCCAGAGCCCGCACCCGGTCAGCTCATGCGAGACGCTGCTGGGACTCGGCGAGTTCCTGCCCTACTTCCGCGAGCAGGCGATGGACGTGGCCATCGTCGACACGCCCTGGAACGGCGTGTGGCAGTCGATGAAGATCGCCGCGGCGGCGGCGGCGCACGAGGTCAACGTCGCCCCGCACAACTTCTACGGGCACCTGTGCACGATGATGAACGCGCATTTCTCGGCCGCGGTGCCGAATCTGCGCATCATGGAAACCGACATCGACCGCATTGCCTGGGACCACGAGCTCTTCACGCACGTGCCGGAGTTCGTCGACGGCCACTTGGTGATGCCGGACCGCCCGGGCTGGGGGACCGAGCCCAACGAGGAGGCGATGAAAGCCCATCCCGCCAAGGGCCCGACCGGGCAACTACTCAGCTACGGCAATCGCAAGGTCTGAGTAGTCGGCGGTGGAGAGCGCCTCGTTCGAGGTGAGCGGCGCGAGATAGCCCTCACCCTCCACGGCCTCGATGCCGATGACCGGCCGCGCCGGGACCACGGTGCCGAAGATCGTCGCGAAGGACACGTCCGCCGCGTCGCGCCCGGTTCCGAGCCGGATCAGGCCCATGGGCACCGTCATGCCGGTCGGGTCGAACAGGTACCAGCGATCGCCGAGAAAAGCTTCCACGTAGGCATGGAAGTCCGGCGGCCCGAAGGAGGGGTCGGACCCGTAGTCGATGCCCGTTACGAACCGCGTGGGGATGTTGAGCGCGCGGCAAAGGGCGATCATGAGGTGCGCGAAGTCGCGGCAGACGCCCGCTTGCTCGACCAGCGTGTCCACGGCCGAGGTCGTGGTGTTCGAGCTGCCGGACTGGAAGCGCGTGCGCTGCCGCACCCAGTCGCGGATCGCGCGCACTCGCCCGTAGCCCGGCATCATCGTGCCGAACTCAGTGCGCGCGAACTGCTGCAGCCGATCGGACTGGCAGTAGCGGCTCGGGAAGATGTACGGCAGCGCCTCGGGCGGCAACTGCGCGATCGGAACCTCGTTGATGCCCTCCGGCGAGGCCACGTGGTGCGCAATGTCCACGGTCGCGTCATAGCGCACATGGAGCTCGCCGGGTTGGGCGGTGAGCCGCGCGTAGCGGTTCCCGTGGGCCGGGTCATTGAACAGCGACACCCAGACGTCCTGGCTCAGCTGCAGGTCCTCGCTCACGAGCTTCTGGCACTGAGTTCGCGTCGCGTGGATGTTGAAAATGAAATCGGCCGGGGCGCCGATGATTCCGTAATTCAGTTCGACGAAAAAATTCAGGCGGACCATGCTGCTGTCGGCTCTCTGGCGGGTAAAGCGGGGCGCGCGGGGCTAGAGCGGGGCTCGACCGTTGATCACGCGCAGCAGGATCGCGATGATCGCGACGACCAGCAGAATGTGGATGAAGCCGCCCAGCGTGTACGACGTGACCAGTCCGAGCAGCCAGAGAATGACGAGGATTACGGCGATCGTGTAAAGCATGATGGGATCCCTTTTCCTAGCGGGCCGGTACCGCCGGCCGCGTGGCATGTCCGTGGAAGCATGATGGCCCGCGACCCCGTTTTTCTCTGTGCGTTCGCGTACATACTCCCCATTGCGTATGCCGTAGCTTGAGGCTGCAACCTGCTGCTTCCTGTTTTTCATCCTTTTTTTCAAAGTAATTCGACTATTCGCCCTTCACGCGAAGGCTCTTCGCCCGCGACATCGGAACTGAACTTGGCTTCTTCTTCGATTGCCGTTACGAGGGATCAACCCAGGACGAGGTCGCACCGCGACAACCTCATGGCGCTCAGCGCCATTGAGCGCGCGCCGATCGCGAACCGTATTCTGGCCGCGCTGCCGCGCGGCGACTACCATCGACTGTCCGCCAAGCTCGAGCCCGTCAACCTCGCGTTCGGCGAAGTGCTCTACGAGCCCGGCGACCAGGTGCGCTACGTGTACTTTCCCGGCGATTCGCTAGTGTCGCTGCTCACCGTCATCGACGGGCGCCTCGCGCTCGAAGTCGGGCTCATCGGACGCGAAGGCATGATGGGGATGGCATTCTCCGTGGGCACCGGCGTGAGCCCGGTGCGCGCGCAGGTGCAAGGCGGCGGCAGCGCAATGCGCATGGAAGCCGCAGCCTTCAAGAAGGAGTTGCGGCTGAGCCCCTCTTTGCAGCGCGAGCTGCACCTCCACAGCCACGCACTAATGGTGCAATTCGCGCAGACTGCGGCCTGCAACCGGTTCCACGTAGTCGCCGCGCGGCTGGCACGCCGGCTGATGATGACCCGGGACAGGCTGTGCTCAGACCAGTTCCACCTCACGCATGAGTTCCTCGGCCATGTGCTCGGCGTGCGCCGGGTGGGCGTCACCAAAGCCGCGCATGCGCTCAAGAAGCGCAAGCTCATCGACTACAGCCGGGGAAATATCGCCATCCTCAACGGGCGCGGGCTCGAGGCTGCCGCGTGCTCGTGCTACGAGATCTTCAAGGATCGTCTCAGCCGCACCTGAAAGGGCGCGCCCATAAAAAAGGCCCGGCAGCGGCCTTGCCGCTACCAGGCCCGGTCTAACGGGCGGAGGTCAGGGAGGTAACCAGCACCCGAATCTATCGTGCTCCGCCCGTCCGGCCAGAACTGTTCGGAAACACACTTAACGCGCGCATCCTGCGCGCGCCAATCGCTATTGCTTGATGCTCATCTTGCTTTCGACGCCGGCCACGCCCTCGATGCCCCGGGCGACGAGGATTGCCTGGTCGATCTGGGCCTGGTTGTCCACAAAGCCGCTGAGCTGGACCGCGCCCTTGCTGGTCGCCACCGAGATGTCGAACGCCTTGACGCTGGGGTCGGCCATTAGCGCCGACTTCACCTTGGTGGTCACGATCCCGTCGTCGACCTTGTTGCCGACAGTGACTTTCCCGTCCTTGAGTGTCACGCCGTTCTCGACGCTGGTGACACCTTCGGTCGAGCGGGCGACGTTGATTGCGCGATCGATCTGGGCCTGGTTGTCGGCAAAGCCGCTCAACTGGACGACGCCCTTGCGGGTCTCGACCTGGAACTGCAGGCCCTTGATTTCCTGGTCGGCGACCAGCGCGGACTTGACCTTGGTGGTCACCACGGTGTCGTCGATCCTGGTGCCGACGGTAGTGGCGGGCGCCGGCGCGACGGCCGCGCCGGGCGGGACGGCCTCCTGGCGGCTGCAGCCTGGAAGGAGCGTAACGGTGGCGATGGCCAGCGCGACAGCGGATGCCAGCGGGTGAGCGAAGAGTTTCATTTGGTTTTTCCTCCGAATCTCGCGCCGGGGACAGCACAGCATGAGGCTCATGCCGCGTGCGGGCGCATTGCGAGAATGGGTGAACTATCCCCTTCCGGTGGCGCAGGCTCTGTGCGCTCTCGCACATACCCTCGGGGGGCTTCGCGCTTACTATCGACCGCTTTGCATCCCCCACGCAGCCGAATCCAAAAATCTTGAAGGCGAATATCGAGGCCGTGCGCGAGGCCCTGCGCGCGCTGCGGCGCCGGCTGGGCGCACGCATCCGGAGCGAGGGCCTGGCGCAGAAATACGCCGCCGCCGAGCCACCGTTGCGCTCGGAGCTGTTCAGCGCCGACCAGATGGACCGGCACGGGCGCACGCTGGCGGAATCGCACCGGCTTTCGCGCGAGAAGGGCAGCGACCGGCTGCTCGAGCGCCTGGTGGAGAACGAGGGCGTGCTGATCGGCGCCTCCAGCCTGCAGATGACGGCGGTGAAGGAGAGCCGCCGCATCACCCCGGCCGGCGAATGGCTGCTCGATAACTTCTACCTGATCGAAGAGCAGATCCGCACCGCGCGGCGGCATTTCCCCAAGCGCTACAGCCGCGAACTCCCGATCCTCGCCAGCGGCCCTTCGCGCGGCTTGCCGCGCGTCTACGACATCGCGCTCGAAGCGATCGCTCACGGCGACGGGCGCGTCGACCCCGAAAGCCTCAACCGTTTCGTCGCGGCCTACCAGAAGACCGGCGACCTGCGCCTCGGCGAGCTGTGGGCGATCCCGATCATGCTGCGCCTTGCGCTGATCGAGAACCTGCGCAGGGTGGGCGCGCGCGTCGCAGCCGCGATGCTCGAGCGCAGCCAGGCCGAGTCCTGGGCCGACCAGATGATGGTCGTGGCAGAGAAAGACCCCAAAAGCCTGATCCTGGTCGTGGCCGACATGGCGCGCTCGAACCCGCCGATGGGCAGCTCGTTCGTGGCCGAGCTCGCGCGCCGCCTGCAGGGTCAGAGCGCCGCGCTTGCGCTGCCGCTCACGTGGATCGAACAGCGCCTCTCCGAAGCCGGCGCGACCATCGAGCAGCTCGTCCATTCGGAAACGCAGAGCCAGGCGGCCAACCAGGTGTCGATCAGCAACAGCATCGGCAGCCTGCGGTTCCTCGGCGCGATGGACTGGCGCGAGTTCGTCGAAAGCATGAGCTCGGTGGAGCAAAAGCTGCGCGAGGATCCCGATGCGGTCTATTCGACGATGGATTTCGCCACGCGCGACCGGTACCGGCACGTGGTGGAGCGCTTCGCGCGCTTCAGCGGCCTGTCCGAGATCGAGGTTGCGCGCAAGGCGATCCAGCTTGCGCACCAGGCCAAGGCCCGGTCGGACACCGGCACCCGGACTGCGCACGTGGGCTTCTACCTGATCGACAAAGGTCTTCCGCACCTTGTCCGCGCCACCCAGGCGCGCCTGCCGCCCATCGACATCCTGCGCGACCTTTGCAGCCGCGTGCCGCTGACGGCCTATCTGGGCAGCATCACGCTGCTGACGGCGATCTTCACCGCGCTCTTCGCGGTCCACGGGCGAGGAGCCGGGCTGCCTGAATGGCTGTTGGTGCCGGCCTGCGCAGCCGCGGCGCTGGCCGCGTCGCATCTTGCGGTCGCACTCGTCAACTGGGTCGTCACGCTGGTGGCCAACCCCGCCTTCCTGCCGCGCCTGGATTTCAAGCGCGGCATCCCGGCCGACCGGCGCACGCTGGTGGTGGTGCCGACGATGCTGAGCAGTGTCGCCGCCGTCGATGAGCTGGTCGAGGCGCTCGAAGTCCGCTTCCTCGCCAATCGCGACCCGCACCTGCAGTTCGCCCTGCTCACCGATTACCGCGACGCGGCCGAGGAAACGCAACCGGAAGACGAGACGCTGCTCGGCCTGGCGCGCGCGCGCATCGAGATCCTCAACAAGAAATATGGCTCGAGCTCTGCCGCCGGCGGCCAGGACCCCGGTGGCGCCGAGCCTTTCCTCCTCCTGCATCGCCCGCGGTGCTGGAATCCGCAGGAGCGCCTCTGGATGGGCTATGAGCGCAAGCGCGGCAAGCTCGGCGACCTCAATGAGCTGCTGCGCGGCGGCTCGGGCGAGGCTTTCTCGCTGATCGTCGGCGCGACCGCGATGCTGCAGCAGGTGAAGTACGTGATCACGCTGGATACCGACACGCAGCTGCCGCGCGACTCGGCCCGCGAGTTCGTCGGCACGCTGGCGCATCCCCTGAACCGCGCGCACTACGACGAGGGCAAGCAGGTCGTGACCGACGGCTACAGCATCCTGCAGCCGCGCATGGCCGTAAACCTGCCGAGCACCAACCGCTCGCGCTATGCCCAGCTCTGCGCGAACGACGCCGGCATCGACCCGTACACGCGCGCCGTCTCCGACGTCTACCAGGACCTCTTCCACGAGGGCTCTTTCATCGGCAAGGGCATCTACGACGTGGATGCGTTCGAGCGCGCGCTGAGGAGCCGGTTTCCGGAGAACCGCATCCTCAGCCATGACCTGCTCGAGGGGTGCTATGCGCGCGCCGGGCTGCTAAGCGACGCGCAGCTCTTCGAGGATTACCCGTCGCGCTACAGCGCCGACGTGAGCCGCCGCCATCGCTGGATCCGCGGCGACTGGCAGATCGCCGCCTGGCTCTCGGCCCGCGTGCCGGGAATGGACCGCTCGCGCGTGAAAAACCCGCTCTCCATGCTTTCG
>CAZZDV010000026.1:12493-25591 GCA_964652785.1 uncultured Bordetella sp.
GTCTTCGACAACCTGCGGCGCAGCCTCGTGCCGGCAGCGATGGTCGGCCTGTTCCTGCTCGGGTGGACGCAGGTGCCGGCCTTCCTGCACTGGACGCTTGCGGTGGCGGGCATCCTGTTCCTGCCGGTGATCGTCACTTCCAGCCTCGGGTTCCTGCGCAAGCCGAAGGAGGTGCTCTTCGACCAGCACGTCGCAAGCGCATCGCGTTCCGCCGCGCGCCAGTTCGGCCAGACTGCGCTAACGCTCGCCTGCCTGCCCTACGAGGCCTACTACAGCCTCGATGCGATCGTGCGCACCGCGTTTCGCATCAACTTCACCCGCCGGCAGTTGCTCGAGTGGAATCCATCGAGCGAGCTGGAGCGCCAGCAGCGTCGCCAGCCCGATCCGGGCGGCCTCGGGGACTTCGTGCGGACCTGGGGCGAGATGTGGTTCTCGCCGGCTTTGGCCGCAGGCGCGGCCATGGTCCTTGCGTGGGACCGGCCGGTCGCGCTTGCGGTGGCCCTGCCGGTGCTGGCGCTCTGGTTCTTCGCGCCGGCGCTCGTGTGGTGGCTCGGCCGGCCAGTGCCGCGCGAGCAAGCGCGGCTCAATGTCACGCAGCGTCTCTTCCTGCACCGGCTCGCGCGGCGCACGTGGAGCTTCTTCGAATCCTTCGTGACCGCCGAGGACCACTGGCTGCCGCCGGACAACTTCCAGGAGCACCCGGTTGCGGTGGTCGCGCACCGCACTTCGCCGACCAACATCGGCCTCGCCCTGCTGGCCAATCTGACCGCCTACGACTTCGGCTACATCCACGCCGGACGCCTCATCGAGCGCACTGGCAACACGCTCGGGACGATGCAGGCGCTCGAGCGTTACCAAGGCCATTTCTACAACTGGTACGACACGGTCCTGCTCACGCCGCTGCCGCCGCGTTATGTGTCCTCAGTCGACAGCGGCAACCTCGCGGGCCACCTGCTGACATTGCGCCCGGGCCTGCTGGCGCTCGCCGACCAGCCGATCCTCGGACCCCGCACTTTCGAAGGCCTCGGCGACACCGCGGGCGTACTCATGGAAATGGCGGCGGATTCGGCTTCGACGGCCTTCAACCAGAAGGTCACCGAAGTGCGGCGCGAGATCGATTCGGCGGAGGATTCGCGCCCGGCCAGTGCCCAAGCCGTGCGCCAGTGGCTCGTGCGGCTGGTGGATTCCATCGAGACACTGACCGACCTGCACCCGGTCAGCGAACCCCCGGCGGATGAAACGCAGCGCTGGACACTGTCCTTGCTTAACCAATGCCAGGAGGCGCTGGACGAACTGGACCTGATGGTGCCGTGGGCGGCGGCCTCGCACGAGAGCGATGCTCAAGGCGCGCGCGGGACAGACCTCCCGTCCTTTGCGGCAATGCCGACGCTGCGGCAGTTGTCGGCGCTCGAATCCGGGTCCGGGGTCAACGAGCCCACGGAGCCCGCGTCCGACAAGCTCACCGCGCCGATCGGGCTGATCGCTCTGGCGAGCCGTCGCGCAAGGCAGAGGCTCGAGCGGATCGACGCGCTCGCGCGCCTGGCCATGGAGTTCGCCACCGTCGACTACGGGTTTCTCTACGACGAGTCGCGCCACCTGTTCACGGTCGGCTACAACGTCGACCACCTGCGGCGCGATGCCGGGCACTACGACCTGCTCGCATCCGAAGCGCGCCTTTCGAGTTTCGTGGCCATCGCGCAGGGCGAGGTGCCGCAGGAGAACTGGTTCGCGCTCGGCCGCTCGCTCACCGCGGCCGGCGGCGACCCGGTGCTGCTGTCGTGGAGCGGCTCGATGTTCGAGTACCTTATGCCGCTCCTCGTCATGCCGACCTACGAGAACACGCTGCTGGACCAGACCGGCATCGCCGCGGTCACGCGCCAGATCGCGTACGGCCACCAGCGCGGCGTGCCCTGGGGCATGTCCGAATCGGGCTACAACACCGTCGACGCGGCGCTCAACTACCAGTACCGCGCGTTCGGCGTGCCGGGCCTCGGCCTCAAGCGCGGACTCTCCGAAGACCTGGTGATCGCGCCCTATGCCTCGGCGCTTGCGCTCATGGTGATGCCCGAGGAATCCTGCGAGAACCTGCAGGAGCTCGCGAGCCAAGGCCTGCTGGGACGCTACGGCATGTACGAGGCGGTGGACTACACCCCCAGCCGCGTGCCACGCGGACAACCGAGCGCGATCGTGCGCTCGTTCATGGCGCACCATGAAGGCATGAGCCTGCTCGCGCTTTCGTACCTGCTGCTCGGCCAGCCGATGCAGAAGCGGTTCGAATCGGACCCGCAGTTCCAGGCCACCATGCTGCTGCTGCAGGAGCGCATTCCCGCGGCCACTGCGTTCCACTTCCACACGGCCGAGCTGTCGGACATCCGCACTGCGTCGATCGGGCCCGAGATGCCGATGCGCGTCGTGCGCCTCTCGGAGACGCCCTCGCCGGAAGTGCAGTTGCTCTCCAATGGCCGCTACCACGTCATGGTCACCAACGCCGGCGGCGGCTACAGCCGGTGGAGGGATCTCGCGGTGACCCGCTGGCGCGAGGACACGACCTGCGACCCGTGGGGCTCTTTCGTTTACATCCGCGACCTCGGCAGCAAGGAGTTCTGGTCGAGCGCCCACCAGCCGACGCTCAAGCGCGCCGACACTTACGAAGCGATCTTCTCCGAAGCCCGCGCGGAGTTCCGCCGCCTGGACGCCGATTTCGAAACGCACACGGAGATCGTCGTATCGCCCGAAGACGACATCGAGCTGCGTCGCATCCGCATCACCAACCGCTCCCGCTCACGCCGCACGATCGACGTCACGAGCTACGCGGAGGTCGTGCTGGCCTCGCCCGCGGCGGACGCGCTGCATCCCGCGTTCAGCAACCTCTTCGTGCAGACCGAGATCGTTCCGGAGCGGCAGGCGATCCTTTGCACGCGCCGTCCGCGCTCGGTCGATGAGCAGCAACCGTGGATGTTCCACGTGATGGCGGTGCATGGCGCCCCTTCGCGCGAGGTGTCGTACGAAACGGACAGGATGCGGTTCATCGGGCGCACGCGCGCGGCCGACTCGCCGCAGGCGATGATCGACCCGGGTCCGCTGTCCGGCAGCCAGGGCTCGGTGCTCGATCCGATCGTCGCCATCCGGCATCGCGTGAGGCTCAACGCGGAGCAGACGGTGACCATCGACGTGGTGACCGGCGTGAGCGAAACGCGCGACGCGGCGCTCGCCCTCGCCGGCAAGTATCGCGACCGCAACCTCGCCGACCGCGTGTTCGACCTCGCGTGGACGCACAGCTGGGTGATCCTGCGCCAGATCAACTCCAACGAGTCCGATGCGCAACTCTACGGACGCCTCGCAGGCTCGATCCTGTATGCCAATCCCGCGCTCAGGTCGGATGCCGCGGTGCTGGCGCGCAACCGCCGCGGGCAGTCCGGCCTCTGGGGCTACTCGATCTCGGGCGACCTGCCGATCGTGCTGCTGCAGATCGGCGATATCGCCAACATCGACCTCGTGCGCCAGCTCGTGCAGGCGCACGCCTACTGGCGGCTCAAGGGCCTTGCGGTGGACCTCGTGATCTGGAACGAGGACCACGCCGGCTACCGTCAGCTGCTGCAGGAGCAGATCCTCGGGTTGATCGCCGCGGGGTTGGAGGCCAACCAGACCGACCGGCCGGGCGGCATCTTCGTGCGCCCGACCGAGAACATGTCATTGGAGGACCGCACGCTCTTCCAGACGGTGGCGCGCGTCATCCTCAGCGATACGCGCGGGCCGCTCGCCGAGCAGGTCAGCCGCCGAATGCCCAAGGAAACGCGCGAATCCCGCGTCGAGCGCCTCGTGCCGACGCGCCCGCGCCGTACCGAAGCTGAGGCCGAGGCGGTGCCCGTGCTGGCGCGCAGCGACCTGCAGTTCTTCAACGGCTTCGGCGGATTCTCGGCAGACGCGCGCGAGTACGTGATCACCACCACTCGCGAGCAGGTGACGCCGGCGCCATGGGTCAACGTGATCGCCAACTCGAAATTCGGCACCGTCATTTCGGAATCGGGCGCCGCCTACACCTGGAGCGAGAACGCGCACGAGTTCCGCTTCACGCCGTGGGGCGACGACCCGGTCAGCGACTCGAGCGGCGAGGCGACCTACCTGCGGGACGAAGAGAGCGGCTATTTCTGGTCGCCCGCGCCCCTGCCCTGCGCGGGAGCGACGCCTTACATCACGCGCCACGGGTTCGGCTACTCCGTGTTCCAGCATGACGAGGAAGGCATCCATTCGGAACTGACGGTGCATGTCGATACCGAGGAGTCGATCAAGTTCTCGGTCATCCGGATCCGCAACGACTCCGGGCGGCCGCGCCGGCTTTCGGTGACCGGCTATGTCGAGTGGGTGCTCGGAGACCTGCGGCAGAAGTCCGCGATGCACGTGGTGACCGAGATGGAGCCCGCCACCGGCGCCCTCTGCGCACGCAACGACTACAGCGCCGAATATGGCGATCGCATCGCCTTCTTCGACGCCGACGATGCGACGCGCTCGCTAAGCGTCACGGTGACCGGCGACCGCGGCGAGTTCATCGGCCGCAACGGCACGCTGAGGAACCCGGCGGCCATGCGCCGCGCCAAGCTCTCCAACAAGCTCGGGGCCGGCATGGACCCCTGCGGGGCGATCCATGTGCCGATCGATCTGGCCGAGGACGAGGAGCGCGAGATCGTTTTTCGCCTCGGGGCAGGTGGCCGGCGCGGCATCGATGACTGGTCCGAGATGGTCCAGCGCCTGCGCGGCCCCGAGGGCGCGCGCGCTTCGCTGGAGAAATCCCGCCACTATTGGGAGCGGACGCTGGGCGCGGTGCAGGTCGAAACGCCGGACGCCTCGCTCAACGTGCTGGCCAACGGCTGGCTCCTCTACCAGACGCTCGCCTGCCGCCTGTGGGCGCGCAGTGGCTACTACCAGTCGGGCGGCGCCTACGGGTTCCGTGACCAGTTGCAGGACACGATGGCCCTCCTGCATGCCGAGCCGCGCCTCGCGCGCGAGCACTTGCTGCGCTGCGCGGAGCGGCAGTTCTCCGAAGGCGACGTGCAGCATTGGTGGCATCCGCCTTCGGGCCGCGGCGTGCGCACGCGGTGCTCGGACGATTTCCTGTGGCTGCCGCAGGCCGTCTGCCGCTATGTGCTGAGCACCGGCGACGCCGCGGTGCTGAACGAGTCGGCGCATTTCCTCGAGGGCCGCCAGGTCAACCCCGAAGACGATTCGTACTTCGACCTGCCTTCGCGCTCGGATGCCAGGGCCACGCTCTACCAGCACTGCGTGCGCGCGATCAACCGCGGCCTCGTGTTCGGCGAGCGCGGGCTGCCGCTCATGGGCTCGGGCGACTGGAACGACGGCATGAACCTCGTCGGGCTGCATGGAAAGGGCGAAAGCGTCTGGCTGGGATTCTTCCTCTACGACACGCTGATCCGCTTCGCGGGGCTCGCCGGCATGCATGGCGATGCGCAGTTCGCCGAGCGCTGCCGCTCGCAGGCCGAGGAACTGCGGCGCAACCTCGAGCAGAACGCGTGGGACGGCGGATGGTACCGGCGCGCCTACTTCGACGACGGCACGCCGCTGGGCGCATCGACCAACGTCGAATGCCAGATCGATTCGATCGCGCAGAGCTGGTCGGTGCTTTCGGGCGCGGGCGACCCTGTGCGTTCGCGCACGGCGATGGCCGCGCTCGATCAACGCCTGGTGCGCCGTGAGCATTCGCTGATCCAGCTCCTCGACCCGCCGTTCGACAAGTCGGACCTGAACCCGGGCTACATCAAGGGCTACGTGCCGGGCGTGCGCGAAAACGGCGGGCAATACACGCACGCCGCAATCTGGGCGGCCATGGCGTTCGCCGGTCTCGGAGACCGGGAGCGGGCGTACGAGCTTTTCACCATGATCAACCCGGTCAACCATGGCGACTCGGCCGACGCGATCGCCACTTACAAGGTTGAGCCATACGTGGTGGCCGCCGACGTCTACACGGTCTCGCCGCACACCGGCCGCGGCGGCTGGACCTGGTACACCGGCTCGGCCGGCTGGCTCTACCGGCTGATCCTCGAATCGTTGCTCGGCATGCGCGTCGAAGCCGGCAAGCTCCACTTCACGCCTTGCGTGCCGCGCGAATGGCAAAGCTTCAAGGTGCGCTACCGCTATCGCGAAACGACTTACGCCATCACCGTCCGACCGTCCGCGGAAGCGGGCACGCACGCAGCCGTCACCGTGAACGGCATCGAGCAACCGGGCGGCGTCATCCTGCTCGTGGACGACCACGCCGAGCATATTGTCGAGGTCCTCGTACCGGGATGCGTTTCTTGAGAACGCCTGCGCCCCGCACCCATCCGCTTGCGGGGACGTCCGCGCGAAACCTCCCTCGGGTCGATGTCGCCGCGCTGATCGAGGCGTACTTCCGCGACCGTCCGGATCCCGCAATAGCCGTGCAGCGGGTGGCGTTCGGCACCTCCGGCCATCGGGGCTCCCCGCTGTCCACGTCATTCAACGAAGCTCATGTCGCCGCCATCAGCCAGGCGATCTGCGTGTATCGGCAAAGCAAAGGCATCACCGGGCCGCTTTTTCTCGGCATCGACACGCACGCGCTCTCCGGCCCGGCCTTCGACACCGCGCTCGAAGTCCTCGCGGCCAACGGCGTGCACACCCTGGTTGCGGCAGATGGCGAGTTCACCCCGACACCCGCGGTTTCGCACGCGATCCTTGCGTACAACCGCGACCGCAAAAGCGGCTTCGCGGACGGCATCATCGTGACGCCCTCGCACAACCCGCCCGAGGATGGCGGCTTCAAGTACAACCCGCCGAACGGCGGGCCGGCGGATTCGGCCGTGACGCGGGAGATCGAGACGCTGGCGAACGACTATCTCGCCAGGGGCCTCGAGGGCGTCAGGCGCATGCCGGCGGATCGCGCGCGTGCGGCCCCGACCACGCACCAGCATGACTACATGGGCGCGTACATCTCGGATCTGGACAACGTGATCGACTTCGAGGCGATCCGCTCAGGCGGCGTGCGCATGGGCGCGGACCCGCTTGGCGGCGCGGGCGTGCACTACTGGCGCCGCATCGCCGACCGGTACCGCATCGACCTGACCGTCACCAGCGAGGAAATCGACCCGGCGTTCCGGTTCATGAGCCTGGACTGGGACGGGCGCATCCGCATGGATCCCTCATCCGCGTTTGCAATGCGCCCGCTGATTGACCAGAAGGACCGCTTCGATGTCTCTTTCGGTTGCGACACCGACCACGACCGCCATGGCATCGTCACGCCCGGCGCCGGGCTGCTGCCTTCGAACCACTACCTTTGCGTCGCGATCGACTACCTGTTCCGCAATCGTCCCAGGTGGCCCGCGCAGGCCGCGGTCGGCAAGACCATCGTGAGCACCGGCATGATCGACCGCGTTGCCGCGGGCCTTGGCCGGCCGCTGAACGAGGTGCCGGTGGGGTTCAAGTGGTTTGTCGACGGCCTGATGGCGGGCACGCTCGGGTTCGCCGGGGAAGAAAGCGCCGGCGCGACGTTCCTGCGCCGCAACGGGACAGTGTGGACCACCGAGAAGGACGGGATGGTGCCGTGCCTGCTGGCCGCCGAGATGACCGCGCGCACCGGCCGCGATCCGGGCGCGGCCTACCGGGAACTCGAGGCGAAGTACGGCGTGCTTGCAAGCGATCGCGTCGATGCCGCAGCCTCGCCGGAGGAGAAAGCGCGGCTCTCTAAAATCGCGCCGGAGCAGATCCGGTCGGAGGACCTCGCCGGAGAAAAAATCACCGCCAAACTGAGCGCCGCCCCGGGCAATGGCGCCGCGATCGGGGGCATCAAGGTCTCGTCGGCGGGCGGCTGGTTCGCCGCGCGCCCGTCCGGCACGGAGAACATTTACAAGATCTACGCCGAGAGTTCGCGCGGCCCGGAACACCTGGGCCGTATCCTCGAAGAGGCGCAGGCCATCGTCGACGAAGCGATTGCCGCTTAGCCTTTCGGCCGCGTTACTTCCTGCGCGTAGCCTCGTAGAGCGGCGTGACTTTGGGCAGCAGCGCCTGCAGCGCCTGCGTCCTCGACGCATCGGTCGGGTGCGTGCTCAGGAACTCCGGGGAACCCGAACCCGTGTTCGCGGCCGCCATCTTCTGCCAGACGGCCACGCTCGCACTGGGGTTGTATCCGCCGCGCGCGGCCAGCTCGATGCCAATCCGGTCGGCTTCGGTTTCGTCCGAGCGGCTGAAGCGTGTAGCTACAAACGCCTCGTACCCCACGTTTGCGAGGCTCGCGGCACCCTGCCCCAAGCCTAGCAGCGCCGCGCCCAGGCCGATGGCCGTCTGCGCAGCCACGGCTTGTGACACCTGCTCGCGCGAATGCTCGCGCAGCGCGTGGGCCATCTCGTGCCCGATCACGAACGCGAGCTCGTCCTCAGAAAGATTGAGCTTGTTGACGATGCCGCTGTACACCATGATTTTGCCGCCCGGCATGCAGAACGCGTTCACCTGCGGGCTGTTGATGACGTTGACTTCCCAGTTCCAGCCGGGCGCATCCTCGCGAAAAGTGCGCGTCTGCGGCGTCAGCCGGTTGGTGATGGCGGTGACCCGCGCGAGCAGCGCGCGGTCCGTGTTCAGGATGCCTTTGGCCGCCGCCTCCGCCTTCAACTTGGCATAGCTCTGCGCTGCGGCCTGGTTCAATTGCTCCGACGAGATCAGCAGCAGCTGCTTGCGCTCCCCGCCGACCGCTCCGGCCTGGGTTGTGGTCTCGCAGCCGCCCAGCATCGCACCCGATGCCAGGATCGCGCCAACGAGAATCGCCCGCCTGCAGTACATGCCGGATCGCTCCCGCATTTTTAGAGCCGTCCCATCAACAGCAGGATGATCAGCACGGCGACGATGAGGCCGATGCCGCCCGTTGGGCCGTAGCCCCAGGCTTTGCTGTGCGGCCACGTCGGCACCACGCCGATGAGCACGAGGACGAGGAGGATGAGGATGATTGTGCCGATGGACATGATTGTCTCCAGGAATTCGGTAAGTTGCGGCCATGGTGCTGCAATCGGGTGCAAATCCTCTGTGCGCTCACGTACATACCGTCCAGATAAATTCCCCTAACGTGCGCCCACCTATGAAGAAAGTGTCGGTAGCCCCCGCTGCACTCGCCCAGCCGACCCCTAGCGAACTGGCGCTATCCGGCTACTGGACCGCATTGGGCACCGGCGCACTCGACCGGAAAACGCTCGAAGCGCTCCGCCTGCCCGCCCGGGCCGGCCTCGTCGTCGATGGCTCGGGCGTCGCGGCTCTCGATACGGTCGGCGCCCGCGTTCTGCAGAACCTCGTCGCGCGCCTGCGCGGCGAGGGCCATTCCGTGGAGATGCGCGGCTGGAGCGAGCGCAACGTGAAGCTGCTGGCGCTCGCCGAGAAGCACGCAGTCCCGGCACCGCCGCGTGTGCCCGAGCAGGGCTTGTTCGAGCGCGTGGGCCGCAAGACGCTGGAGATCGGCGGGCATTCGATCGAGCTGCTGGGCTTCGTCGGCGAGGCCGCCGCGGCGCTTGCTGCCGGCATCGCGCGGCCTTCGCGAATCCGTTGGAAGCCGATCCTGTTCAACATCCGCACCGCCGGGTTCGATGCGCTGCCCATCGTGGGCCTGCTGTCCTTCCTCCTCGGCTTCGTCGTTGCCTACCAGGCCGGCACGCAGCTGCGCAAGTACGGCGCCGATATTTTCGTCGCGGACCTCGTGGGCCTGTCGATGCTGCGCGAGTTCGCGCCGCTCATGACCGCGATCATCGTCGCGGGCCGTTCGGGCTCGGCCTACGCCGCGCAGATCGGTACGATGTCGGTGACCGAGGAGATCGACGCGATGCGCACCATCGGCATCGTGCCGATGGAGCTCCTCGTGCTGCCGAAGATCATCGCGCTGGTGATCGCGCTGCCGCTCTTGACGTTCTTCGCCGACGTCATGGGCGTCTACGGCGGAATGATCATGGCGAGCGCGCAGAGCGGCATGAGCCACGGGGCCTTCCTCGAGCGCGTGACCGCCTCGGTCAGCGCAACCTCCTTCATGCTCGGCATCGGCAAAGCGCCGGTGTTCGCGGGGATCATCGCGGTGGTCGGCTGCTTCCAGGGGTTGCGCACGCGCGGCGGGGCCGACGCGGTCGGGCGGCAGACCACGCGCAGCGTGGTGCAGTCGATCTTCCTGGTCATCGTGGCCGACTCGCTGTTCTCGGTCCTTTTCAGCCTCCTGGACCTTTGACATGGCGATCGAAGCTGCCGTTCGTAAAGACAAAGAAGCGCGCGAGCCCGTCATCGAAGTGAACAACGTCGCCACGCGTTTCGGCGAGCACATCGTGCACGAGGACGTCGACCTGACGGTGCTGCGCGGCGAAATCTTCGCTCTGGTCGGAGGCAGCGGGTCGGGCAAGTCGACGCTCCTGCGCGAGATGATCCTGCTGCACAGGCCCGACGCGGGCTCCATCCGCATCTTCGGCGTGGACGTGGCCGGCCTCGAAGAGCGCGAGGCCGGGGAGCTGCGGCCGCGCTTCGGCGTGATGTTCCAGCAGGGCGGCCTGTTCGGCTCGCTGACGGTATGCGAGAACGTGGGACTTCCCTTGCGCGAGCACACGTCGCTGGACGACGAAACGATCGACGAAATCGCGGCCATGAAGATCGCGTTGACCGGCCTCGGACCCGAGGCCGCGGCGCTCTTCCCCTCCGAGCTCTCCGGCGGCATGCTCAAGCGCGCCGCGCTCGCGCGTGCGCTGTCCCTGGACCCCGAGCTGCTTTTCCTCGACGAGCCGACCGCGGGGCTCGACCCCGTCAGCGCCGCCGGGGTCGACGAGCTGGTGCTCAACCTGCGCGAGACCTACGGGCTCACGGTGGTGATGATCACGCACGACCTCGACCTGCTCTGGCAGGTGGCCGACCGGGTCGCGGTGCTGGGCGAAGGCCGCGTGCAGGCTGTCGGGTCGATGAAGGAACTCTCGCGCGACACGCATCCCGCCGTGCGCCAGTTCTTCGAAGGCCCGCGCGGCCAGGGCGCCGCGGCCCGCGCCGGCGAACCCGACTAGGAGCCGACGTGGAAAACAAAGTGAACTACCCGATCGTCGGGGCGTTTGTGCTGGTCCTCAGCCTGCTGCTGATCGCGGCGCTGCTTTGGTTCGCAAGCGGCGGCGACTTCCGCAAGAAGACCGACCTGTACCTGGCGCTGGTCGACGAATCGGTGGCCGGGCTCAGCCTGAACGCACCGGTGAAATATCGCGGCGTCGATGTGGGCAAAGTGCAGGAGATCGGCCTGAACCCGCGGAACACCGAGCAGGTGCGCCTCGTTTTTGCGATCGACCGGGGCACGCCGGTCAAGGAGGACACCGTGGCGGTGCTCAAGACGCAAGGGCTCACGGGCGTCGCCTACGTGGAGCTGAGCGGCGGCAGCCCCAGCTCGCCGCCGCTGCAGGCCAGGAAGCCCGGCGAGTATCCCGAGATCCGCACCAAGCCCTCGCTCAGCGCCCGGCTGGAGAACGTGCTCACCACGCTCATGTCGAAGCTCGACTCCACCTCCGACAGCGTCAACAAGATCCTGAGCGACGAAAACGTGGCGGCCTTCAAGACCACGATGGCGAACCTCGCCGTGCTTACGAAAACACTCTCCGCGCGCGCGCAAACCATCGACGCCGGCATTGCGAGCGCGGCGCGCACTTTCGACAACAGCGCGAAGTTGACCGCCCAGATTGCCAAGGACCTCGGACCGACCATGGAGCGCATCGGCAAAAGCGCCGATGCGGTGCGCAAGATGGGCGACGAGGCGGCGTTGGCCAGCTCGAGCGCGGGGCGCGCGGTCGATTCGATCGGCGGCGACGTCAAGCGATTCACCGCCGACGCATTGCCGGAGATGCAGCGCCTCATGACCGAGCTCAACACCCTGACCGGATCGCTGCGCCGGCTGATCGAGGAAACGGAGCGCAACCCGCGCGGCTTCCTGTTCGGGCGCAAGCCCGTGCCGGCAGGTCCCGGGGAAGTTCCAGACGAAAGGCAACGCCGATGAAACCGACCGCAAGACCCCAGCTGGCTGGCTCCAACCACGCACGCGTGGCTCTCGTTGCGGCGATCTGTGCGACTCTGGCCGCAGGCTGTGCGGCCCTGAAGCCGGAAGCTTCGCCGACCCCGCCGTCCTACTACTCGCTCGATGCGTCGGGCGGTGCACCGGCGCCCGCGCAGCGCACGCAACGCACGCAGTACACCTCCGCCGGCGCCACGATCCTGGTCACGGCGCCGCAATCGACCGCCGGATTCGACAGCCAGCGGATCATCTACCTGCGGCAGGCCCACAAGCTGGAATATTTCGCGCACAGCGAATGGGTCGATCCGCCCGCGCGCATGATCGCGCCCCTGATCGTCACCGCCCTCGATGCCACTGGCGCGTTTCGCGCAGTGGTGTCATCGCCTGGCTCATCGAGCGGCGACCTGCGGCTGGATACCGAGGTGCTCCTGCTGCAGCAGGAATTCACCACCAACCCGAGCCAGGTTCGTTTCGCCCTGCGTGCTTCCCTGTCCGAAGAGGGCACGCGCCGCGTAGTGGCGACACGCGATATCGAGATCCTGCACCCATCCCCGAGCGAGGATCCGTATGGCGGCGTGCAGGCCGCCAATGCGGCCGTACGCACGGTGCTCGAGCGCCTCGCGGCCTTCTGCGCCGAGTCTGCGGTGCAGTGGCAGTCCTCGCGCAGGACGCCGCCGGCGCGCTGATCCCTAGAGCAACCGCCCCCAGATCCGCGAGGTCGTCTCGCGCAAGCGGTTGATCAGCGGCCGCCTCTGCCAGGTGTCGAGGTCGATCGCCTGCGAGGCCTTGAGGTCCGACTCGTACACCGAGAGCATCTGCTGGGCGAACTCCCGCCCCAGGATCACTGCGTTGATCTCGTCGTTGTCCAGCGCGCTTCGCCAGTCGAGGTTGCTGGAGCCGACGACGGACCATACGCCATCTACGATCGCGGTCTTGGCGTGGAGCAACGCACCTTTGCGCTCGTAGATCTTCACGCCGCCTTCCAGCAGGTTGGCGTAGTACGAGCGGCCGGCGTGGAACACGGTGGCGGAATCGGATTGGCTCGGCAGGATCAGCCGGACGTCCACGCCGCGCGCAGCGGC
>CAZZDV010000027.1:0-24319 GCA_964652785.1 uncultured Bordetella sp.
TGACCGCGCCTTTGGTGAATTTCTCGACGTACTCGGGATTCACGCGCGCGGCACGCTCAAGCAGACGCGAATGCAGGTAGAACACGTCGCCCGGATAGGCTTCGCGGCCCGGCGGGCGGCGCAGCAGCAGCGACACCTGGCGGTAGGCCCACGCCTGCTTGGTCAGGTCGTCATAGATGATTAGCGCGTCTTGCCCGCGGTCGCGGAAGTATTCGCCCATCGTGCAGCCGGAGTAGGGCGCGATGAACTGCATCGCGGCCGATTCGGACGCGGTGGCCGCCACGACGATGGTGTAAGCCATTGCGCCGTGCTCTTCGAGCTTCCTCACCACGTTGACGACGGAGGAGGCCTTCTGCCCGATCGCGACGTAGATGCAGAAGAGGTCCTTGCCTTTCTGGTTGATGATCGCGTCGATCGCCACCGCGGTCTTGCCGGTCTGGCGGTCGCCGATGATGAGTTCCCTCTGGCCGCGGCCGATCGGCACCATGGAGTCGATGGACTTGAGGCCAGTCTGCACAGGTTGCGAAACCGACTGGCGTTCGATCACGCCCGGGGCGACTTTCTCGATCACGTCGGTCATCTTGGCGTTGACCGGACCCTTGCCGTCGATCGGCTGGCCGAGCGAGTTGACGACGCGGCCGATCAGCTCCGGGCCGACCGGAACGTCGAGGATGCGGCCGGTGCACTTGACCGTGTCGCCCTCGGAGATGTGCTCGTACTCGCCGAGGATCACCGCGCCGACCGAATCGCGCTCGAGGTTGAGCGCGAGGCCGAACGTGTTGTTGGGGAACTCGAGCATCTCTCCGGCCATCGCGTCGGACAGGCCGTGGATGCGGCAAATGCCGTCGGTCACAGAAATGACGGTGCCCTGAGTGCGCACATCGGACTTGAGCGCGAGGCTTTGGATCCGCGTGCGGATCAGCTCGCTGATTTCGGAGGGTTTCAGCTGTTGCATGACGTTTCCGATCTGGTAAGTGGATTTGGGTGCGGGCGCTGAAGGGTCGAAGAAATGCGGCTCAGCTGCCCATCAATCCTGCGTTCATTGCGTCGAGCTTGCCGCGCACGGTACCGTCGATGACCTGGTCACCGACGCTCACGCGGGCGCCTCCGATGAGCTCCTTGTTGACGCTCACCTGCGGGCGGACCTTGCGCTTGAAGCGGCGCTCCAGGTCGGCCACGAGCGCTTCGAGCTCGCCGGACTGGAACGGGAACGCGGTTTCGACGAACGCGTCGACTGCGCCCTCGCGCTCGGCCTTGAGATGCTCGAACTGGTCGCGCACCGCGGGCAGCGCTTTGAGGCGCCGGTTCTCGATCAGCATTTGCAGCAGGGCCTTGGCTTCCGCCGGCATCGCGCCGCCCACGGAAAACAGGTCGACGAATTGCGCAGCCGTTACCTTGGGATTGCCCAGCAGCTGGCCCATTTCGGGCGCCTGGGCGATCGCGGCCAGTTGCCCGAGCGTCTCGGACCAGTGCGCAAGCGAGCCGGATTGGTCGGCCAGCGCGAAGAGCGCTTCGGCGTATGGCCTGGCGATCGTGGCGGTTTCGGCCATCCGGTCAGAGCTCTTTCTTGAGTTGCTGCAGCAGCTCGGCGTGCGATTGCGCGTTGACTTCGCGGCGCAGGATTTTCTCGGCACCGGCCACCGCGAGCGAGGCGACCTGCTCGCGCAGGGTTTCGCGCGCGCGCGAAACGTCCTGCTCGATCTCCGCTTTAGCCGCGGCCTTTTCGCGGCCGCTTTCTTCCTTGGCCGCGGCCTTGGCCGTTTCGATCATCTGCGATGCTCGCTTCTCGGCCTGGCCGAGGATCTCGGCCGCACGCGTGCGCGCCGCCTGGATTTCGTCTGCGGCGACCTTGGCCGAACTTTCCAGCGACTTGCGCCCTTGGTCGGCAGCCGCGAGACCATCCGCGACATTCTTCTGCCTTGCCTCGATCGCACGCAGCATCGGCGGCCAAACGAACTTGATCGTGAAACCTATGAACGCCAGGAATACGACGGCCTGGGCGAACAGCGTCAGGTTGAGATTCATGCTTGCCCCTAGCGGGAAATGCCGGCGGCGCGGCTTAGCCGAGCTTGGCGAGCAGCGGGTTGCCGGTGGCGAACCACAGGGCCAGCCCCACGCCGATGATGAACGATGCGTCGATCAGGCCGAGCAGCAGGAACACCTTGGCCTGCAGCGAGTCCGTGAGCTCGGGCTGGCGGGCCGCGGCTTCGAGGAACCGGCTGCACATGATGCCCACGCCCACGCACGCGCCCAGCGCGCCAAGGCCGATCATGAGGCCGATGCCGATGCCGGTATAGGCCTGCACCATCGCGATCGCTTGAAGTTTGTCCATTGTCAGTTTCCTTTCTTTTGCGGAAGAGTAATCGGGAGAATCGTTTATGGTCAGTGGTGCTCGTGCGCCATCGACAGGTAGACGATGGTGAGCATCATGAAGATATAGGCCTGCAGCGCGACGATCAGGATGTGGAAGATCGCCCAGAGCACCCCGAACACGGAACCGAAGACCACGCCGAGGATGCCCGTCGCGGCCCAAGTCCAGAGCAGCAGGAAGATCAGCTCGCCTGCATACATGTTGCCGTACAGCCGCAGCGAGTGCGACAGCGGCTTGGAAAGGTATTCGATCGCGTTGAACAGCAGGTTCAGCGGCAACAGCCACTTGCCGAACGGCGTGGTGAAGAGTTCGTGCATCCATCCCCCGAATCCCTTGACCTTGATCGAGAAGTAGATCATCAGCGCGAAAACCGTGAGCGCGAGGGCGAAGGTGGTGTTGACGTCCGCAGTCGGCACGATGCGAAAGCCGTGCTCTGAAATCTTGCTGGTGCCCAGCGCAATGATGTCCACCGGCAAGAAATCCATGGCGTTCATCAGCAGCACCCAGACGAACACGGTCAGTGCCGCCGGGGCGATGAAGCTGTTGCGGTCGCCCTGCTTGAAAATGCTCTTGGCCTGGTCGTCGACGAAGGTGAACAGCAGCTCGACGAACGCCTGGCGCTTATTGGGCACGCCGGACGTGGCGCCGCGCACAACCCACCAGATGAAGCCGACGCCGACGAATCCGAGCAGGATCGCCACCGTGATCGAATCGAAATGCAGCGTCCAGAATCCGCCGTCGCCGATCTGGCGCGTCCCATGGGTCAGGTGATGACCGATGTATTCAGTGGGGGTGAGTTCTTTACCGGTTGCCATTGTCGCGGACGAAGAAAGCCATCGAAAAAATCAGGATCGACAAAATAAACGATCCGACACACGCCGGCGCAATCACGCCGTCGTAGGTTGTCAGCACCATCCAGAGAAGAACTACCGAGAGTCCGATCTTGACCGACTCGGCCTGCAGCGCCGTCACCAGCGTTCCCCCCGCAGACTTGTCCCTGCCCCTTTGCACCATCACTGCGAAGCCCAATCCGGCCGCCAGTCCGACCGCGCCTCCCAAAGTCGCGGAGAGTGCGCCGTGCCCCCCTTCAAGCCAGCCCGAAAACAGAGAAAGTGCGGCTGTGGCGATGACCTGCCAGGTCAGTACGGTACGGATCGGCCTGCTTTGGATGCGAAGCATCGGGATCGTTCTGTCGCATCGAGCAAACCAGTCGATTGTAATTGTCCTTGGCATTCGCAGTCAATCCGGCGCCGCAGTGCAGCACCGCGTAGGGGTCCTTAACCCTGGCCGAGTTTTGCGATCAGTTCGTCTAGATGCTCGAAGCTGGCGTAGTGAAGGATCAGCTTGCCGGTGCCTTTGCGCCCGGCCCTGATCTGGACCGTGGTGCCGATCTTTTCGGCCGTCTCTTCCTCGAGGCGCGCGATGTCGCGATCGACTTTCTTTCGCTTCGCAGGTGTCGCGTCGCTCTTGATCCACCGTTGCGCAAGCGCTTCTGTTTCCCTCACGGAGAGTCCGCGCGCGGCCGAGCGATTGGCCGCTTCAACCTGGCGTGCGCCGTCGAGCGCGAGCAAGGCGCGCGCATGACCCATCTCGAGCACGCCCTCCATCACCATGACCTGCACTGGCTTGGCAAGGTTCAGTAACCGCAGCAGGTTGGTCGCCGCGCTGCGTGAGCGCCCCACGGCATCCGCAGCCTGCTGGTGCGTCATCTTGAATTCGTGCACGAGTCGTTGCAGGCCGGCAGCCTCTTCCATTGCGTTCAGGTTTTCCCGCTGGATGTTTTCGATCAGCGCCATCGCCAGCGCCGCTTCGTCCGTCACTTCGCGCACGAGTGCTGGCACTTCATTCAGGCCGGCCATCTGCGCCGCACGCCAGCGGCGCTCGCCGGCGATGAGCTCGTAGCGATCGCGTTCGACCGGCCGCACGAGGACCGGCTGCATCAGCCCCTGGGACTTAATCGATGCCGCGAGCTCCGCCAGCGCCTCCTGGTCCATCTTCGTTCGCGGCTGGTACTTGCCGGGACGAATTCGATTGACCGGCAAGGTCATCAGCGAATCCTTCGGCGCCTCGTCGCCTCCAAGCAACGCGTCGAGCCCCCGCCCCAGTCCTTTCTGCTTGTTCATTTCCGGATCCTCATGCGGCCACGCTTGGCGCCAGGATTTCCTCGGCAAGCGCTAGATAGGCCTGCGCGCCTTTAGAGGCGCGATCCCAAACGACTGCGGCCATGCCATAGCTCGGGGCTTCCGCCAGCCTCACGTTGCGCGGCACGAGCGTCTTGTAAACCTTGTCGCCGAAATGCTGTTCGAGTTGCGCGGAGACTTGCTGGGAGAGCGTGTTGCGCGGGTCGTACATCGTGCGCAGCAGGCCGCCGATTTCGAGCGAAGGATTGAGGTTGGCGCGCACGCGCTTGATCGTGCCGACGAGATCGGTGAGGCCCTCGAGTGCGTAGTACTCGCACTGCATCGGGATCAGCACTTCGTGCGCAGCGACCAATCCATTGATGGTGAGCAGAGAGAGCGAAGGCGGGCAGTCGATCAGCACGAAATCGTATTCGGACTCTACGTTCGCAAGCGCCGCCTTGAGCCGGCCTTCGCGGTTTGGAAGATCGACAAGCTCGACTTCCGCGCCGGCCAGTTCGCGATTGGCGGGCAGCAGGTCGTATTTGCCAGACTCCGACGCCGTGCGGATCCCGGCGATCTCCCCGAGACCGAGCAGCACTTGGTACACCGTGCGGGAGATGGTTTTTTTGTCGACGCCGCTGCCAGTGGTGGCGTTGCCTTGGGGGTCGAGGTCGATCAGCAGCACGCGCCGTCCGCTCTCGGCAAGGCTCGCGGCCAGGTTCACGCTCGTGGTGGTTTTTCCCACCCCGCCTTTCTGGTTCACGATGGCAATCAGCCGCGCCATCGTTATCCGCCCACGTTGCAGAGGACGAGATGACGTTCACCCTCGACATGGGGAACGTCTAGCCTGAGCACGGTTTCACATCGCACACCGCTCGGCACCCTGGCGATTTCCTCGTGGGGATAGACCCCTTTCATGGCGGCGAAGAAGCCGCCGGGCTTCACCAGGTGGCGGCAAGCGCCGATGAAGTCGGTGAGTTCCGCGAAGGCCCGTGAAATTGCGCCATCGAATCGTTCAGCCGGGCGCCACTCCTCCGCGCGGCCGATGTGCACTTCGACGTTCTTCAACCCGAGCTCTATCACCGCCTGCTGCATGAACGCGCCTTTCTTGTGATTACTGTCGTTCAGGGTCAGGCGCATGTCGGGCTTCGCGATCGCGAGGGGAATCCCCGGCAGCCCGCCGCCCGCCCCGACATCGAC
Organism: uncultured Bordetella sp.; assembly: GCA_964652785.1. Taxonomy (GTDB): domain Bacteria; phylum Pseudomonadota; class Gammaproteobacteria; order Burkholderiales; family SG8-39; genus SZAS-79. Next base: position 5,692 of record CAZZDV010000027.1, read on the forward strand.
CAGCGATCCTCCAGGCAGGTGTGGAAGGACCGCAAGCGAATCGATCAGGTGGTGACTGACCATGCGTTGCGGCTCCCGGATGGCGGTCAGGTTATAGGTTCGGTTCCATTTGGCGAGCAGGTCGACGTACGCCAGGAGCTTGCGAGTCGCGTCCTCCGGAAGCGCGAGAGCCAGCCTTTCCAATCCTTCGGCAAGCGTTGTCGCCACGTTCATGCCGACTTCTTCTCGGCTGGAAAACCGCGTTTCAGGTGGACTAAGAGCAGTGAAACCGCAGCCGGCGTCACCCCCTGCATCCGCGCCGCTTGGCCGATGGTCTCGGGCTTGAAGCGATCCAGCTTTTGCTGGACCTCGCGCGAGAGACCGCGCACCTCGGAATAGTCGAGATCACGCGGCAGCTTGAGGGCGCCTAGCGACTCGTGACGCTCGACCTCGGTCCTTTGGCGCGTGATGTAACCCGCGTACTTGGCCTGGATCTCGACTTGTTCGGCGATCACTGGGTCATTAACCCCCGGCCCCGCCGCCGGAAGCGACATCAGCGAGCCATAGGAGACATCCGGCCGGCGCAGCAGGTCCGCCAGCGTGTACTCGCGCTCGATTGCTTTGCCGAGCACGCGCTCGGATTCCGCGGGAGGCAGAGTTTTTGGACTGACCCAGATCGACTTCAGCCGCTCCTGCTCCGCAGCGATCGCATCGCGCTTGCGGTTGAAAGCATCCCAGCGCGAATTGTCGACCAAGCCAAGTTTTCGACCGATTTCTGTCAGCCGCAAGTCAGCATTGTCTTCCCGGAGCATAAGGCGGTACTCCGCGCGACTGGTGAACATCCGGTACGGTTCCGAAACGCCACGAGTGACCAAGTCGTCCACGAGAACGCCCAGATAGGCCTCATCCCTGCCCGGTGCCCAAGCCTCCTTTCCCTTGGCTTGCAGTGCCGCATTGAGGCCTGCCAGAAGCCCTTGGGCCCCAGCCTCCTCGTAACCGGTGGTGCCGTTGATCTGGCCGGCGAAGAAGAGTCCGGCGATCGCCTTGGTTTCCAGCGACGCCTTGAGGGCGCGCGGGTCGAAATAGTCGTACTCGATGGCGTAACCGGGCCGCAGGAGATGGGCGGCTTCAAGACCCGCAATACTGTGGACCAAGTCCACCTGCACGTCGAAAGGCAGGCTGGTGGAGATCCCGTTCGGGTAGAACTCGTTGGTCGTGAGTCCTTCCGGTTCGAGGAAGATCTGGTGGCTGGTCTTGCCGGCGAAGCGATGGATCTTGTCTTCGATGGACGGGCAGTACCGGGGTCCCACGCCCTGGATGACGCCCGTGAACATCGGGGAGCGGTCCAGCGAGCCGCGGATGAGCTCGTGGGTGCGCTCGTTGGTATGGGTAATCCAACAAGGCAACTGGGCCGGATGCATCCCGACCGCGCCCATGAACGAGAAGACGGGCGGCGGGGTATCCCCGGCCTGCTCCAGCAGGCGCGAGAAATCGATCGTGCGTCCATCGATCCGTGGCGGGGTCCCGGTCTTGAGCCGGCCGGCCGGCAGCTGCAGCTCGCGCAGTCGGGCAGCCAAGGTCACGGCCGCAGCATCTCCCGCCCTGCCCCCTTCGTGGGTTTCGAGTCCCACATGGATCAATCCGGCCAGGAATGTTCCCGTGGTCAGCACCACCGTCCGGGCACGGAATTCGATGCCCCCTTGGGTTCGGACGCCGACGACCGCGCCGTTCTCCAGAACGATGTCATCCACCGCTTGCTGGAACAGGGAAAGGTGGGGCTGGTTTTCCAGACGGGTTCGGATGGCATTGCGGTAAAGGACCCGGTCGGCTTGAGCTCGCGTCGCCCGTACCGCGGGACCCTTGGAGGAGTTGAGGGTGCGGAACTGGATGCCGGCCTCATCGGTGGCCAGCGCCATGGCGCCGCCAAGGGCATCGATCTCCCGCACCAAGTGGCCCTTGCCAATCCCACCGATCGACGGGTTGCAAGACATCTGCCCAAGCGTCTCGATGCTATGCGTAAGCAGCAAGGTGCGGGCACCGGTGCGTGCGGCTGCGAGCGCAGCCTCGCTGCCGGCGTGCCCGCCGCCAACGACGATCACGTCGAATTCGCTGTGGAAACGCATCTTGGGGAATCAGGAGGCCTCTTGGGGAGCGCAATGATACGTGAATGTTTCACGTGAAACTAGGCGCGAGCGTTTGTGCCTTTAGGGGTGTTCCACGTGGAACAGCAGTTTTCTAGCTTCGACATCTGTAGGCCTTAGTGGAAGTAAACACTAGCTGTTGGTGGTTATGGCGAAACCGGCTTGGCAACGCCCCAAAAATTCGCCGATCATGCGCATCCCACTAGGCACCGGAGCAGGAATGAAAATCACCGACGTCATCACTCACCAGCTCTCGTGCGACGTGGAAACGCCGTTCACTTCTTCCCGGGGGTGGTGGTACAAGACCAAGGGCGCGCTGGTGGTGGAGATCGTTACCGACGAGGGAATCATCGGATGGGGCGACTGTTACGGCCCTTCCGCGGTCGCTAAAAGCGTTGTCGACACCCTCCTCAAGCCCTCCGTGATCGGGCGCGACCCATTCGATGTGGAAGTGATCTGGGAGTTGCTTTACAACAAGGTCAAGGATTACGGCCTCACCGGCATGACGATCTCGGGCATCAGCGGGGTCGATATCGCGCTCTGGGACATCATCGGCAAGGCAACCAACAAGCCGATCCACAAGCTGATCGGCGGCGCGTTCCGCACCGACCTCACCGCCTATGCCACGGGCCTGTACTTCACAGACATGAATCGGCTCACCGAGACGGCAGTTGAAGAGGCGATCGGCTACAAGGAACAGGGCTTCCCCGCCGTGAAGATGAAGATCGGGCTGGGCTCGATGAAGAAGGATCTGGCGCGCATTGCCGCCGTGCGCGATGCGGTCGGACCCGACCTGCTGCTCATGGTCGACGCGAATCACTGCTACAACGTACCGCAGGCCATCGCGATCGGCCGCGAAATGGAGAAGCTCGGCATCCACTGGTTCGAAGAGCCGGTTTCCCCCGAAGACCTCGACGGCTACGCAGAAGTCACTGCGGCCCTCGACATGCAAGTGGCCGGCGGCGAGAACGAGTTCACCAAGTTCAGCTTTCGCGAAATCATCGATCGCCGCGCAATGGACATTGTGCAGCCCGATGTCTGCGCCGCGGGCGGGATCACCGAATGCAAGAAGATCGCAGCGCTCGCGCAGGCCCATTGGATCCAGTGCGTGCCCCACGCCTGGGGGACCGCAATCGGCCTCACGGCGACGATGCACTTCCTCGCCTCCCTTCCGGAATGTCCGCCCTGCCTCGTGCCGCAACCTCCTATGCTCGAATACGAACAGACGCACAACCCGTTCCGTGAAGAGCTTGGGGGCGACTTGTTCAGCCACAAGAAAGGCGTGGTCAAGGTGCCCACCGGTCCCGGCCTGGGCATCGAGGTCAATCGCGAGATCCTCAAGCGCTACAAGGTCGCCTGAGCGGAGGGCGGGCGAAAGCCCGGTGATTTACCAAATCCGGCAACAAGTCCGGTGGGAAAGTTTCTCCACCCGGTCGCGCGGCATCAACGGCAAACCAGTAAGTGGACTTACGCGAGCAGGAAGACGCGACGCGCGAGGGCGATTAGCGGCCGCGGCCGGAGCTGCGGTCAAACTTGATGCCGTTCTTTTCGGCCATGGAATAGTACTTGAGCGACTCGCCGTAATCCTTGGGTACATCCCCTTTGCCATCGGCAAAAATGTCCCCGAGTTCTTTCGCGGCTTGGTACTGGCCCGCCCGAACTGCACGTACATAGAATCTTACGGCCCCTTTTATGTTTCCCGCCGCCTCTGCGGCCTTGCCTTGCTCGAGTAGCGAGAGTTTGGATTCAGCCGGAGTCGTCGGCGCGGACGTCGCTCCTGGAGTCTGAGCCGCAGGGTCCGTCAATGTCGGGGAAACGCTCGCGACTTGCTCCCCAGCACCCGGCCTTCCCGTAGACTCGACGGGAGGAGGCACGCCACGGGCTTCGGCTGCTTTTCGAGCCGCTTCTTCCTCGCGAATTGCCAGGCGCTCGGCTGCACCCATGCTCGCCGTGATCTTGGTCCTAGGCGCCTCTGGCGCCTTTGGAGGAGGAGCCACTGGGGCCGTCGCCTTGGCTAAGGCCGCCTTCTCTGCTCCAGCCTTGTCGGCTGCCGCTTTCTCTGCAGCTGCAACTTTATCGGCCTCCGCCTTGTCAGCCGCGGCCTTGTCGGCGCGCGCCTTCTCGGCTGCGGCGCGCTGCTGATCCGCGGCGGCTTTCTCGGCCGCGACCCTGTCGGAAGCGACTTTGTCGACAGCGGCTTTGTCGGCGGCGGCCTTGTCCTTCAGCTTCTGCTGCGCGTCGGCCTTTTCCTTGTCCTTGGATTTCTGCGCGGCTTCCTCGGCTTTCGCCACCGCAGCCTTGGCCTCGGCCTCGCGCTGCTTCACGAGATCGGCTTGCTTGGTCAGTTCCGCTTCGCGGCGCTTCGTCTCTTCGGCCAGCTGCTGCATCTTGACCACGTCACCCGAGGCTTTCGCTTCCGCCTCGCGCTGGCGCGCGAGCTCGAGTTCCTTGGCGGCACTTTGCTCGGCCTGCCGCGCCGAAATCAGTTGCTCGTTCGATTTCTTTGCGACCTCGAGCGCGGCCATCAGCGCCTGGGTGTCCGGGGAGCGCGTGAAATAATAGACCGAGCCGCCGCCGATAGCCGCTACCAACAGGCCAATGGCGACCGGCACAAGGGGCGACCCCTTCTTCTTGCGGATTTCCTTCGTGAGGTGCGCGGTCTCGGCTTCTTTCTTCTTCAGTTCTTCCTGGATGCGCGCCTGCTCTTCTTCCTGCTTCTTCAACTGCACCTGGAGGTCGGCTTCGCGCTTGGCGAGCCGCGCCTCGAACTCGGCCTTCTCGGCGATTTCCTTCGCGGCCCGGGCCTTGGCTTCCTCGGCCTGGCGCGCCTCGACCTCGGCTGAACGCTTCTGGTACTCGGCTTCGCGCTTGAGGAGCTCGGCCTCGAGCTTGGCCTTGTCCTCGGCGAGCTTGGCCTTGACCTCGGTCTCTCTGCGGGCGGCTTCTTCGAGCTCCCGCTTCTCCGCCTCGGCGGCCGCGAGGCCCTTGGTGGCCGTATCGTCGGCGACACCGCGAATCTTGGCGCTCTTGCGCTTGGCAAGCGAGGTGTAGATGCCCTCGGGGAACTGCTTGACGTACAGGTCGAAGTCGTCGGCGTCGTTGCCGTCCTTGATCGAGCGCCAGAATTCGAGCTCGACTTCCTGGGTGCTGGTCTGGCCGGTGCTTGTGGATGTACCGGCACCCGCGCTGGCGATCGCAGCCGGAGGCAGCAAGGCGTCGAAGGCCAGCGAACCGACGATGGTCTTGTCGCTTTCGTCGGTTGCGGCTTTGCCTTCGAGGGCGTTCTTCAGGTCCGAGCCAAGATCGCGCGCGTTCTGGTAGCGCGAGTTCATGTTCTTGGCGAGCGCCTTGGCGATGATCGCGTCGAACAGGGGCGAGATATTGGTGTTCAGCCGCGAGGGCATCACCGGCTCGTCCTGCAGGATCTTCTTGGCGATCGTCCAGGTGCTCGTGCCGGTAAACGGCTTTTCGCCCGTCAGGAACTGGTAGAGGATGATGCCGGCCGAGAAAATGTCCGTGCGGCGATCGATGTCGCCGCCTTCGATCTGCTCCGGCGACATGTACGCCGGCGTGCCGACGATCGCGCCGGCTTGTGTTTTCTCGGACGCGGAGCGGTCTGCATCGGTGATCCGCGCGACGCCGAAGTCCGCGAGCTTCACGCGGCCCTTGTTGTCGATCATCACGTTCGCGGGCTTGATGTCGCGGTGGATGATGCCGGCCTCGTGCGCGAAGTGCAGCGCCTCGCAGAGTTCGCCCATGATGTGGACGGCTTCCTTGATGTCGAAGCGCTCGTTCGCGTCGAAGAAGTCCTTGAGCTCCTTGCCCTGAATGAACTCCATCACAATGTACGCGACCTCGCCCTCGGCGCCGAAGTCGTACACCTGCACGATGTTGGGGTGGTTCAGTCGCGCGACCGCCTGGGCCTCGCGGTCGAAACGCATCGTGTATTCACGCGCCGTGTCTTCGTCGAGCGCGCTCTTGAGAATGGTCTTGATTGCAACCTTGCGATGCAATCGCGGATCCATGCCCGCATAGACGACTCCCATCGCACCCTTGCCCAGAACGGCCTGGATGTCGTAGCGACCTAGGGTCTTTATGTCAGCGGGGGGTGTAGCCATTTGTGGTTTTCCTGGGGCCTCGTGTGGCCAAGGCAGGTACGCAAAACATTATGCCTTGGGCACGAAAAAAAAGCGCGATGCCCGGCGCCTCCACTTCGAACCGCGATGATTCTCCACTTTAGCGGATTTCGCCACTCCCGAAAAGGATGCCTGCCGCGTGATTTGACAATGGATAACACCGTCATCAGCCCGGCGCGGCGCGCTTGGCCGCCTCGCGCGCGTCGATCGCCGCCCGGGGCTCGAGCAGCAGCCGGGCACGAGCCACGACCAGCACGTCGATCACATCCGGCCATCCAGCGCAAAAGACGCCCGCCCGGCCGCCTCGGCTGGGACATTTTCCTCAGTTACCCGCCGCGCGTAGTCCATTGCGGCTGTGTCCGGGGTGGAATGGCATCGGCCCGCCCGAGTTGGCGGCAAAGATCATCTGCCTTAGGCATCGGCAGGGTTTACTCCTCGGGCACCATTACATTCTCCAATGGAAGTCCTCGCCGCCGATGCTGCCAGTACAGTTTTCCATATCCGGCAACCATACTCGCTCAGACGCCGCTCTGGCATTAGTTATTCAAACATAAATGTTCAACAATCATAGGGTGCCGGGCGCTGCGCGGGGCGTGCGTCCGCGCTGCAGGTACCAGATGAACGCCACCAACAGGAGCGCCGGCAGGAAGACCCAGTGCGGTGAAGGCCGCGCAGGATTAATCACGCGAACTTCCACGATCCGGAAGCCTTGCTCCACACCGAGCTTCTTCGCGCGGCTGCCGAACTTGACGCTCGCCACCTCGAGGTCATCGCCAAGCGCCGCCAAGGTCACGCCGCCTGCCCGCAGGCGCTCGCGGCCGTTGGCGCCCTCGCCCAAGGGCAGAGCGACGGTCTTGCGGATGGCCTTGCCCTCGATCGACTCGCCCGCGATCGCCACGGCGAGCCACTCATCCGTGCGCAGCCCCTCCGCGACTTTGTAGATCTCTTTCGTCGGCACGGAAAGATACTTCGCGTGGAACTGGTCGATCACCCAGTCCGGGCGGAAAAACAGGAACGTGGCTGCCAGCAGCAACCCAATCTCGAGCCATGTGCAGCGCGCGCGGAACCAGCCCATGGTCGCCGCAGCGAAAAGCAGCGAAGCTACGATTGCGCTCAGTGCCACGAGGACGATCTCCCACCAGGACCCGACGCCGATCAGCAGGATCTGCGGGTTGAAGATAAACACGAAGGGCAGGATCGCCGTGCGAAAGCTGTACCAGGTAGCCTGCAGGCCGGTCGCGTTCGGGTCGGCGCCTGAGATCGCCGCAGCCGCATAGGAAGCCAGGCCCACCGGCGGGGTCACGTCGGCCATGATGCCGAAATAAAACACGAACAAATGAACGGCAATAAGCGGGATCACCAGGTCGCTGCGCGCGCCAAGCTCAACGATGACCGGCGCCATCAGGGTTGCGACAAGGATGTAGTTCGCGGTCGTGGGTACGCCGGCACCGATGAGGAGGCAGATGATCGCGGTGAGCACGAGCATGACCAGCACGTTGCCCGCCGAGATCTGCTCTACGAAGTCGGTCATCATGAGCCCCATGCCGGTCAGCGTGATCACACCCACGATGAGCCCGGCGCTCGCGCAGGCGACACCGATGCCGATCATGCTCCGCGCGCCAAGCACGAGGCCCTTCCAGAGGTCTTCGAAGCCTTTTCGCAAGCCGGCCGCAACCAGGCCGGTACGGCGGCAGAGCGCAAGCCCGGCCGGCTGCACGACCACCAGCACGATCGCGGTGGCCGTGGCCCAGAAAGCCGAGGTCCCCGGCGACAACTCCTCCACCATCAGGCACCAGAGCAGCACGATGATCGGGATGAAGAAGTGCAGCCCGGCCCGCACGGTCGGCCAGGGCTCCGGCAGGTGGAGCACGGGAGCTAGCGGATCGTCCTGCGGCACATCCGGATACCTTGCCGAGTACCAGAGCAGGCCAACATAGGTGACAAGCGTGAGGCCGGCGAGCGCCCAAGCGGCCTGCTCTCCGAAGAGCCACCGGATGAATGTGATGCCGTAGTAAGTGATGGCGCAGGCTGCGAGCGTGCCGCTGATTCCGAGGGCCCAGCCCATCGCGCGTTGCGTGAATGTGCGTACGTAACCCCGCGGAATGACCTTGAGGTCGTACTTGAGCGCTTCAAGGTGCACCATGTAGAAGAGCGCGATATACGAAATGATCGCCGGCAACGCGGCGTGCTTGCAGATCTCCGGATAGGGTATGCCGACGTACTCCACCATGAGGAAGGCTGCCGCACCCATCACCGGCGGCATGAGTTGGCCGTTGATCGAGGAGGCGGCCTCGATCGCACCCGCCTTGACCCCCGAATAGCCGGTTCGCTTCATCAGAGGAATGGTGAAGATCCCTCCGGACACGACGTTCGACACCGACGACCCCGAGACCACCCCGTTCAGCGCGGAAGAGACCACGGCCACCTTGGCTGGCCCGCCGCGCAGGTGCCCGAGCAGCGCGATGGAAACCTGCATCATGTAGTTGCCGGCGCCCGCGATGTCCAGCAGCGTGCCGAACAGCACGAACAGGAAGATGAACTGCACCGACACGCCGAGCGCCACGCCATACACGCCCTCGGTGGTCAGCCACATGTGCGACACGAACCGCTGCACGGTCGCGCCCTTGTGCTGGATCACCTCGGGCATCAACGGGCCGGCGAAGATATAGATGAGGAAGAGGCCCGTGGTGACGAGCATGCCCATGCCCATCGCGCGGCGCGTGGCCTCGAGCATGATGCCGATCCCGATGAGGCCGACGGTCATGTCCATGGTCGTGGGCTTGCCCGGCCGGGTCGCGAGCTCGTTGTAGTACAGGTACAGATAGGCGGCGCAGAACGCGCCGACGGCGGCGAGGACCCAGTCGGTCAGTGGAACGACCTTGCGCGACGAGGACTTGAACGCCGGGAAGGCCGCGAAGGCGAGAAACACCGCGAACGCGAGGTGCACCGCACGTGCCTCGGTGTCATTGAAGATCCCGGCGCCGACCACGAAAGGAAGCGGCGATGCATACCAGATCTGGAATAGAGACCAGGCAGCCGCGACCAGGGCGAGGAAGACACCGACCGAGCCCACCGGCTCGCGGCCGCCGAGATCGGCCTCCTTGACCAGGTGCTCAAGGTCACCGGCCACGGGCCGGACTTGCTCGCTCATTGGAAGCCCTCGCCAAACAAAAAGGGCGGAACTTTCATTCCGCCCCCGTCATCGGCCTTGCTGTCCGGCTTACTTCAGCCAGCCCTTTTCCTTGTAGTACCGCACTGCGCCCTCGTGCAGCGGCGCGGACAGCCCATCCTTGATCATGCTCTGCGGCGACAGGATCGCCAGCGCCGGATGGAGTTTCTTGAACTCGTCGAAGTTGTCGAATACGCCTTTGACCACCGCGTACACCGTGTCGGCCGGCACCTTGCTCGAGGACACCATGGTCGCGAGCACACCGTAGGTTTTCGTGTCGGCCGTGTTGCCCGGGTACAGCCCGCCGGGGATCGTGGCGTAGGCGTAGTACGGCTTTTCCTTCACGAGCTTGTCGATCGCGGGACCCGTCAGCGACACCAGCTTCGCGCCGCAGGAGGTCGTCGGGTCCTGAATATTGGCCGAAGGGTGTCCCACCCCATAAAAGAATCCGTCGATCTTGCCGTCGCACAGCGCCGCGCCGTGCTCGTCGGCCTTGAGCTCGGAGGCAAGCGAGAAATCGCCAAGCTTCCAGCCCATCGACGCGAGCATTTCCTCCATCGACGCGCGGGTGCCCGAGCCCGGGTTGCCGACGTTGAACTTCTTGCCCTTGAAATCGGCGAAGCCCTTGATGTTGGCTTCCTTGCGCGCCAGTACCGTGAACGGCTCCGGGTGGAGCGAGAACACCGCGCGCAGGTCGCCGTGCGCGCCGTCCTTGAACTGCGTGAGCCCCTTGACCGCGTTGTACTGGACATCCGACTGGGTCGCGCCGAGGTCGAGCTCGCCCGCCTTGATGGTGTTGACGTTGAACACCGAGCCGCCGGTCGATTCCACCGAGCAGCGAATGTTGTGCACCTTGCGGTCCTTGTTCACCAAGCGGCAGATCGCGCCGCCGGCCGCGTAGTAGACCCCGGTCACCCCGCCGGTGCCGATCGTTACGTACTTTTGCTGCGCATGAACGGCCGGCGTTGCGAATGCAATGCCTGCCGCGGCAAGGACCGCCGCAGAAATAGTGGCTCTTTTCATGGAGGACTCCCCTGAGGATCGAGCGGGAAGCTTATCGAAGCGTGTGCTAGGCGGCAAGCGCGGCCTGCGCGCCCAAGGTGGCGGCGAGGGCCTGCGAAAACTTCTCCACCAACTCGTCGAGCTGCTTGTCTTCGACGATGAAGGGCGGCGCGAACAGCACGTGGTCGCCCTGGATGCCGTCGAGCGTCCCGCCCATCGGGTAGCACATCAGGCCCGCGTCGAGGGCGGCCTTCTTCAGGCGTGCGTTGACCTTGCACGCCGGGTCGAACGGCCGCTTGGTCGCACGATCCTCGACCAGCTCGATCGCCTGGAAGAGGCCGCGTCCACGGATCTCGCCGACCTGCGGGTGGTTGCCAAAAGCCGCGCGCAGCTTCTTCTCGAGCAATTCGCCCATCGGTTTCACTCGCGCCAGAAGCCCATCTTCGTGAAGGCGCTTTTGCACGGCGAGCGCGCCCGCGCAGGCCGCCGCATGTCCCAGATAGGTGTGCCCGTGCTGGAAGAATCCGCTGCCGCCGATGATCGCGTCATACACCTTGCGCGACGCGAGCACCGCGCCGATCGGCTGATAGCCTGCACCCAGCCCCTTGGCGATGCAGACGAGGTCCGGCACCACGCCTTCGGCCTCGAAAGTGAAGAGGGAACCGCACCGCCCCATGCCGCACATGACTTCGTCGAGGATCAGGAGAACGCCATACTTGTCGCAGACTTCGCGTATCCGCTTGAAGTAACCCGCCACCGGCGTGACCGCGCCGAGCGTCGCGCCGACGACCGTTTCGGCGACGAACGCGATGACCTTGTCGCCACCCAGCCGCAGGATCTCGGTTTCGAGTTCCGCCGCGAGTCGCCCGCCGTAGGCCTCATCCGTCTCCGCAGCTTGCTTGCCCCGGTAGGCAAAGCAGGGCGAGACATGCGCGACATCGATGAGCAGCGGCTCGAATTGCTTGCGGCGCCATGCATTGCCACCTACGGCCAAAGCGCCGAGCGTGTTCCCGTGATAGCTGCCGCGACGCGCGATGATGTGCTTGCGCTGCGGTTCGCCTTTCTCCACGAAATACTGGCGCGCAAGCTTGAGAGAGGCCTCCACGGCCTCGGACCCGCCGGATACGAAATACACCCGGTCGAAAGCCTTGGGCGAGCGCCGGATGAGTTCGTCGGCCAGCGCTTCCATCGGTTCGTTGGTGAAGAACGACGTGTGGGCGAACGGCAGGCGGTCGAGCTGCGCCTTGATCGCTTCGACCACGTCGCGGTCCGTGTGCCCAAGACAGGAGACCGCCGCACCGCCGGAGGCGTCCAGGTACCGCTTGCCGTCGCGGTCCAGGAGGTAGGCGCCGTCGCCGCGCACGGCGACGGGATACTCGTTTTTCGGGTTGCGATGAAAGACGTGGCTCATCCCCTCCCCTCCGCAGTGTCAGGCCGCGAGCTTCTCGTGCAGCAGGGTGCGGCGGGTTTCGAGTTCGCTGGGCAAGTGGCTGCCGAGTTTGCCGAGGAGTTCGTCGTGCGAATGCAGTTCCTCGGCCCAGGCGTCGTGCTCCACCTCGCTCAGCTCGGCGTACTGGGCCGGCGTGAATTTCTCCAGCCCTTTCCAGGAAATGTCTTCATAACGCGGCATGATGCCCAGCGGGGACGGGCTGCCTTTGGCAGTACCCTCACAACGCTCGACGATCCATTGCAGTACGCGCATGTTCTCGCCGAACCCCGGCCAGATGAATTTCCCGCCGGCATCGCGGCGGAACCAGTTCACTCGGAAGATCTTCGGCGGTTTGGCCACGGCCTTGCCGACCTTGAGCCAATGCGCGAAGTAGTCGCCGATGTTGTAGCCGCAGAAAGCCAGCATGGCCATCGGATCTCTGCGCACGACGCCGACCTTGCCGGTGATCGCCGCAGTGGTCTCCGAACCCAGCGTGGCCGCCATGTAGACCCCGTCTTCCCAGCTCGGGGCCTCTACCACCAGGGGCACGGTAGAGGATCTGCGCCCGCCAAACAGGAATGCCGAGATCGGCACGCCTGCGGGGTCTTCCCACCTCTCGTCCATGGACGGGCATTGGGACGCCGGCACCGTGAATCTCGCGTTGGCGTGCGCAGCCAGCCGGCCGCTCGAAGGCGTCCACTCGTTTGCCTGCCAGTCGATGAGCTTCGGTGGCGGCGTCTCGGTCATACCCTCCCACCAGATGTCACCCTCCGGCGTCAGGGCCACGTTGGTGAAGATGACGTTGGCGCGCAGGGTCTTCATTGCGTTCGGGTTGGTCGCTTCCGACGTTCCAGGCGCTACCCCGAAAAAGCCGTACTCGGGGTTGATCGCGTAGAAGCGGCCGTCCTTGCCCGGCTTGATCCAGGCGATGTCCTCGCCGACTGTGGTGATCTTCCAGCCGGCGTGGCTCTTGGGCGGGATCAGCATGGCGAAGTTGGTCTTCCCGCAGGCGGAAGGGAATGCCGCGGACACGTAATGCTTTTCGCCCTTCGGCGATTCGACGCCGAGGATGAGCATGTGCTCGGCCAGCCAGCCTTCGTCGTGGGCCATGATCGACGCAATCCGCAGCGCAAGGCATTTCTTGCCGAGCAGTGCATTGCCGCCATACCCGGAGCCGAAGGACCAGATCTCGCGCGTCTCGGGGAAATGTACGATCCATTTCTCTTTATCGTTGCAGGGCCAGGCGACGTCCTTCCCGTCTGCGACCAGCGGCGCTCCGACCGAATGCACGCAAGGCACGAAGGTTCCGTCTTCGCCGAGGTGGTCGATCACGGCGCGGCCCATGCGGGTCATCATGCGCATGTTGACGACCACGTACGCCGAGTCCGAGATCTCGACGCCGACCTGTGCGATATGCGAGCCGATCGGCCCCATCGAGAACGGCACGACGTACATGGTGCGGCCGCGCATGCAGCCGTCGAACAGCCGGTCGAGCGTGCCGCGCATTTCTGCCGGGTCGACCCAGTTGTTGGTCGGACCGGCGTCATCCTTTCTTGCGCTGCAGATGAAAGTGCGGTCTTCCATCCGGGCAACGTCGGTCGGATGGGAGCGCGCGAGGTAGCTTTTGGGGCGCAGTTTCTCGTTGAGCCTCAGAAAGGTTCCCGAATCCACAAGCTCGCCGCAAAGGCGCTCGTTTTCCTCGTCCGAACCGTCGCACCACACCACGCGCTCGGGCTTGGTGAGCTGCTCTACATGTGCGACCCACTCGCGCAGCCGTCGGTGACGCACGTAGGCGGGTGCATTGGAAAGGTCGGTGCCGGGCTGATCCATCAAGAGCGCTCCAAATGAAAACGGCCCTGGGCTGGCCGGGCCGGTCAATTTACTAGAATCGAATGCGCTGAATTGTAGCAGTGGGGCCCCGGCTCAGGGTCCGTCGATGGGCTGCAGGAAGCACGCGGAGTGCCGCGCAGCAAATCGCGCGTGCCCGGGCAAGCCGTTGTATCTCTACGCCTTTCGGTATCTTCCCGCGATAGCGCGCGCGACCCGGAAGAGCGTGCCAGTGCCGGTGACGAGCACGATCACCCTCGTGACATGGGCGGCTGTAACCAGGGGCACGCCAAGCTGGAGCACTTTCGCGGTGATGCACATTTCGGCGATCCCGCCTGGCGCCGTTGCAAGCACCACGCTGGGCACCGGCAAGCCATAGGCCCACGCGAGCGAAATGCCGAGCACCGCCGCCAGGCCGATCGCCAGGAGGATGCTCGCAAGCGTCGCGGCCACGAAGCGCGGCACCCGGTCGAGGAAGCTGCGTTCGAACCGTCCGCCGAGCGCGCAACCGATCAGCAACTGGCCGATGTTGGAGACGACCGGGGGCATCGCGGAAAAGTTCATTTCGCACACCGTCAGCGCGATCACGCTGAAGAGCGCCCCGAGCATGAAGGCGTTGGGAGCGCGCACTAGCGCAAGCACGCCGGCCCCGGCGGTTGCGATCATCAGGAGCAAGGCCAACTGGCCCCAGTCGAGCTTCGAGGTCGCAGGCACGTACACGTCCGCGCCGTGGACACCCGAATAGGTCAGCACAAAAGGCACAACGATGACGACGGCCAGGATGCGCATGGACTGGGCGATGGCCACCCGGTCGACGCGCGCGCCGAACCGTTCCGCCAGCACTGCCATCTCCGCCGCGCCCCCAGGCACGCTGGCGAAGAAAGCGGTCGTGCGATCGGTGTCAGTCACGCTGTTCAGGAACGCCGCACACGCGCACGCGATCAGGATCGCGAGCAATGCCGCGAGTAGCAGCAGGGGCCAATAGGAAATGACCTGCTGCGCGACGACGGGCGTGAAATACAGCCCAAGCGCGGTGCCGATAATGACCTGGCCCACCTGGCGGGCGCCCCAAGGCGCGCGCAAGCGGGCACCGCTGAAATTGAGCAAAGCCATCGCGACCAGCGGGCCGATCATCCAGGGCAAGGGCGTCTTGAGCCAGTCGAAGAGCGCACCGGCGCTCACGCAGAGCGTGACGCTCAACAACGGGTTCAGCAACGTATCGCGCGCGGCTTTCACTTGCCGATGCAAAATCTCGAAAAAATCTCCCCGAGCAGGTCGTCGGCACTGAATTCGCCCGTGATCCCGCCAAGCGCGCGTTGCGCGAGCCGCAGTTCCTCGGCGAAGAACTCCCATTGGTCCTGCTGTGCGGCGGCGGCTGACAGCCGCTCACTTGCCTCGGCCAACGCGCGCAGGTGCCGTTCGCGGGCGACGAACAGCGATTCGCCTGACCGGTCCCATCCGGCCGCTTCGAGGAGTGCGGAGCGCAGCGATTCCATGCCCGCCCCGGTTCTTGCGGAGATCAGCACCTCGGGCGGGTCAGCTCTGCGCACACCCGGAGCCAAGCCGGTGAGGTCGATCTTGTTCCAGACGTGGATCCTCTTGGCCTCGTGCGGGATGCGAGCACGAATGGCTTCGTCTTCGGGTGTAAATCCTCTCGTTGCGTCAACCATCAGCAACACCACGTCGGCGCGGCCCAGCTCGCGCCAGGTCCGCTCGATGCCCAGGCGTTCGACCTCATCGGACGAAGCGCGCAATCCCGCAGTATCCACCAGGTTTAGCGGAACCCCTTCGATCGAAATCGTTTCGCGAACAGTATCGCGCGTGGTGCCCGGGATCGCAGTCACGATGGCTCGCTCGTCTCCGGCGAGGGCGTTCAGCAGGCTGGACTTGCCCACATTCGGCCGGCCAGCGAGCACTACGTTGATCCCGGAACGCAACAGGCTGCCCTGGCGGCTGCTCTTGTGCACCCGTTCGAGGGCTTGCCGGATCGCTGCAAGCCGCTTCGCAACCTCTTCGCGATGAAGTGCGTCGACCTCCTCTTCCGGGAAATCCAGCATCGCTTCGGTCAGCGCCCGCAGCTCGGTGAGCTTTTCCGCCAGCGACTGGATGGCGTTGGAAAACTCCCCGGTCAGGGAGCGCAGCGCGGCGCGAGCTGCTTGAGCGGTAGCCGCTTCGATGAGGTCGGCGACGGCCTCGGCCTGAGCGAGGTCGAGTTTCCCGTTGAGGAAAGCGCGGCGCGTGAACTCGCCCGGCTCGGCGAGGCGGGCGCCTGCATCGATGCAGGCCGCGAGCACCGCGCCAAGCGCGGCGGGACTGCCATGCCCCTGCAGCTCCAGCACCTCTTCCCCGGTGTAGGACCCTGGCGCCGTAAAGTGAATCGCAAGGCCTTCTTCGACCTGCATCCCTCGCGCGTCGCGCATAGCCACCAGCGTGGCTTGGCGGGGAGGGAGCGCCCTGCCGGTCAGCGCGCGGGCAATGGCGGGGACGTTAGGCCCGGAAACCCGTACTACCCCGATGCCACCGCGTCCGGTCGGCGTGGCAATCGCTGCAATCGTGTCGCGGGCCGGGTCAGCGCTTTCCATGGGCAGGTTTGCCGCGCTCGAACATGCGCTGGATCTGCCATTGCTGTGTTATCGAAAGGATGTTGTTGACCAGCCAGTAGAGCACCAGCCCGGCCGGAAAGAAGAAAAAGAAGATGCTGAACACGAAAGGCATGATCTGCATCACCTTCGCCTGCACCGGGTCCGGCGGCACCGGGTTCAGCTTGGTCTGGATGATCATGGTGACGGTCATCAGAATCGGCAGCACATAGTACGGATCGAGCGCAGACAGGTCCTGGATCCAGAGCATGAACGGCGCGTGACGCAGCTCGATGGCCGCGAGCAGCACCCAGTAGAGCGCAATGAACACCGGGATCTGCACGAGGATCGGGAAGCAACCGCCCAGCGGGTTGATCTTCTCGGTCTTGTACAGCTCCATCATCGCCTGGTTCTGGCGAGCCCGGTCGTTCGCGTACATCTCCCGGATCTTCGTCAGGCGCGGCGTGATTACCTTCATCTTCGCCATCGACTTGTAGCTCGCCGCCGAGAGGGGGAAGAAGACGATCTTGATCGTGACGGTGAGCAGGATGATCGCGACGCCCCAGTTGCCCGTCATGCTGTGAAACTTCTCGAGCAGCCAGAATAGCGGCCACGCGATGATCGTGAGCCAGCCGTAGTCGACGACGAGGTCGAAACCCGGCGCGACTTCCTTGAGCCGGTTCTGTTCCTGCGGCCCCGCATAGAGGGGTGCGACAACCTTCGCGGTGGCGCCCGGGGCGATCGAAGGCACTGGCAACACGACGCGTCCGCTATAAAGGCCGTCCGGCCGCTTCTCGATTACGTAGTCGCGCGACCCGGTCGCGGCCGGCACCCACGCGGCGACGAAGTAATGCTGGATGAAAGCGATCCATCCGTCTGTAGCCTGCTTGGCGTGATCGACCTTGCCCTTGTCGATGTCCGAGTACTGGACCTTCTCGAAATTCTTGACCGTCGTGTACTCGGCAAACCCATTGAAGCTCTGCGCACCGAAAGACTGCGCAAGGGAACTCCCTCCGGCGGGCTGCTTGCCGTCATGCGTGAGCTGGAAATAGGCATGCGGCGCGACCGGGCCGCCGCCGGCATTGCGCAACTCCAGAGCGACATCGACGATGTAGCTGTTGCGCTTGAACGTGTAGGCCTTCTCGACCGTGAGCCCGTCCTTGCCCTCGGCCACGAAGCGCACTTCGAGCGAGTTCTTGCCCTCGGCGAGCGACCGGTCCCCGGGGAGCGCGCGCCAGGCCGTGCGATGGTTCGGCCCGCCCTCGCCCGTCAGCCCGCTTTGCGCGTAGTACTGGTGCTCCGGCCCCAAGAGGACCAAGTTCTTCGTCTGGTCGTTCGTTTCCTTGTGTTTCAACAGTTCGAGTCGGACCAGGCTCGCGCCCAGCGTGTCGATGTCGGCCACCATCAAATCGGTGCGGACCTGAACGACTTCGCCCCTGGCCGTTGCCGCCGCGGGCACCGCCGTGGCCGCGGCGGGCGTTGGCGCGGCCGTCGTGGGCGTAGGGACGGCCCCGGCGGGCGTGGGAACCGCGCCCGGAATGGCTTTCACCTCGCCCGGTTGCACGCTGCCCGCTGTTACCAGAACGGGTTTCGGCCGTTGCTCTTTCTCCCATTCGGTCCACAGCAAGAGCAGCGAGAAACTGAAGACGAAGAACAGGATGAGGCGTTGGGTGTCCATGGATTTCAAGATTCGATCCTGCCGGGAACCGGGTCGTAGCCGCCGGCATGCCACGGATTGCAGCAGCCCATCCGGCGCGCAGCCAGCAGCGAGCCCCGCAGTGCACCGTGGCACCGGATTGCTTCATCGGCGTATTCGGAACAGCTGGGGAAGAAACGGCAGCGCGGCCCGAGCATCGGGCTGAGAAAATAGCGGTAGCCGCGGATCAGGGCGCGCAGGACTGTTTTCAAATGGGCGCTTTCACTTCACAAGTCTTTCAAGGCAAGAACGCAGCACGCCGACCGTCCCCGTGGAGGTTTTAAGGCCGTAAGGCGGGCGCACCAGCAGGTCGACCGGGCCCAACACGTCCTGGGTTTGCCGAAACGCCTCCCGGATGCATCGTTTGATGCGATTCCGATCGGTGGCAAGCGGGGCGTGCTTACGTGATATCAGGATGCCGAGCCTGGCCGGTCCGGCCGGACGTGATGCGAAAAAAAACGTGAATCCCTGCATGTTCCGGCGCTTGCCACCCCGCATCAGCGCTTCGAACTCCGCGCTTGTGCAAATGCGCTTGTCCCGGCCAAACCCTGCCATGCGCAATGCGCCGGCGCCTGGCACTCGTAACGACGGATTTAAAGGGTCAGACAGCCAAGCGCGCGCGGCCGCGCGCACGGCGGTTGTTGATAACGGCACGGCCACCGGGAGTACT
>CAZZDV010000028.1:0-21362 GCA_964652785.1 uncultured Bordetella sp.
GCCACGCGGCTAACCCTGCCGCTGGAGCCATAGTCAGGAATGATCGCCTTTTCATCTGTTCTTCTCCCATACATCGCGCGTCGGCCAAACTGGATTGTCCCTTCGCACTGCGACATACTGTGTCGGATGCCGAAGCCACAATAGCCAATCTTGGAAAAGAGGAAGAAAGGCTGTGGCGGACAGGACTCCTCGGAGCACGCAAATGCCCAAGAATCACGATGCCTTGTTCCGCCAATGGCACATGCTGCGATTGGTGCCACGCTACCCGCAGAAGATTACCGTTCAGGATATTCGGCGTGGGCTCGACGGAGCAGGCTTTGAGATAACCGAACGGTCGTTGCAGCGTGATCTGAACGACCTTTCCAATGTTTTCCCTCTGGTTTGCGATGACCGAGCAAGACCCCACGGATGGAGTTGGCAGAAGGACGCCGCCAGCTTCGATCTGCCGGGTCTTTCGGTACCCGAGGCTCTCACCGTGGCAATGGCCGAACGGCAACTACGGAATCTGTTGCCATTGCCTATGCTCGATCAGTTGCAACCGCACTTCAAGGCAGCCAGGAGGCGTTTGGAGGCGGAACCGGGAAAAGATGGCAGGCGATCGTGGCTGGACAAGGTCATTTCCATTCCGCCGACGCAACCGCTGCTTGCGCCGAAAATTGATCCCGAGGTGCAGCGGGTCTTATCCGAAGCGTTGTTGCACGAGAGACAGATCACAATTCGCTACCGAAAGCGTGGCGACAAGACGCCCACAGAATCCCGAATACATCCGCTTGCCCTTATTCAGCGGGGCCCGATGCTCTACCTCTCTTGCCGCTTTTTCGACTATGAGGATATTCGTACCCTGGCTGTCAATCGAATCGATTCCGCCCAGCTGCTGGAAGAGCGAACCAAGTATCCGGCCGGGTTCTCGGTAAATCGACTGCAAGAAGCAGGCGTCTGGGGCTTTGGTGCCGGGGAGATGATCCGTCTGGAAGCCATCTTTCAACCCGGTTATGGCGACCATCTTTATGAAACGCCACTGAGCAAGGATCAGGTGTTGGCAGAGCTCCCGGATAGCCGCCTGCGTGTCATCGCAACCGTGTCTGACACCCCACAGTTGCAATGGTGGCTGATGGGATTTGGCGGCGGGGCAGAGGTTGTATCGCCGAAAAGTCTGCGCGCCGCAATGGTAGAGATGGCTTCGGAACTGGCCGACGTTTATCGGCCTTCGGACAAGTAAGTTGATGGCGGCGCTACTTGGTGCCGCGGGAGGCGGGAATGACATTTCACATCTATAGGCGCGAACTACGAAATGAGCGTGACATCCTGACTCTGACAGATGAGGAATTCCGCCTCGCCGGAAACAATCTGATCCATCGGGCCTGGGTGCAGCGAGGCAAGCCAGTTCTGGAAGGATGGCGTATATCGGCGGATGAACTGATCAGGATGTTCAGCGGTGACGCAGAATCGTATGCCTCGCGCCGCATGATTATTGACTATCACCCCTCGAATAGGAGCCGAATTCCGCTCGTCGAGATTCAAGAGATATTCCTGTTCAACTGGCCCGGTGAAACCCAAGGCTCGGTGAGCTGGACGCCGATGATGCTTCGTATACGCGACGTCAGCGACGAAAGGTCAGCCTTTCCTATGTCGCCAGATCAAAGAAGGAATGCCATGGCCACACTGGAGATAGAGACCTATGGGACAGAATTCGTGGAATTTCTTTACCTTCGAGGCGACGATGGCGGCTGGAACTGGGGGGGAACCGGTGTGACCAATTCCGTTTTCCTCCATGGGCAAGCCCGCGACTATTTTCGGCAGTTCTTTTGAAGCGGACGCGAACATGGATCCGGACTACTCGGGCGGGGAGCCATCTCAAATTGGCGGCTCGAATAACTACATTGGAGACTACACGCATGCTCACACAATTGAGACAAATCGCGAAAGTGTTTGCAAAGGTCGCTGAGGAGGAGGACGCGCTGCTTTCAAGGCTCTGCGACAAGGGAATTTTTTCAATGCCGGAACTCGCGTATGCCTACGATTGCGGAAAGGCGGTGATGACGGATGCAAAGGGCATATTCGGGGAAACGACCGTCACTTGGCGACGAGAAGAGAAAGTTGGTCTAGGAGGGCCGTGCGATCTAAGATTTGAATTGTCATCCGGGTCCCACATTTTTGTTGAGTTCAAAGTCCGCAGCACGAGCGACAAGTACTTGGCTGACGTCAAAAAGCTGAAAGAATTGAAGATCACTGATGGTGATTTTCGAATTTTCTGTGCCCTTAGTGACAAGTTTACGAATGAAGACATTGATCGCAGACTACGTACATTTGAGGAAGAGGCTCGGGAGGCGAACTGCAAATTGACTAGATTGCATGATCCGTTCCCGCAATTTGAAACCAGGCCGGGAAAGTTGGATTGCGTCGTCGCTGTCTGGTTGGTAGAGGGGAGACAAGACGTGGAACCCGTGTAGGGCACAGGCTATGGAAGCAACGGGCATTTTCGGTGTCGGCTCCACAAAAGAAGAGCTGGAAGCCGCACTCGGCATCAATCTGCTCATTCCTATGAAAGGTGATGCGCCAATCGAACCATAGCCAACGTGTCTAGTGCGCAATAGTCAGCGAGTTCTTGGCGCAATGCACGACGTTTTTCCTCCGTCGTGGCTGGATGCAGAATTTCGAGCCATGTCGCCTCCGCTTCCCCGCCGTCGCCTACCGTCATGGTTTTGTAGTTCAGATCAGCCGCGATAGTAGGAAGTACCGCCTTGATTGACCACGAACCAAGCATCGCCGGGTGGTAGTAGCTTTCCCGGGTGATCGGTAGTAGATCGACAACGCGTTCGGCTATTGCCCGCAATGGCCCGGCAAAGCCTGGGAAGTCCCGCGCCAGCTCGGCGATACGCCCCAATTCGAAACTCTTGCTGAATACGAATACAGGGCCATCGGTACCGATCGAGTCGATTAGCGTCTCCGCAAAGGCCCGCCGTGGATCTTCCTGTCCCGCAGCAAGGAATTCGGAATGAGTCAGTCTTCCATCTTGAGTCTCAACATGACAAGACCACTGTACCGGTAGCTTTTGATAGGGGTGCGTTCCGGCCCAGATTGGAACGGCCATGCTGACGGTCTCGAAATCAAGGTAATAGCGTGGCCATGGAAGGGAGGAGAGCGCTTTCGCAGCTTTGGGCGATAGTTCGGGAACGCCGTTTCTGGTAATTCGACGAACGCGCTCCTGAGCCTCGGTCAGTGGAAAGTCGTTTGGGATCTGCCGAATGTCCGAAATCCCCTGGACCTCGAGCTGCTCGCGCTTGGCGGCCGACAGGTGCGGAATGGCTGCCAGTGGAAATTCGGCTTTGGGTTTGTCCGCGTTGCAGTGCCCGATGAACGGGCATTCGAACGGGTCATTGCAATGCGGGCCCGGCTTTATGGCGGGCTCAGCGGCGTCGAGAGTATTGCGCGCCGCCGAAACCCATGCCGGGATTCCCTTGCCAATCGCCTCGGTTTCAGCGTTGACCGATACGTGAGTGAGGAGCCCGCGATAGTCGCCACCACCCGGATATACAAACCGGTTGTTTACGTGCGCAACCTCTACGCCTGTCAGGCTTACCGCTTCGCCAAGTACCCAACGCTGAATTGCGGCATCGGCGAGGTAATAGTCCTTGACCGACGTGGCGGCCTTGACCTCGACCAACCGATAGCCACCCGTCTCAGGAAGCAGTAGATCGGCTCGGACCAACACGCCGTCGCGCTCAAACGTGGCCTCAAACAGTGGCGCGCCCGGTTGGTTGACCAATAGCTCCTTTGTAAGGCGGAGAGCACCCCGCAAATCATCGGCGTCGACCAGAATCCCGTCCGGACAAAGCTCCTGCGCCACAGCGCCGACGGCATAGCCGATCTGGAAGCCCCGCTCGGTCTCGGCAGAGGTCTCGATCAGCTCAGGGCGATGAATCTTGAGCCAGAGTCGCTTTGGGCACTGGCGCCATTCGATCAATCGGGATTTTGAGAGACCGCGGGCCATTTTTCTCTCCGATGGCGATGAAGCGCGTACATCGAATACGGGCATTGCCGACTATGTCAGGTCAGAAAACTGCTCGTCTCTGAAGCGTACACGGACGGTGGAGGGTGGCGCGAAGGTGGCGGCGATGCTGATTTCCGCAATCTCTCGATCCTGAGTTTCCGGATAGTAGATCTCCTCCCGATACAGCAGCAGGATTTGATCGGCAAACTGGACCAGTACTGAGCCGTTGCGCAAATCACGTAAAGAAGGTCGCTTATCGTCTCTCCGTTCGAGATTCCGGGTAATGCCGGCGACGAGAATAACCGTTGCGCCGGTTTCTTTCGCCAAGCCTTTCAGTGAGGCGGCGACCTCCATGGAGAGTTCCCCTATCGATGAGCGGGCTTTCTGAAGAAGACTGGTTTGTATTCGGCTGCCGAAAACAGTCGGCAATTCGATGACGATAAGGCGTAGCGCAGAAATTTTCTCGTGCATCGAAAGCGCCTCGCGGCACATCCATTCTGCCGACGCGAGCGGCTTGCATTTGATATAGAGCGGGGTAGCTTCAATTTCTTCCACGGCCTTGGCAACTTCAATCAATTCCTCCTCGCTCAATTTGCAACGTGCGATGCGGCAGCGAGAGACTTTGCTGATGTGGGAGAGAATACGGCCGACAAGAAATGAGGGCGGGAAATTGCTACTGCAGATCAGCGAAGGCGCACTCCGTACACGAGCCTGCAGTGTAGCCATGTCAAAAGCGAACAGTTCTGCCCCTGTACCCGGCCTGCCCGCAACAATCACGAGATCTCCAGGCAGAAATCCGCCACACAGCTTTTTATCCAATTCCGACAGGCCCGTCGGAATTCGTTCCATCTCGTCTGGGTAGAGGTACGACCTTTCGCCCAGCCGGAGGCTTTGGAGAAGCAGTTTCGACAGGTGGCCGACGTGTACGGGATTTTTCGCGGACGTGGACTGCTCAGATGGACTGAAGGCGGCAGGGGTAGTCATTGGGCGTTTCAACTTCAGTGACGGGGTCACTTAAGTTAGCCGCGGATGGCGACATACGGCGTCGCAGTGTTACCAGTCGTTCAGAATAAGGTGATTGGCTTATCTGACGCGCTGTATCAGGCGACAGGAAAGAAGAGACGCATTTTCCGGAGTGTCACGCCCGAATCACGTAGTCCATGTGCAGTGCGTTACCTGCGAGTCGCGCGACGAGCTCCGGCCGGTACAACCCGTCCCGCGCGTTGCCCGGTTCACCCGGAAAATAGGTCTGCGTAGTGAGGATGCGGCCGCCTTCGCGGGCGCGCACCTTCACGTGGATGTGGCGCGTGCGGCCCGCGTAGAAGGCGGGCAGGATGGTTTCGAGCTTGTAGCGGCCCTGTGCATCGGCGACCTGGTGGCCGCGCAGCCTGAACCCGCTGTTGTCGTAGGCGCCGCCCGAATCCGCATGCCAGAAGTCCAGCCACGCGCCCGCCAGCGGCCTGCACTGCGTGTCGAGCACATAGCCCTCGAGCACGATCGGCTCGCCTGGGGCGTCCTTGCGGAAATCGGCCTTGAGCGGCGTGCGTGGCGTATAGAACGGGCCTTCGGTCTGCGCGGGCGTGTCGCGACCGGGCCTGCACTCGGGCGTCGGCGGGAGGGTGCCTTGCGCAAGCAGGCGCGCGGGCGCGCCGGCAGTCGCTGCGAGGGCAAGGGCCGCGACGAGAAGGCGGCGACGGGGATCGGGGAGGGGGTGGCTCATCGCATGATTATGCACGCTCCGCGCGCTGCCCCAAGGCGGGGAATCACCGTGATCGCCGTTTCGGGGTGGGGCTCCCCCCGCGACGGGCTCTCGGGGCCGACGCCGGCATGACACACCATCTCACGAAGCCCGTCGATTTGAAGCTGCTCCGCGAAATCCTGGCCGAGGTGGATGGCAGTATTTCGACGTGAGAACCAATAGTAGCGCGGACTTTCGGTTGAAAATGGCAGTATTCATCCGGCTCAGGCCGGGGACCGTAGCCAGGCCGATCCCGGTGCCCGGGTATTGGTTTTCGGTGTGAATTCGACCTGAGGTCGCACCCCGGGACGGCGGTAGGTCAGCGCGTTCTCGATCAGGTTCATGACGCTCCATCGGCGGCTTGGGTCTTCCCAGGTCGATCGCCTACGATCGCCTACAATTGGTAGTATTCGTCCCCGCGAGAGACCCCTACAGCTAGCGGTCTGCCAGTCTTTTCAAGCACTTAGAGAATGTCCAAAAAAGCCGTTTACGACGCTTCATCGATCCAGGCCCTCAAGGGGCTCGAGCCCGTGCGCCGCATGCCGGGCATGTACACGCACACCATCCATCCGCTGCACATCATCCAGGAAGCCATCGACAACGCGGTCGACGAGGCCCTCGCCGGGTACGGACAGAAGATCACCGTCTCGATCCGCAAGGACGGCTCGGTCGAGGTCGAGGACGAAGGCCGCGGCATACCGGTCGACATGCACCCGGACGAAAAGAAGCCCGCGGTCGAAGTCGCCTTCACCATGCTGCATGCGGGAGGCAAGTTCTCCAAGTCGAGCGACGCGGTGTATCACATCTCCGGCGGCCTGCATGGCGTCGGTGTCGCGGTCACCAATGCGCTTTCGACGCGGCTCGAAGTCGACGTCTATCGCGAAGGCGCGAAGCACACGATCGCCTTCGAGGGCGGCGAGCTGGTGCAGAAACTCAAGAGCGAGCGCAGCAGGCAATACGCCGGCCGCACAGGTACGGTGGTGCGCGCGTGGCCGGATCCAAAATACTTCGACAGCCCGAACATCCCGATGCTCGAACTCGAGCACCTCATCCGCTCGAAAGCCTACCTGCTGCCCGGCCTCACCACGGTGCTGCGCGTGGAAGGGAAAGACGAAAAGAGCTGGACTTACGAGCGAGGCATGGCGCAGTACTTCGACTTCATGCTGCAGGGGCGCGAGCTTGTCGCGCCGCTGTTTACCGGCGAGCGGCATTACGACGAGAAATCGGCGGCGGAGTTCGTCGACATCCAGGCAGGCGAAGGCGCCTCCTGGGCCATCGGCTTCGTGCCCGAGGGGGACGTCTTCCAGGACAGTCACGTCAACCTGATTCCCACGCGCTCGCACGGCACGCACGAGGCGGGTTTCCGCAACGGGATCTTCGAGGCGGTCCGCGCCTTCATGGAGACGCGCAGCATGACGCCCAAGGGCATCAAGCTGATCGCGGAAGACCTCTGGAGCCGCGCCTGCTTCACGTTGTCCGCGCGCATCGTGCGCACTCAGTTCCACGGGCAGACGAAAGAGAAGCTCACCACCCGCCACGCGGCGAAATTAGTCGAATCGTGCGTCAAGGACGCCTGCGAGCTCTGGCTGAACCAGCACCCCGAGGAAGGCAAGCGCATCGTCGAGCTGGCAATCGAGCAGGCCAACACCCGGCTTTCGAAGGGCAAGAAGTTCGAGCGCAAGAAGTCCTCGGGCGTCGCGACCTTGCCGGGCAAACTGGTGGATTGCGCATCGGACGACACGTCGCGCACCGAGCTTTTTCTCGTCGAGGGCGATTCGGCGGGCGGCTCTGCCAAGGAGGCGCGCGACAAGGACACGCAGGCGATCCTGCCGTTGCGCGGCAAGGTGCTCAACACCATGTCGAAGGACGCCCGCACCGTGCTTGCGAACAAGGAGCTTCAGGCCATCGCCACCGCGATCGGCTGCGATCCGCATGGCATCGAAGACAACCCGGACCTCACCGGCATCCGCTACGGCAAGGTCGTGCTGATGACCGACGCCGACGTGGACGGGGGCCATATCCAGGCGCTGCTGCTCACGTTCTTCTTCATGCACATGCCCAGGCTCGTCGAGATCGGGCGCATCTGGGTCGCGCAGCCGCCGCTCTTCAAGATCGAGGTGCCCTCGCAGGGGAAAGGCAAGCCTGCGCGGCGCGTGTACTGCCTCGACGACGACGAACTCGATGAAGCCCTCGCCGCCCTCAGGAAGGAGAAAGTCCGCGAAGGCAGCTGGGAGATCTCGCGCTTCAAGGGCCTTGGCGAGATGAGCCCCGAGCAGCTGTGGGAAACCACGATGAACCCGGATTCGCGCAGGCTGGTGCGGATGCAGCTCGACCGCGCGGACATCGCAAAAGTACGCGGCAAGTTCGAGTTGCTGATGGACTCCGGCGAGGCGGAAGGAAGACGGAACTGGATGCGCGAGCACTGGAGATCGGTGGAGGCGGATGTTTAGGTAGCTTGGTGCCTGCATGAGGCACCGAACGGTTGATGGAGTTATTGGGTGCGTGCTTTTTGCACCGAACGGTTGATAGAGGCCCAGGTCTCGTCTTTTTGAGAAAGCCTCGGCTTGCCCGATCGGGCAAGCCACGCATTCTCAAAAAGACGAGATTCGCTAAAGGCAAAAAAGGCACAACGGAAGCTACTGGCACAGAAAGACCGAAACTCAGGAGACCAAAATGGCCCGAAAAACAAAAAAAGCCCTCTGGGAACGCGGCTACAAGTCCCACTGCCTCTGGCGCGGCAAGGAAAAACTCGCCAAGGTGCGGCTCGAATCACAGGCCGAACTGAAATACATCTGGGAAGCGGCGGGGCGCACCGGCGAAACCGGGACGCTCTCGGCGGCCAAGGCCGCCGCGGAATTCGCGCTGCTTCTCGCCGACCGGCAGCTGCCGCTTTTCGAGCCCGAAGAGCCGCGGCTGCAACCAGCGACCTAAGGTATGGAAGACACGACTCTCGATTTATTCTCAAGCGACTCCGGCGACGATTCCGCGCCGATCGAGCTGCACGCTTCGCAGGCGTACCTCGGCTACGCGGTGTCCACCGTCAAGGCGCGCGCGCTGCCCGAGATCGCCGACGGCCTCAAGCCGGTGCAGCGCAGGATCCTCTACGCGATGGGCGACACCG
Source organism: uncultured Bordetella sp. (assembly GCA_964652785.1). GTDB lineage: Bacteria > Pseudomonadota > Gammaproteobacteria > Burkholderiales > SG8-39 > SZAS-79. Next base: position 8,851 of record CAZZDV010000028.1, read on the forward strand.
GGGCGGAGGGCTTCGCCAAGTGCGCGCGATTCGTCGGCGAGGTGCTCGGCAAGTACCACCCGCACGGCGATTCGTCGACCTACGAGGCCCTGGTGCACATGGCGCAGCCTTTCTCGATGCGCTACCCGCTCATCGACGGGCAGGGCAACTTCGGCTCGCGCGACGGCGATTCGGCCGCAGCCTACCGATATACGGAAGCCAAGCTCTCGCGCTACGCCGAGCTCATGCTCGCCGAGATCGGCGAGGGCACGGTCGATTTCATCAAGAACTACGACGGCAAGTTCGACGAGCCGCAGCTCTTGCCGGCGCGCATGCCGTTTGGCCTCCTCAACGGCTCGTTCGGAATCCCGGTCGGCTTCTCCACGCGTATCCCGCCGCATAACCTGCGTGAGGTCGCGCTTGCTGCGTCACTCATCATCAGGAACCCCAAGGCGAACGTCGACGAGGTGCTCGCGCTGCTGCCCGGCCCGGATTTCCCGGGCGGCGGACAGATCATTTCGAATGCGGCGGAGATCCGGCAGGCCTATGAGTCCGGCCGCGGGTCGATCGCCATGCGCGCGCGCTGGCATGTCGAGCCGCTCGCGCGCGGCCAGTGGCGCATCGTCGTAGACGAGCTGCCGCACGGTGTCTCGTGCCGCCAGGTGCTGGAAGAGATCGAGGCACTGGTGAATCCCAAGCCCGCCATGGGCAGGAAGGAAGTCTCGCAGGAGCAAAAGCGCCTCAAGCAGTTCGTGCTCGACATCGTCGAGACGGTGCGGGACGAATCCGACCGCAAGAGCCGTATGCGCATCATCATCGAGCCGCGCTCGTCACGCCAGGACGTGGACGAAATGATGAAGGCGCTGCTGGTGCACACCAGCCTCGAGATGCGCTACCCGCTCAACCTCACGTGGCTGGGCTTCCGTGACGGCCTGCCCGACACCAAGGGCATCGTCGGCGTGCTGCAGGAATGGACCGAATTCCGCATTGCCACGGTCAAGCGCAGGACGCAGCACCGCCTCGACAAGGTCGAGGACCGCCTGCACATCGTCGAGGGCCGCATCAAGGCCTTCGTCAAGATCGACGAGATCATCAAGCTCATCCGCTCGTGCGAGGACCAGGCCGAGGCCAAGCGCAAACTCTCCGAAAAATGGGGTTTCAGCGAGCGGCAGGCCGAGGACATCGTCAACCTGCGCCTCGGGCAGCTCACGCGCCTCGATGGCGTGAGGCTCAACGACGAGAAAAAGGGGCTGGAAAAGGAGCGCGACGAGCATCGCCGCGTGCTCGACTCCGAGCGCATCCTGCGCAACCTCGTGGTCAAGGAGCTGGAAGAAGACGCGAAGAAATTCGGCGACGACCGCCGCACACTCATCCGCGCCGACGAGCGCACGCAGATCGAGCGCACGGTGCTCGAGGAGCCGGTCACGGTGATCCTCTCGAAGAAGGGCTGGATTCGCGCGCGCGTCGGCCACGGCATCGACCTTTCGACGGTCAACTTCAAGGACGGCGACAGCCTCGCGCAGGCCGCCGAGTGCAAGACGACCGACCAGGTGGTCTTCCTCGGCTCGTCAGGCAAGACCTGGACGCTGGATGCGGCATCGCTGCCTTCGGGCCGTGGCGACGGCGCGCCGGTCAACAGCCTGGTGAACGCGAACGGCGACAGCATCGTCTGGATGGGCACGGGTTCGATGGAGCAGAGCCTGCTGCTGCACACCACGGCCGGGCATGGCTTCGTCGCGCAGCTCAAGGACATGGTCACCCGCATGAAGGCGGGCAAGGAGTTCATGAAGCCCGCCGAGGGCGCCAGGGTCCTGTCCCCGGCGCCGGTGGCGGTGTTCAAGGGCGACGTGAGTCCGCGCGTTGCCGCGCTTTCATCCGATGGCCGGCTGCTGGTGTTCCTGCTGGACGAAGTGCCGCTGCGCCCCAATGGCGGCCTTGGCGTGCAGCTCATCGCGCTGCCCGAGAAGGTGACACTTGCCTCGGTGGTGGTGATCGAGGGCAGCCACCTCACCATCCATGGGATGAAGCGCGGCAAGCGCTCGTTCGTCGAGCTCGGCAAGAAAGAGGTCCGCGAGTACGACGGCAGGCGCGCCCAGCGCGGCCGCGTGGCGGACGTGGGGCTCAAGGATGTCGACCGGCTGGGAGAGTAGGGTTGCCGTTTAAGGCAATTCAACTCTCCGGAAGGCCGCACGGGTGTTGGCACTCCGGAAATGAAAGTTTGACTTTTCCGCGCGTTCGCACGTGAACCCGATCGTCCGCCCGATGATCGCTCCGGCCGCGATCGTCCTGGTCACGGGGCTCCTCGTCGCCGCCGGGCCGAAGCTGCCGCCGACCCTTGCGGGGCTGCCGGCGCTGGGTCCGTATGTGGCGCTGTTCGCGGCAGGCGCCATCGCGCTCTGGTTCAACCGCGGCCGCGCCTTCATCGCGGCGATGTCGATGTTCTGCGCGTACGCCGGATACCGGTACGCGATCGACGTCGGGCCGTTCGCGGCCAAGGTGACGTACACCGCGCTGGTCGTGATCGTGCCGGCCAACATCCTCGCGGCGCTGGTCCAGCCCGAGCGCGGCGTCTTCCATCACCACAGCCACCGCTGGCTCCTCGTCATCATCGCGGAGATCCTGATCGTGCTCTGGATCGCGAGCGCCGGCCGAAGCAACCTGTCGGGGGTCGCGTGGATCGGCGTGTTCGACCACTGGGCGCTCAACAGCCCGCCGACGCCCCTGGTCGGGCGCCTGCTGTTCGCAGCGGCTTTCGCCGCGGCGATGTGGCGCTCGCATCCCAGGCCGCCCGCAGTCCAGCCGCGCGCGCTCGACATCGGCCTGGCCGGGGCGTTGGCTGCCTTCTTCATCGCGGCCGAGTGGGGCGCCTCACCCGCGCTGTTCTCCGCCTTCATGACCGCGGCGGGTGCGGTGCTCTTCGTCGCAGTGCTCCAGGAGACGCATCGCCTTGCGTTCGTCGATGAGCTCACCAGCCTGCCGGGCCGGCGCGCGCTCAATGAGCGCATGGCTGCCCTCGGCCCGGTCTGCACCGTCGCGATGGCGGATGTCGACCACTTCAAGAAATTCAACGACGTGCATGGCCACGACATCGGCGACCAGGTGCTCAAGCTCGTGGCCGCGCGCCTTGCGCAAGTCGAGGGCGGGGGCGTGGCCTTCCGCTACGGCGGCGAAGAGTTCTGCGTAGTCTTCGACGGGCGCACGGCCGACGAGGCCCTGCCGCACCTGGAGGCGATCCGGGCCTCGATCGAGTCTTACAAGATGGCGGTCCGCAGCGACGAAAGGCCGCGCGACGCGGTTACGGGCAGCCGGCTGCGCGGGGCGACCCTGCCGCCGCAGATGATTTCGGTGACCATCAGCATCGGCGTGGCCGGGCGCGCCAGCCTCGACGAAAAGGCCTCAGCCGTGGTGAAGGCCGCGGACAAGGCGCTCTACCGGGCCAAGCAGGGCGGCCGCAACCGAGTATCGAGGTAGAGTACCGGGAACCCATCCGGAGGTCCCGATGTCACGCGCCATCCTCGAAGAAGCCCACATCCATCCCGCAGTGCGCGACTACATCGCGAACCACCACTCCGGCATCGTGCAAGAGGTGCGGGCCGCGGTTGCGGCGAATGCGGTCGTGGTGGTCGGCATGCGCCAGAACCCGATGCCGCGCAAGGCGCGGAAGGTGCTCGATGCTGCGGGCATCGCTTACAAGTACCTCGAGTATGGCAGCTACCTGTCGGAGTGGCGGCGCCGCAACGCGCTCAAGATGTGGACCGGCTGGCCCACGTTCCCGATGGTGTTCGTGAAAGGGGTGCTGGTCGGCGGGGCCAACGACGTCGCAAAGCTGGTCGACAGCGGGGAACTGGCCAAACTGCCCGCTTGAGGGCGGGCCTGCCGGCCCGGCAGGCTACTTCTCGCCGTACTTCTTGGACGGCTTGGCCTTGAGCGTGCCCTCGAGGATCGTGCCGACCAGGGCGCCCGCGACGGTGATGATCACCGTCCACCAGGACCACACGCCCTTGATGATTTCCATGTCGTTCAGCGCGATGCGCACGAGCGCCACCATGATGAACACGGGGAAGAGCAGTCCGAAGAAGAATCCGATTCGCATGGGACGAACAGTACCAAATATTCGCCAGGGGCGCAGGCCTGCCGCTCAGGGCTTCTTCGCGAGCACGCCCTTCCAGCGATTCATTTCCGACGCGAGGAAGGTGCCGAACTCCTCGGGCGAGCTGGGCCGGGCCACGAGTCCCATGTCGTCGAATCTCTTTTTGATATCGGCGCTGTTCAGCGTGCGCGCGAGCTCGCCGTTGAGCTTCATCACGATATCGCGCGGCGTGCCGGCCGGCGCGAACATCCCGCCCCAGCTGGCGAAGTCATAGCCCGGGACGCCGCCTTCGGTGGCCGTCGGCACGTTCGGGAACGAGGGGTTGCGCTGCGGCGTGGTCACGGCAAGCGCGCGCAGCGTCCCTGCCTTGATGTGCGGCGCCGAGGCGGCGAGCGGATCGATCATGAACGTGACGCGATTGGAGATCAGGTCCGGATGCGCGGCCGAGCTGCCTTTGTACTGGATCTCGGTCATCTCGCCGAGCGGCACCTGCTGCGCAAGGAGGAGCGTTGCGAGCTGCTGCGGGCTGCCCTGCCCGGTCGTGCCGTAGGTGACCTTGCCCTTGTTGTCGCGGATGTACTTGAACAACTCGGCCAGCGAGTTCACCGGCAGCTGCGAGCTCACGACGAACACGTACGGCGTCATGTGCGTAAGCGACACCGGGGCGAATGCCTTGACCGTGTCGAAAGGCAGGTCGGTCATGAGGATCGGGTTGATCGCCATGTTGGCCGCGGCCTGCAGGAGCGTGTAGCCGTCGGGATCGGACTTGGCGACAAAGGCCATGCCCACGGTCTGGGAAGCCCCGGGACGGTTCTCGATGATCATCGGCTGGCCGAGCGAGCCCGAGAGCTTGTCGCCGAGGATACGCGCGACGAGGTCGCTCGGCCCGCCGGTGGTGACCGGCACGACGATGCGCACCGGCTTGTTGGGATATTGCGCCCATGCGGGCTGGACGAATGCCGCCAACAGCAGGACGGCGGCCGCGCGAAATGCAGGGACCAGCAGTGCGGGGATCAAAGCAGTTTTCATTTTTAAGTCTCCTCTTTGGCATTGATGATATCGCGGCTTCCGCGCAAGCACACCAGGGCTTCCCCAATACATCCGCCACCGCATTCCAACTAGATCGGCGTCACCCGCGCGTGCAGCAGGGCGCTGCGCCCGCCCGCGACCGCTTCCAGGCAACGGTCGATCGCCGCGCCGACCTCTTTAGGGTCCGAGAGGCACTCGCCGTAGGCGCCGCTGACTTCGGCCAGCTTTGAAAACTGCATGCCGGTGGGCAGGCGCGACTGGAAGGCATCGTGCTGCCTGGCCGAGCCTTCGGGATAGACCCTCAGCGTCGCATCCTTGACCGCGTTCCAGCCGCTGTTGTCGATGATGATGCTGAAGATCGGCAGCTTGTTGGCCTTGGACACGGCGAACACCGAATCGAGGTTGCCGAAGTAAAAGCCCCCGTCGCCAACGATATGCACCGAGCGGTGCTGCGGCCTTGCGAGCTTGACGCCGAGCGCAAGCCCGCCCGCGGCGCCGAGGCCGCTGCCGCTGTGGCGGATCATCGTGCAGGCCACCGGCCGCGGGACCTGCCGCGCCAGCACGGGATTGTTGGTCACCGCCTCGGAGAGCACCGTGTCCTCGGGATCGAGGCGCTTGCCGAGTGCGGCTGCGAAGTGCTCGACATTGATCGCGTCCGGCCGGCCGGGATCGGCGGCGAGGTCGGCGGCCTTCTTTTTTCTTGCGGCGAACTCGGTTTCCATCGTCTTCCAGCGCGCGGCGGCGGCGGACTCGAACGCAGCGCCCGCCATGGCCTCGACGGCTTCGGCCAATTGCGCGAGCACCTCGGCGGCGCTGGCTTCGATGCGCTCCTGCGCCGGAAAGCTCCACATCGGGATCGACTTCTTCACCGTATCGATGTCGATGTGCGCCCAGTACGCGTCCGGATGCGGCGCGGTGTCGCGCGGGATCCACGGCACGTCGGTGTCGACGATGAGGCCGAAGTCCGCCCGCGGCAGGTAGTCGGCGACGCGAAAGCCCGCAAAGCCCGCGAACTCGCGCCCGATGTTGATGACCGGCGCGTTCTCGAACACGCGGATGCCCGCTGCGCGCGACAGGCGCTCGATGGACTCGGAGGTCTTGCGGCTGCGTCCGCCATAGCCGGTGATCAGCATCGGGCGCTCGGCGCGCATGAGCTTTTCGGCCAGTGCCTTCACGCGCGCGGGATCGATGCCGCCGGCTCGCTGCGGGGCATGCGTGGAATCGGGAAACGAGCGGATCGCTTCGGGCTGCCAGTGCTCGGCCAGCGTCTCGCGCGCGAACAGCAGGTGCACCGGCCCCGGCGGATCGCTTTGCATGAGGGTGTGCGCGCGGCGCACGGTTTCCTTGGTCACCACGCCGGAGGGCAGCGTGTATTCCCACTTGGCGAACGGCCGAACGATGCTGCCCTGGTCCATGGGCTCCTGCACGAAATGCACATAGTCGTCGCGCGTGCCCGGCAGCTCGCCCAGGCTCGTGTACGGCGCCTTGCCCGCCATGAGCATCACCGGGATGCGGGTGCGAAAGAGGTTGTGCATGCCCATCGCGGCGTTGGCGGTGCCGACGTCCACGTGCACCATCACGCCCTGCCCGCGGCCCGTGGCCAGCGCGTAGCCGCCGGCCATGTGCATGGCGGTGTTTTCGTGCGGGCAGAGGATCGTCCTGGGGTACGGCAGCCCGGCCGCCGCCATGCGCGCCATCTCCTCGATGATCGGCGCGTGGTCGGTGCCGAAATTGCAGAAGAGGTACTCGATGCCGACTTCGGACAGGCCCTCGAGCAGGAAGCGCGCGGCGCTCTGCGATGTGGCGGTTTTCATGGTTCGGGGTGCTTCCGGGGTGCCGTAGACAAGGTTCGCAGTCTGGCCGGGCCGCGGCCGGAACTCAATGCGCAGCGCGAAACGCCCCGTTCGCCGGATCCGGGGATGCGCTATCTTGTCGTTTCCCCCGGGACTACGGAGCAACAGTGACATTCACGATCGTCGGCCGCTGCAAGCGCACGGGGCACCTGGGCATCGGCATCGCCACCAGCTCGCCGGCCGTCATGAGCCGCTGCGTGCACGTTTCACGCGATGGCGCGGTGGCCTTCCAGTCGGTGCCGGACCCGCGCCTTGGCGCGCTCGGCCTCAAGCTCGTGAACGAAGGCTGGTGGCCGCAGAAAGTCGCCGACGAGCTCGTTTCGATGGACCCCTGGCACAACAAGCGCCAGATCGGCATCGTCAATTCCGACGGCCACTGCGCTGCGTACACCGGCGGGATGAATGTGGCGTGGGCCGGCCACATCGTCGGCAAGGACCACGTCGCGATGGGCAATGTGCTGGCAGGGCCGGAAGTGGCCATTGCGATCTCGGAGGCATTCCTCGCCGGGGCGAAGCTCGAACTGGAAGAGCGCCTGCTGCGCGCGATCGAGGCCGGGCGGGATGCCGGCGGACAGGCCGAGGGGCAGACCTCGGCGGGCCTGCTCGTGTACGGCCGGGAGACGTATTCGCGCTGCGACCTGAGGGTCGACGTGTCGGACGAGCCGGTGGCCGAGCTGCGGCGCATCTACGACTGGTACGAGCCCGTCATCCCGTACTACGTCGAGCGCGCGAAGAACGCGATGGTCCCAAGGGTCAAGGACTTCCTGAAAAAGCAGGGCGTCGAGCGCAAGTTCGGCCGCCCGGTGCCAGTGACGCGCGGGCCGGCGGCCCGCAAACCCATCGCCAGCAAGTCCACGAGGAAAAAATGACCCAGTCCCGCATGAGCAGGATCGCAGGTGCATTGATCGCTTCAACGCTCGCTTTCGTGCCGATGGCCGCGAGCGCGCAGGCGCAGACGTACCCGAACAAGCCGATCAAGATCATCGTCGCGTTCCCCCCGGGCGGCGACATCGACCCGGTGGCGCGCGCGCTGGGCGAGCATTTCACGACGGCGTGGGGCCATCCCAACGTGGTCGACTACAAGCCCGGCGCCGGCGCGATCCTTGGCACCGATTTCGTCGCCAAGGCGCCCCCGGACGGCTACACGCTGCTGCTTTGCTCGATCGGTGCGATCACGATCAACCCCGGCCTGTACGCGAAGCTGCCCTACAACGTCGAGAAAGACCTCGAGCCCGTGTCGCTGCTCGCCACCACACCAATGGTGCTGGTGGTGAACCGCACGGTGCCCGCGACGAAATTCGACGAGTTCCTCGCCTTCGCAAGGGCGAATCCCGGCAAGCTCACCTATGCCTCGGCCGGCACCGGCAACGTGACGCACCTCACCGGCGAGCTTTTCCAGAGCGCAACCGGCGTGAAGATGACGCATGTGCCGTACAAGGGCAGCGCGCCCGCGCTTGCCGACCTGCTGGGCGGCCACGTCAACCTGTTCTTCAACCCGCTGCCCTCGGCGCGCGGCTACCTCAAGGCCTCGGCCGACAAGGTCACGCCGCTGGCCGTGACGACTTTGAAGCGCTCGTCCCATCTGCCTGACGTGCCGTCGCTGGACGAGCTCGGCGTCAAAGGCTTCGACGTCAAATCCTGGTACGGCCTGTGCGCTCCGGGCGGCACGCCGAAGGACATCGTGCAGAAGCTCAATGCGGAAGTGGGCCGCGCCCTCGCCGGCACGGCTTTCCCCGAGCGTCTCCGGTCGCTGGGCACCGATCCCGCGCCGAGCTCGGTCGAGCAGTTCACCCGCATGATCCGCGGCGAGACCGCGCAGTGGGCGAAGATCATCAAGGATCAGGGCATCAAGGTCGAGTGACCGGCGGTCCGGCAAGCCATCTCCCCTGAGGCATGCCCAATACGACAAGATCGATGCGCAGTTCATCTGAAATGGAGTGACCTGATGGAGATCAAACCGATCCGGACCAAGACCGATTACCGGTCCGCCTTTAAGGAAATCGACTCGCTTATGGGGGCCAGGTCCGGCTCCCGCGAGGGCGAGCGGTTGGACGTTCTCGTCACTTTGGTCGAAGCCTACGAGGCGAAACACTTTCCGATGGACCTGCCGGATCCTGTGGAAGCCATCAAGTTCAGCATGGAGAAAGGCGGCCTTGCCCCAAAGGACCTCGTCCCCATGATCGGGCAGATCAACCGGGTGTACGAGGTGCTCGGCCGAAAGCGGCCATTGACGCTCAAAATGATCTGGCGGCTTCATCGTGGTTTGGGCATCCCCGCCGAATCACTCATCAAGCAGTCGGATGAGCTTCGGGCGGCATAGGCAGACAGAATGACGGCAGCTTCCCCCGTGGTCGGAAAGCGCTTTCGCGACGCGCTCGTCTGGGCGGCCGAGCTGCACGAGCAGCAGCGCCGCAAGGGCGGCAACATCCCGTATGTGGCGCACCTGATCGGCGTGGCCTCGATCGTGCTCGAGCACGGCGGCGATGAGGACCAGGCCATCGGCGCGCTCCTCCATGACGCGCTCGAAGACCAGGCGCATCGCATGACCCCCGGCGAGCTCCGCTCGCGCTTCGGCGAGAAGGTCGAGAAGATCGTCGAGGCCTGCACCGACGGCGACCCGGAGGAGCAACGCGATCGCGACCCGGTGAAATGGAAGGCGCGCAAGCAGAAGTACATCGACGACATCCCAACCAAGCCGGAAGCGGCGCTGCTGGTGTCGATGGCCGACAAGCTCTACAACGCGCGCGCGATCCTCGAGGACTACCGCGAGATCGGCGAGAAGCTCTGGCCGCGCTTTACCGCCGGGCGCGACGGCACGCTGTGGTACTACCGCTCGCTGCTCGCCGCCTTCAGGCCGCGCGCCGAAGGGCGGCTGTGGCACGAGTTCGACCGCACCGTGGCGGAGATCGAGCGCCTCGCGCGGGCGTAGCGCCCGCGTTTCGAGGCCGCGCTACTTCTTCATCAGCGCGAGGAATTCGCGCCGCAGCGCCGGGTCCATGAGGAACACGCCGCGCATCACGCTGCTTGTCATCATCGAATCGTTGTCCTTGACGCCGCGCCACTGCATGCAGAAGTGGTCGGCCTCCATGATCACCGCCAGGCCGTCGGGCTTCATCTTGCTCTCCAGCAGGTCGGCGAGCTGCACCACCGACTCCTCCTGGATCTGCGGGCGCGACATGATCCACTCGGTCACGCGGGTGTACTTGGACAGGCCGATCAGGTTGGTGCTCTCGTTGGGCATCACGCCGATCCAGAGGCGCCCCATGATCGGGCACAGGTGGTGCGAGCACGCGCTGCGCACGGTGATCGGGCCGATGATGATGAGCTCGTTGAGGCGCTTGTCGTTCGGGAATTCGGTGAGGCGGGGCAGCGGCACGTAGCGCCCGCCGAAGATCTCGTTGAGGTACATCTTGGCCACGCGCCGGCCGGTGCCCTTGGTGTTGTGGTCGGCCTCGATGTCGATCACGAGCGATTCGAGCAGCGACTTGATCTTGACCTCGACCTCGTCGATCAGCGCCTCGCGGTCGCCCGGCTGCAGGAACTCGGCGATGTTGTCGTTGGCGAAGAAGCGCCGGTTGGCGGCCTTGACGCGCTCACGGATGACTTGCGACATCGGCTTGCCGGTGTCTTTCGGGGACGAAAGCATTGAAACTCCAATCCTGCTGTGTTGAGGTAGGTGTCCGGACTAACGCTCGGCAAGCCCGTGGAGCAACGCCAGTGCTCGCGCAGGCTTGCCTCTGCGAGCGCGTGCCTCGAACCGCGTCCGCGCGTCGTGATTGGCGATGGCGATCGTAGCAAGCTCGTCCATCAGCTTGTTCACGCTGATCTTGCGTTTTTCGGCGAGCGCCTTGAGGCGATCGTGCTTGTCATCGGGCAGGCGGATGGTCAGGGTGGACACGGGTAAGCCTCCAAACATTCCTCTGGGGACATTATCGCAAGCGAAGGAAACCTCAATTCCCCTCGCGTAAGGTCGCGCGTGTTGCGGGTGACGATCGCTGCCGCGTTACCGGCCAGCGCAAGTTCCACGAGGTGATTATCCGCCTCGTCGGGCAAGTTTGGCCGCCAAGCATAGAACACCTCTACCCACCGGCACATGGCGAGGAAACCATCGAGAACCTGGTTTCGCTCCCTGCCCGCGAGGAGACTCGCGCGCCAGATTTCCTCCCGGCCGAAAACATCCTCGTACTCCGAGTACAGCGCCGGCCCTATCAATGGTTCGTAGTGCCCCGCAAGGCAGGCGCGTATGAGCCGCCGCGCGCTACCACCGCGTTTAAGCAGCGCGCCGACCAGGATATTGGTGTCGACGACAAGTGGTACCATTTGTCGATGATAGCACGGGTGCTGTCACTTGAACGAGGGGACGGGAAGATGGAAACGCTACTGGGCAGCGGCGAGCATCGTTATCGCGTGGTGGAAGACTGGGCGAAGCTGCCCGAGGGCTGGGAGTTCAAGGACGCGGCCGCGGTGGCCGTCGACAGCAAGGACCGCGTGTACGTCTTCAATCGCGGCGAGCACCCGATGATGGTGTTCGATCGCGACGGCAACTTCCTCAGGTCGTGGGGCGAGGGCGGCATGTTCCCGCGCGCGCACGGCCTGCACATCGATGCGAACGACCTCCTCTACTGCACCGACGATCTCGGCCACGTGGTGCGCAAGTGCACGACCGAAGGCAAGGTGCTGCTGGAACTTGGCGTTCAGGGCAAGGCGGCGCCTTACATGAGCGGCCAGCCTTTCCACCGCTGCACGCATACCGCGCTGTCGCCCAAAGGTGAAATCTACGTGAGCGACGGTTACGGCAACGCCTGCGTGCACAAGTACTCGCCGGACGGCAAGCACCTCATGAGCTGGGGCGAGCCGGGCACCGATCCCGGCCAGTTCAACATCGTGCACAACATCGTCACGGACGAGGACGGCTGGGTGTACGTGGCCGACCGCGAGAACCATCGCGTGCAGGTGTTCGACGGCAACGGCAAGTACGAAACGCAGTGGACCAACATGCACCGGCCCTGCGGCCTCTACTGCTGCAAGGCTAAAAAAGGGGCCAGGCTCGAATTCATCATCGGCGAGCTCGGCGCGGCGATGCCGGTCAACCGGCAGATGCCCAACGTCGGGCCGCGCCTCACGATCGTCGACAAGCTGGGCAACAAGATCGCGCGCCTTGGCGGCGAGGCTGGACCGGGCCTGGAGCCGGGCAAGTTCGTCGCGCCGCACGGCCTCGCGGTCGACTCGCACGGTGACATCTACGTGGGCGAGGTGAGCTACACGGAGTACCCGCGCCTCTTCCCGGGCGAGACGATCCCCTGGCGCATGCGCTCGCTGCAGAAGCTGGAGAAGGTACGCTCGGAACAGGGGAACCCAGGTTCCCCCGTTACCCCTTCCTAGCGGAGCATGGAACGCACCGAGCGCTTCTACGCCATCGAGCGCCTGCTGCGCGAGCGCCGCAGCGTGCCGCGCAAGGTGTTCCTGGAGGCGCTCGAGATCTCCGCGGCCACCTTCAAACGCGACCTCGGGTACCTGCGCGACCGCTTCAAGGCGCCGATCGAGTGGGACCAGGCGTCGCA
>CAZZDV010000028.1:21462-24293 GCA_964652785.1 uncultured Bordetella sp.
TCGGGTACCTGCGCGACCGCTTCAAGGCGCCGATCGAGTGGGACCAGGCGTCGCAGCGGTAATTGGTATGTCGACGCCTGGTGCCACAAGGCCGCGGGCGTGCGCAGCTTCTCGCTGGATGCGATTCGCGCGGCCGCGCTGCTGGAGGAGAAGGCGAAAGAAGTCCCCAAGGCCGAGCTCGACGAGCACTTCCAGTCGGGCTACGGCATCTTCGCGGGCTCCGACGTGCGCTGGGCGAAGCTGCGCTTCACGCCTGCGCGCGCCCGTTGGGTCTCGAGCGAGGATTGGCACCCGAAGCAGAGAAGCCGCTTTGAAGCGGACGGGAGCTACGTGCTCGAAGTGCCGTACGCGGACGACCGCGAGCTTGTGATGGACATCCTCAAGTTCGGGGCGGAGGTCGAGGTGCTGGCGCCTGTGGAACTGCGCAACAAGGTGCGCGACAAGCTCAGGGCGGCCGCGGCGTACTACTAGGCCGCGGCCGCCTGCGCCTTCTCCCGCGCCTTCCGGTCCCGCTCCAAATTCGGCAGGAACCACACCAGCAACCCCAGCGCCGGCAGGTACGCCGTGAGCTGGTAGACGAACGCGATGCCGTACGCATCCGCCAGGCGCCCCATCGCCGCCGCGCCCAATCCCCCCAGCCCGAACGAGAAGCCGAAGAACATTCCCGACACGAGCCCCACGCGCCCGGGCAGCACTTCGTGCGCATATACGAGGATCGCCGGGAAGGCTGAGGCCATGAGCAGGCCGATCACGATGGTGAGCACGCCGGTCCAGAAGAGGTTCGCGTGCGGCAGCATGAGCGTGAAGGGCAGCGCGCCGAGGATCGAGATCCAGATCATCGGGCGCCGGCCGATCTTGTCCGAGATGTGCCCCCCGAGCAGCGTGCCGGTCGCGATCGCCGCCATGAAGATGAAGAGCTGCACCTGCGCGGCGGGAATGGTGAGGTGGAAGCGCTCGATCAGGTAGAAGGTGAAGAAGGTCGTGATGCTCGAGGTGTACACGTGCTTCGAGAACACCAGCACCATCAGGAGGAACACGAAGAACACCGCGCGGCTGTGCCGCACCGGCGCCGCGATCGTGGCCGCCTTGGGCGCCGCGCGCGCAACCTTGAGCCGCGCCGAATACCACATGCCCACGCGCGCAAGCACGAACATCGCCAGCATCGCCACGAGCGAGAACCAGATGATCGAACCCTGCCCGCGCGGCAGGATGATGAACGCGGCCAGCAGCGGCCCGATCGCGCCGCCGAGGTTGCCGCCGACCTGGAAGATAGATTGCGCCAGGCCATAGCGCCCGCCCGAGGCGAGGCGCGCCACGCGCGAGGCCTCTGGATGGAACACCGCCGAACCGGTGCCGATGAACGCCGCGGCCAGCAGCACCGCGTAGTAGTTGTGCGCGAACGAGAGCAGCACCAGGCCGATCAGCGTCCCGCCCATGCCGATGGCGAGCGAGTACGGTTGCGGCTTGCGGTCGGTGTAGATGCCGATCGTCGGCTGCAGGAGCGAAGCCGTGAGCATGAACGCCAGCGTGATCAGCCCGACCTGGCCGTAGTCGAGGTGTAACTCCGATTTAAGCATCGGGTACAGCGCCGGCAGCAGCGACTGCATGAGGTCGTTGAGCAGGTGGCAGAAGCCCAGGCTGAGCAGGATCGGGAAGGTGGCGGCCTGCGCGGTGAGCGGGGCGGTTTGCGCGGGGAGGGCGGTGTCTCCCACGTTGTCGGCCATCTCGGCGGTGACTGCTTTCTGCATTTCAGGAACTTCCCGGGCTGGCGAAAACACCATTATCCCGCAGGCTCATCTCCGGAGCCACGGGCTGGTTCGCACTCGTTGCCAATTGACGAACAGGAACGTTGTTAGATCCCGGTAATCAGCAAATCCAAGGCCGCAATGATTGCTTGGCGTTCTGCGCAAAGGCTGGCGACCTTTTCGCCCAGCGCTTTGACCGGGATGGCTGCCAGCTCCTGGGTCAGCATTGCTAGCTTGTGACGCTCGACTGCAAATAGCGGATTCAGCCGTTCGGCCAGTTTCCCTTTCAACAGCTCAGGCTTGCAAAGCGGGACGACGACCCTTGTCGCGAGGCTCTCGAGAAGGTTGGTTTGGACGTCGAGCAGGTACGGAACGCGGGTCCGGGTGGAGGGATTGTTGTTTCGAAAAACGTCGAATTGCGCCATCAGAACGAACGCAGCCCGTCGCTGAATACACCATGCTTTTCTACGTGCTCGTTATAGGCCTCGAGGGCGGCGCGATTCCTCTCGAGCCATTGCTCGCGCTCGTGCCTGCGTATCGATTCGGACAGGCCGGCTTCGAGGACCTTGGAAAGATTCAGCTTCAGGCGCCTGGCCTGATCCAGCAGGTCGCTGTCGATGCTGAGGTTTGCAGGCTTTTTTCGACCGCGGATCCGGGAACTGTTTGTGTGCATGATGTGCGTCCAAGTTATGCGCATAGTTTATGCGCACGAATGGCCGGACGCAACCCGGAGTGGCGGTAGCTCACAGTCGGGAAAGCGTGCGGCGGGAGCTGGCGGAGGCGCTGGAAGAGCGCGATCAGGATGCCGGCCACCCCGTAATCTTGCAGTATCAGCCGTGGCATCAAGGCATAGGGGTGTCCCTGGCCACGCCGCGGCAGGCTCACGCCCTGAGCACTTCAAATGGATGACCGACGATGAGGTGACGCGGTCCGAAGCCGTAGTGGTCAAGGCATTCAGGACGAAAAAAGCGGCTTGATATTCTGTTACTTCCGAGCGCACTCGTATCGATCCCTCACGGCGTTGGGCTGATTGCCGGGTTTCAACGTTGCGCCGATGGATTGATACCTGCACGCGAACTGCGGGGA
>CAZZDV010000029.1:0-24104 GCA_964652785.1 uncultured Bordetella sp.
GGATGAACGGGGTCGGTGTCTAATTGAACCCGTTTTAGGAAGTTCACATTACGTTAGGCCGACATACACATTCAGGACAATATGAACCGAACGCTTTCATTCTTTCTCGCGGCAATTCTGATAGGACTTGGTTACTACATGCTGGTAGCCACGCACACTCGGCAGGAGACAAGATATAAGGAAGAGATGAAAGTCAGGGACGAATTGAAATACAAGCTTGTCGAGCCAACAAAGGGTCAACGCGCCGCCACTGGTGCCGGCCTCGGCGCTGTTTTCGGAGGCGGGGTAGCTGCCGCGGTTGGCGGAGTCGGTATCGCCGTCGCCGGAACGGGGATTGGGCTTCCTGCTGGAGCAGTACTCATTGGTGTTGGGGCATTGTTGGGCGGTGCAACTGGAGCCACCGTTGGTGCAGCTACGGGCGATAGTGCCACCTACGCCCTATACACCGCCAAAGTCCCATATAGCGTCATGGTTCCGTACACCGTTGAGAGCGTTGAGAAGTCGTATCCAGGGAATCTCGGGTTAGTCGTGCTTGGGCTCGGCGTATTCGTTCTAGGGTGCGTGACAATCGGCTACCTAGCAGACAGTCGACGAAGAAATGCCGGCTTTCTTCAATGAGCGATATCGCATCGTGGCCCGTCATCCACTGCGGCCTAACCCGGCGCTCAAGCGGACCCACGCCGGCGGGGCACCTCAACTCGTTTTCGCTAGCGTTGCGCGCGCCGGCGCGGGCCGCTTAGCTTTGCGTTTGGCCTCATAAATCCGTAGCCGCATGAACTTCGAAGACCCTCAGTGGGAAAGAGCGATTGCGGAGTCAAGAGCTGCTTTGGCTGCTGCGATGGCGCCGTCCCAAGTCGTTACCCGGGCCGGCACCATGCTCCGAATGGTGAAGCAAGGTCTTAGCGACATGCGAGAGACTGAGCAAGATCGCATCCTGCTCGGATTCCTCGGCGTAGTGGTGTTCGGCCGGTCAATGACACTTGTTATGCAAAACCTGCGTAGACATGGCCAAGAGGAATTCGATAGCTGGTACACCCCCTGGCAAGTGGAGATGAAAGGCGATCCGCTGATGCGCTACTTCCACAATCTCCGAACGATGGTCATCCACCATGATGCTCCGGCCATCGGCATTCTTCTAAGCGGATTTGGCGTGACGGCTCCGATTGGGTCGATCACTATTGATGGTTTACCGCTTCCGAGCCGCCACCTCGAGCAACCACTCGATGACGCGTCGATGTTGAACCTTTGTCGCTTGTACCTCGCGTACCTCGAGCGCATGTTCGAGTCGTTCGCAAGGATCGGTTTCGCAGTTCAAGACCAGCTAACCGCAACCGCCGGTCCAGGCGCGTCTTGCAATGAGGCCTAACCATTCATTCGAGCCGACGCCTAACGGCGCGGCTCAATTCCAACGTTAGCGCGCAGGCAAATGGAGTGATACGCTAGCCCTTATGAGTGACGCCGACGTCGCCGAAATTCTCAAGTTGCCTCCCAAGGAACGGATGCGCTTGGCCGAAATCATCTGGGCAAGCCTTGCCTCTGACCCGTCTTCCGTGCCATTGAGCGAAGCACATCGTGCGGAAATTGACGAACGTTTGGCCGAGCACGAGCGAAATCCAGACGACGTAGTTTCTCGACGCGAGGTGCTCGCCGAAGCTCGGCGCCGCTGATGCCTTTGCCGGTCGTTTACCGCCGAAAGGTTGGGCGAGATCTCGCTGGCGGATTCGGGTACTACGAAGGCCAAATTGAAGCGCTTGGTGAAAAGTTTCTTACCGCGGTTGATTCAACGTTTGAAGCCATCGAGCGCTATCCGGAAATGTTTGGGCAGATTCACGGTGAAGTGCGCAGAGCTCTCGTTTCGGGCTTTCCATATGCTGTCTTCTACCGTGTTGAATCCACGCAGGTGGTTGTACTCACCGTACTGCACACGTCTCGTGACCCCAAAATCTGGCCACAACCGCAACGGACTGCGCGCTAACCCTAAGCGCGCGGCCACATCTCTCCATGCGAAAGGCGGAACTCCATGAAATCGAAACACTTGCCCGCTACCTCTAAGCCCCCACGCCTGCGCGTTGGCCTAAAGGATGTCAGCCGAGAACAATTCTGAACTCCATCCGACGTGAAGTATCGGCGATGCGACCGCTTCCGGCCGTAAGTGGACATTCGAATCGACCACTCACCACACGGTGGATCCTGGGGCTCCCCCTGCCCTCAATCCACGCTCGCCCCGGACGCCTTCACCACCGCCGCCCAGCTTGCACGATCGGCCTTGATCGTCGCGCGGAACTGTTCCGGGGTTTCATAGCGCGGCGTGTTACCCAATTCAGCGAGCCGCTGCCGCACCGAAGGCGTCTCTACGGCTTTCTTCACCGCGCCGTTGATGGCATTCACGATCTGCGGATCGAGCCCCTTGGGACCGTGCAGGCCAAACCAGATGTAGCTCTCGTACCCCGGCACGCCCGCCTCGGAGATCGTCGGCACCTCCGGTACCGCGGCCACGCGCGCCTTGGTCGTCACGCCGAGCAGCCTCACCTTGTTCGCCTTCCACTGCCCAAGCACCGACTGCACCTGGTTGAAGATGCAGCAGACGTCGCCCTTGACCACCGCGGCAAGCGCCTCCGGTCCGCCCTTGTAAGGCACATGGACCATGTTGAGCCCCGCACGCGCATTGAACTCCGCAAAAGCCAGGTGGGTGCCGGTGCCGTTGCCGGTCGAGGCGAAGTTGTACTTGCCTGGACTGGCTTTGACGAGCGCGATGAGTTCCTTGACCGAATGCGCGTCGATCACCACGGGGTTGATGGTGAGCACGTTGGAGACATCGACCAGGGGCGCGATCGGCGTGAAGTCGTTTTCCACGTCGAACGGAATCTTCTTGTAAAGCGCCGCATTCACGCCGTGCGTTGCGGCGGTGGACAGGAGCAGCGTGTAGCCATCGGGTTTGGCACGAGCCACGGCTTCGGAGGCGATGTTGCCGCCTGCCCCCGTGCGGTAGTCCATGACGAACCTGGCGCCAAGCGCCTGCTCCATGGGCACCTGGAACAGGCGCATGACGATGTCCACGCCGGAGCCGGCCGGGAATCCCATGACGATGGTCACGGGTGAGCCGGCGGGCCAGGGCTGCGCCAGGGCAGGCACCGCGGCCAGCACGGCAAGGAGACTGAACAGGATGCGTTTCATTGGAAGCTTCGGGAAAAGAGGATGCCCAAGCTTACGCGGGATTGCCCGCGGGGATCAATTCGGTGCCGGCGCCGCCGTGAGCCCGTTGCGTGCAACGAAATCGGCGAGGAGCGCATTGAACCGCTCGGGCTCGTCCGCAAACAGCGCGTGCCCGGCGGTCTCGAAGATGTCGATCTCAGTCCCCGGGCGCCTCTGCCTGAGGCTCAACGCCTGCCCGGCGAACTGCGGCGTCACGACGTACAGCACCGGCTTCCTGAAGCCGTGGACCGCGGCAAGCCACCGCTCGCGCGGAATGCGGCTGCCCGGAAAGATCGACAGGCTCGCCCCCAGCGGCATGCGCAGCGCGCCATCGCGAAGCGCGAGAATCCTGTCTTCCGCAATCGGCTTCTTGAAAATATCCCGCATGAAATTCTCCAGCGCCTTGGCACGGTCCTGGCGCAGCTCCTGGGTGAAGGTCAGCTGCGGGCCCTTGGGCGGCGGCTCGGGCGGCGGCGGGTTCTGCAGGAGGTAGGGCAACGAGGCCTCGCCGACCGAGCTGTCGACGATCACCAGCGCGCGCACACGCGAGTCGCCGAAGGTGCGGAGGTATTGCAGCGCCTCGAGGGACCCGAGCGACCAGGTGACCAGCACTACGGACTCGTACTGGACGATCAGCTCGTGGAGGTCCTGGGCGCGCCGTTCGGTGGTGAACCCGTTCATCGGGACCTCGGAATCGCCCTGGCCGCGCGGATCGATCGCCGACACCCGGTGCGTCTTCGAGAGCGCCTCGATCTGCGACATCCAGATCGACGCGGGCATCGACCACCCCGGCACGAAAAGGATCACCGGCTGGCCGGGCCGATCCTGCCCGGCCTCCATGACATGCAGGCGGACGTTGTCGGAGGTAGTGAGGCTGGTGTGGATGAGGTTCACCGGCGCAGCGTGCAGCGCCGCCGAAAAGCTTGCAAGCGAAGCCATGAGCACATGCGCGATCGCGATCCCAAGCGCGCGCACCCCGGCGAACATCACCTCAATAGACGCGCTTCTGCGAGGTGCGCTGGGACTGCGCGCGCCTGGCCGTGCGCGCGGGCTTGGATGCCGTCTCGTCGACCTGCACCACATTCAGCGGGCGCGCGCCGACCATGACGTTCGAGCGCTCGTCGCGAGCATCATGGAACTGGTAGCCGAAGGTGAACGGCAGCGGCGGGGAACTCTGCGACTTGTAGGCCTTGTCGAGGGCTGGCTGGAAGGCGCCCTGGAAAGGCGGGATCGGCACGCCGTACGTGCCGTACAGGCTCATTTTCCAGCCGCGCGCTTCGAGCATCGGGAAAGGCACGCCCGAGTCGTCCTGCACGAGGAACCCGCTGCCCTCGAGCAGCGCGCTGCGGATCTGGCGGAACTCGTTGCTGTGCAGGAGGTAGGACGCCGACTTGATGAACGTCGTGGTCGGTCCGAGGCTGCGCACGTACGCCATGAACTCGGGGTAGTGGGCAAGGCCCTTGTCGGTCACGTCCACGGTGAAGTAGTTGACGCGGCGCGTGGCCGGAGAGCCCGGCGTGCGGAATTCGATGGTGATGCCCTTGAGCTGGCGCATCGGGCGGCCAGGGGCCATGGAGACCGTGCGCGCGGTCGCGGGGAACTCGAAAGGCCGGATGCGCAGGATGTCGACGCCCGAGAGCGCCATCGGGATCATGAACAGCGGGATCACGCCGCGCAAATGCGCCGTGCTCAGCTGGCGGGACATGTGCTCGGTGATGAAGTAGTTGCGGCTGAAGAAATCGGTCGTCGCGCTGCGCACGTCGGCGAGCATGCGGGCGAACTGCTGCTCGTTCATGCGCTCGAGGTCCGGCACGTCGCCGATGTGCTCGAGGCCGAACATGACAAACGTCTCGCAGTCCGGAAACAGCCAGTAGGCATTGAAGAAATCCGGCCCGCTGAACGGGTACATCAGGGTCTTGCCGGCCGGGCACGTCTTCGAGATCGCGGAGTCGCGCCACGCGGTCATGGTGGCGACCTGCCGGTCGTTCATCTTCTTCCACGCCGCCTTCATGTGGGCGCTGTGTTCCTTCCACGCCTCGGTCTCGGAGAGATCGATGTGGGCGGGCGTCATCGGGTTCAGGCCCGAGAGCAGCCGCGCCGTGGAATTGACGCGCCACTGCGCACCCAGGTCATTGTCTGTCCGGAGCTGGGCTTGCGCGGGCGAAAACGAGGCGAGTGCGAAAAGGAGGGCGGAAACGCAGGCCGCGAGGCGGCTCTTCTTGTTCTGGGCCATCACAGTTGGGACAGACCGGGCTTGCCCCGGGCGTGTTTTGAGTGCGCGGATTCTAGCACCCGGCGACCCCGGAACAGATGTCAGCGCCCTCCTGAAATGAGCAAATTCGTGCCGGTCATGTAGGCGGCCTCGCCGGACATGAGCCATAGGATCGCTTGCGCACATTCCTCGGCGGTTCCGATGCGTCCCATGGGCACCATCGGAATCACTTTCTGCAGGCGGTCGCCCACACCGGCCTCGGTGTGGATCTCGGTGTCGATGAGGCCCGGCATGATCGCGTTTACCCGGATACCTTCAGCCGCGAACTCCTTCGACGCCCCGGTCGTGATGCTGTTCACGGCGCCCTTGGCCGCGGCATAGGGTATCCACTGGTTCGCGCCGCCGAGCTGCGCCGCGACCGAGGAAACGTTCACGATTGCGCCGCCCTGCCCGCCCTGCCTGGTCGACATGCGCTTGACCGCCTCCTGAGTGCACAGGAGCGTCCCGATCACGCTGACCTCGAGCACCCGGCGCATGGCTGCGACGTCGAAAGTCTCGAGCCGCCCGGCGCGCCCGGTGACGCCGGCATTGTTTACGAGCGCGGTGATGCGTCCAAGGCCGCTGTCGCAGGCTTCGAACATGCGCATTACGTCGGCTTCGTTTGCGGTATCGGCCTGGACCGCGATGGCCTTGCGGCCGGTTGCGCGAATTTGCGCGACCACCTGTTCGGCGCGGTCGGCCTTGCTTACGTAGTTCACGCAGACGTCCCAGCCGCGCTTCGCGGCCAGCAACGCAGTCGCGGCGCCGATGCCGCGACTCGATCCCGTGATCAGGACGATGCCTGCCATTCGATTCTCCTCAGTCCAGCGTGATGCCGAGTTCCTTGATCAGCGGCCGGAACTGCGCCACCTGCTTCTTGAGCACGGCGTCCTGCTCGGCCGGCGAGGAGCCGACCGGCTCGGCGGCAATTTCATTCAGGCGCTTCACCGTATCCGGATGCTTGATCGCGGCGGCAGCTTCCCTGGACAGACGCTCGATGATGTCGCGCGGCGTCTTGGCCGGCGCGAACAATCCGTTCCATCCCTGGAATTCCAGGCGCGCGAAGCCCTGCTCGCGCACCGTGGGCACGTCGGGCAGCACCGCGAGGCGTTGCGCCGAGCCGGTGGCAAACGCCTTGAGCTGGCCCCTCTTGACCTCCGCGAGCGAGCTCGAGAGCTGGTCGCCCCCGAATTCGATGCGGCCGGCGAGCAGCTCCTGCTTGAGCGGCGCCGCGCCCTTGAAAGGGATATGCGTCATCTCGACTTTCCCATCTCTCTTGATTAGCTCGCCGAACACGTGCATTGCCGAGCCTGGGCCGGTCGAGCCGTAGTTGTACTTAAGCCCCCGGTCCTTCTGCAGCAGCGCAACAAACTCTCTGAGGTCGTTGGCCGGCACCTTGGGGTGTGCCGTGAAGATGAAAGGCACGTTCACCGAGACGCCGATGCCCGCGAAGTCGTTGTCGATGTCGTACGGCGCGCGCCCGGCCATCGCGAGCGCGGAAGACGCGAGAGGGAAAGTGATGTTGTGCATGAGCATCGTGTAGCCGTCGGGCGGCGATTTGGCGACCACGTCCGCGCCGAGCGAGCCGCCTGCGCCGCCACGGTTCTCGACCAGCACCGGCTGGCCCATGGTTTCGGTCATGCGCTGGGCGACCAGCCGCGCGATCACGTCCGTCGTCCCGCCGGCCGGGAACGGCACGACGATGCGGATGGGTTTCGACGGAAAGCCCTGCGCAAACGACGTCGATGCCAGCGAAAGCGCGGCG
This sequence comes from uncultured Bordetella sp., assembly GCA_964652785.1. GTDB lineage: Bacteria > Pseudomonadota > Gammaproteobacteria > Burkholderiales > SG8-39 > SZAS-79. The sequence continues at coordinate 7,209 of CAZZDV010000029.1, forward strand.
GCCGCAACGATCGCGGTGACAATCGGATGGACCCCCGCGCGCAGCAGATTGAGCTTCTTCATTGTTCCTGTCTCCCGGTGTCTAGTTTTTAGAATGCATCGCCCGCATGGCGATATTTGCCTTTCTACCCTCTTCCAGCCCTTGCGCAAGCGGCAGGTCCACGACCTTGTGGAACAGGCGCTTGATCTCGAACAGCGCTTCCGGCTTGTAGGCAGCCAGGGATTCCGCAAGCGCCAGCGATTCTTCCATAAGCCGGGCGTCCGGCACCACCTTGTTGATCGCGCCCAGCTCGAACGCGCGCGCGGCAGTGAGCGGATCGCCCTGGGTTACCAGCTCGAAGGCCGCCTTGCGCCCGATCTGGCGCACGAGGTTCGTCAGCACGATGGCGGGCAGGATGCCGTGCTTGATCTCGGGGTACCCCAGCTTCATCGTCTCGGAGGCAACGACCAGGTCCGCGGCAAGCGCAAGGCCTGCGCCGCCGCCCATCGCGGCACCGCGCACCGCGGCGATCACGGGCTTTCTGATCTGCGAGAACATGAGGTGGGACTGCATCGTGAGCTGAGCCCTGTGCTCGACGCGCTGCGCCTGGTCCGGCGTGAGGTCCTTGAACTCGCTGATGTCCGCGCCCGCGCAGAACGCTCGGCCTGCGCCGGTCAGCACGACAACCGACACCGAATCGTCCGCATCGGCTTCACGCAAGGACTGGACGAGCGCCTCGGTCAATGCGGTATTGAGGGCATTGAGTTTCTCCGGCCGGTTCATGGTGAGGATCCGCACGCGACCGCGGTTCTCGGTAAGCATCACATCCGTCATCTGCGCATCCTGTGTAGGGAATCTTCGAACTCGGATTGCGCGCCGTCGCGCTCGCCCGCTTCGAGCAGGCGCGCCTGCTCGGTCAGGCGCTCGAGCATGCCCATGAGCGCCGTATTCTCTCCGGGTGAGAGCACCGAAAGCCAGGCCTCGCTGCGCACGATCGCATCCTCGAACACCTTGCGGTAGAGCGCCCTGCCCGGGCGCGTGAGCTCGAAAAGCTTGCCGCGCGCATCGCGATCGTCCTGGGTGCTGCGCACCAGGTTGCGCTTGATGAGGCCGGCGACAGTGCGGCTTGCGTAGCTCTTCTCCAGGCCGGCGCCGCGCGCAAGCTCGTTCAGCGATTGCGGCTCGTACCCGCCGAGCAGCGCCATCGCGCGCCACTCCAGCAGCTTGAGGCCGAAGCGCCGCTGGTAGCGCGCCTCCGCCCAGCGGGCCGAAAGGTTGGCCAACACGTGCAGGCGGTACGAGACGAGGTCGCGGATGCCCCCCGGCGGGAGGTCTGGGGAATTCAACGAATTTTTCTCTAGAATGGCTCTGGGACTGGGCTTGCGGACAGATAGTTGCCAACGTAAACTATTCGCGGCGACGCGTCAAACCGGCGCCGGACCTCGTTGAACCCCGTTGAACCAGCCGCCCACCGCCCCGTCGTGCCGATTCCAGCCACCCCCGAAGTCACCCTGTGCGAGTGTTTCGCGCGCGACGGCCTCCAGCACGAGCGCGGCTTCATCGCCACCGAAACCAAGCGCGCGCTGATCGAGCGGTTCGCGGCGATCGGCTTCAGCCGCATCGAAGCGACTTCGTACTCGAATCCCAAGGTGGTGCCGCAGTTCGCCGACGCGAGCGAGCTGCTGCGAAGCCTCCCGCGCGCCGAGGGCGTCTTCTACAAGGCCACCTGCGCGAACGTGCGCGCGGTCGAACGCGCGATCGCGGATCTCGACGCAGGCTTCGGCGCAAACGAGATCTCGCTGCTGGTGTCGGCAACCGAATCCCACACGCAGAAGAACCTGCGCCGCAGCCGTGAAGAGCAATGGCAGAACGTGGCCGAAATGGCGGCTGCCGCGCGCGGACGGTTCCGGTTGATCGGCACGGTGTCGGTCGCTTTCGGCTGCCCATTCGAAGGCGCGGTGGACGAAGGCTCTGTCGTGGCCGACGTTGCGAAGTTTGCCGGGCTCGGCGTGGCGCATGTGGCGCTCGGTGATACGACGGGCATGGCGACACCCAGGAGTGTGGCCCAGGTGTTCGGGCGTGTCGCAAAGGAAGCGCCCGGAGCCACACCGATCGCGCACTTCCATGACACGCGCGGCACGGGCCTCGCGAACTACATCGCTGCCTTCGAGGCCGGCGCGCGCTTCTTCGATGCGTCCTTCGGCGGCGTCGGAGGCCATCCGGCGAAAGTAAAATACGGCGGCGGGTTCACCGGCAATGTCTGCACGGAGGACCTCGTGAATCTTTTCGAGTCGCTCGGCATTCGTACAGGCATCGACCTCGACCGGTTGCTGGAGACGGCGGAATTCTGCGAACAAGTGCTTGGCCGCGAGCTGCACGGCCGCGTGACCCGGAGCGGGTTGCATCCCCTCCTGCGGCGAACTAAAGCGATCACTCCATGAAGCCACCTTTCAGGGCCGACCAGGTCGGCAGCCTCCTGCGCCCGGCCGGGCTTGCCGAGGCGCGCACCAGATTCAAGCGCAAGGAAATCGATGCGGCCGCGTTACGCGCCGTCGAGGACAACGCGATTCGCGCAGCGATCGCCAAACAGGAAGCCATTGGCATGCAGGCAGTCACCGACGGCGAGTTCCGCCGCGACTGGTGGCATGTGGACTTCCTCGCGGGGTTCGACGGCGTCGAAGGCTATGTCGCGCCGCTGGTGGTCGGCTTCAAGGACACCGAGGAGCAGCCGCCGATGATCCGCGTAACCGGCAAGGTGAAGCGCGCGAAGCCGATCTTCGTCGACTCGTTCAAGTTCATGAAGTCCGTAGTGAAGAATACGGCCAAGCAGACGATCCCCGCGCCCGCGATGCTCCACCTGCGCCCGGGCCGCTCGGGCATCAGCAAGGCAGCCTACCCCGACCTCGGTGAGTTCTGGACCGACGTGGGCGCCGCGTACCGGGCCGAGATCAAGGACCTCGGCGCCGCGGGCTGCACCTACCTGCAGCTCGACGACACGAGCTTTGCGTACCTGTGCGACGAGAAATTCGCGGGGGCGCTGGCCCAGCGCGGCGACGATCCGAAGAAGCTCGCGTGGACCTACGCCGAGGCGATCAACGCTGCCGTTGAGAACCGCCCCGCCGGCATGGCGATCACCATGCACACCTGCCGCGGCAACTTCAAGAGCACGTGGGTTGCCTCAGGCGGCTACGAGCCCGTGGTCGAAGCGCTCTTCTCGGCGAACCTCGACGGCTTCTTCATGGAATTCGATTCGGAGCGCGCCGGCACTTTCGACCCGCTGCGCTACGTGCCCAAGGGCAAAAAGGTCGTGCTCGGCCTCGTGACCACGAAATTCGGCGAACTGGAGGACAAGGACACGATCAAGCGCCGCATCGATGCCGCCGCGAAGTTCGTGCCGCTGGAGAACCTGTGCCTGTCGCCGCAATGCGGCTTCTCGAGCACCTACCACGGCAACGACCTCTCGCAGGACGACCAGTGGCGAAAGCTCGAGCGCATCGTCGAGGTCGCGCGCGAAGTCTGGGGCTAGGAAGGCTTGAGGACGAAGTCGTATTGCGCGGTGTATTCGCCGGACGGTGACTTCTTGAAATCGACAATCAGCGAATCCTTCACGCCAAACACTGCGTCGGAATCGAGGTACTTGTCGCCCTTCACGAAAAGGTGCGTCACCAGCCGGTCGAAGCCGGGGGCCGAAAGCAGCGTGTGCAGGTGGCCGGGGCGCATCGGGTGCCGCCCGGTGGCGGTGAGCATGCGGCCCACGGGCCCGTCGCTCGGCACCGGGTAGCTCACCGGCAGCACGCACTTGAAATTGAATTTCCCATGGTCATCCGCGCGGAAGCGCGCACGCAGGTTCGTGCCTTCCTTCTGCTGCACATCGTAGAAACCGTCGCCGCTCGTCTCCCAGATGTCGAGCGATGCGCCGGCAATCGGCTTGCCCTCGAGATCCTTGACGGTGCCGCTGACCGTGAGCGGCTCGCCGGGCGTGCCCGGCTTCGCGATGTTCGCGCCGAGCGGCAGTTCCGGCGCGCCCTCGACGAAGAACGGCCCGAGCACCGTGGATTCGGTGGCACCTTCGGCCTTGCCGTAGTTGATGAAGTCCACCAGCATCGACACGCCGAGCGTGTCCGACATCAGGATGAACTCCTGCCGGCCATCCTTGCACCAGTGGCCGGTCTCGGTGAGAAACTCGATGCCCTTGAACCATTCGTCCTGCGTCGGGCGCACTTCGCGCACGAAAGCGTGCAGGTGCTTGACGAAGCTCGCCATGACTTCCTTGAGGCGCGGATCGCGGGTGCTCTCCATGCGCCGCAGGACTTCCGCGGTCAGCGAGTCCGCGTTGAAATTTCGGATGCTCATGTTGTCTCCGTTCAGGAAGGCAGATCGGGTGCCATTAAGTCGACTCTGACCCCACTTATTTCGGAATTGGCGAAATTCAGCTCGACCTTGACGTCGTTCGGGCCCATGAGGAAGAGCTGGTACAGGCCCTGGTCGTTCACCATGCGCCTGGTGAACGGTACGCCGAGGCCGGTGAGGCGCTCCATTACGCGGGAATGCTACCATCGGGCCGATTCGGTTCCCTTCGGATTTCCCCATGAAAATCCTGCGATTCCTAGTTCCGGCCGTCCTCGCGTGCGCATCGCTTTGCGCAACCGCGCAGGACAAGACCTTGCGCATCGTCCTCGGTTATCCGCCCGGCGCATCGAGCGACCTGCTGACGCGCCTGCTGGCAGATCGCATGCGGCCGCTGATCGGGCAGGCGGTGGTTGTCGAAAACAAGCCCGGCGCAGGCGGCATCATCGGCAACGAGACCGTCAAGGCCGCGCCGCCCGACGGTTCGACGATCCTCCTTACGCCCGTCGCAACAATGGCCGCGTTTCCGCATTCGCATGGCGCGGCCTTGCGCTACGACCCGTTCAAGGATTTCGAGCCGGTGGCGCACCTGACCAACTTCCAGCTCTCACTCCTCCTGAATGCCGAGGTGCCGGCCAAGAATGCCGCCGAGTACATCGCGCTGGTGAAGAAGGACCCGAAAATGGGCGACTACGCGTCGGCTGCGGCCGGAAGCTTGCCGCACTATTTCGGCGTGCTGTTCGCCCGCAGCGCCGGCATCGACATGACGCACATCCCGTACAAAGGCACCGGCCCCGCCCTGCAGGCCCTCGCAGGCGGCGAGATCAAGGCCGCGATGTTCGTTCTCGCCGACGCGCTTACGCTCGTGCGCTCGGGCAAGGCGCGCGTCGTCGCCGTCTCGGGCGGGCAACGCTCGAACCTCGCGCCCGACGTGCCGACCTTCAAGGAACTGGGCTTCAACATCGAGGGCAACGGCTGGTATGCGCTGTTCGCGCCCGCCAAAACGCCCAAGGATGTCATCGACCGCTATGCCAAGGCGGCGATCGAAGTCATCCGCTCGGCCGACATGAGGCAGCGCCTGGAGCAGATGGGCCTCGAACCCACCGGGTTGGGGCCGGCCGAGCTCGCGGCGATTCTCAGGACCGACTACGACAAGTGGGGACCAGTGATCCGGGCCTCGGGCTTCAAGCCGACTCAGTGAACGCAAAGTGAATATCCTTTTCCTGTCGCAGATCGAGCCTGCTGCGCGCTGGATTCCGGGCCTCTCCAAGCTGCTGCCTCAGGATCGCTTCTTCACTGTGGACCAACACGACCCGGCCGCCATCGACGTTGTACTGGTGGCTACCCCGCCCAAGGGCGTGATCGGGACGCTGCCGAACGTGAAGCTCGTGCAATCGCTCTGGATGGGCGTCGACGGCCTGCTGGCCGACCCGACCTTCCCGCGCGCCAAGCCGCTCGCGCGGCTGATCGACCCCGGCATGGTTGCCGCGATGACCGAGTCCGTCGTTGCGCACGTGCTCGACTATCACCGCCATCACTACGTTTACCGCGCAGATAAAGCGCAAAAGAAGTGGCACCGGCTGCCCCAGTTCATGGCCTCGGACCGTATCGTGGGCATCCTGGGCATGGGGGAGCTGGGCACCGCGGTAGCCAATCGATTGCTGCCATTTTCGTTCAAGGTGGCAGGCTGGAGGCGGCGCTCAGGGCAAAATGCTGCCATCGAGTGCTACTCGGGGCCCGGCGGCATCGACGAGCTCTTGTCTCGCAGCGACGCCGTGGTCTGCCTGTTGCCGCTCACCAATGAGACGCGCGGCATCCTCAACGCCAGGGCGTTCGCAAGGATGCCCCGCGGCGGCTGCGTCATCAACGTCGCCCGAGGCGCGCACATTGTCGTCGCGGACCTGCTCGCCGCGCTGGATTCCGGCCAGCTGGCGCACGCCTACCTCGACGTGTTCGAGACCGAGCCGCTGCCCCAGGATTCGCCGCTGTGGGCGCATCCGGGCGTGACGGTCACGCCGCATACCGCCGCCCTCACCGAACCGCGCACCGCGATGGCCAAAGTCGTGGAGAACATCGAGCGCGTGCGCAACGGATTGCCAGCGCTCAACCTGGTGGATTTCGGCGCGGGTTACTGACGCAGGCAATTTTCGGCCCGTCACGGGTCACCGCATTTTTCAGTAACTTATTTTCAGATGCGCACTCGGAGCGACTCCATGGATTTCACGACTCTCTCGAGCCGGCAATTCAATCAGAACGCCGGCAACGCCAAAAAGGCCGCCAACAAAGGGCCGGTTTTCATCACCGACCGGGGCCGGCTGGCGCATGTCCTGTTAAGCATCGAGGACTACCGGCGAATCACCGGGGGCCGCCTGAAGATCGCCGAGATGCTGGCGATGCCGGGTATCGAGGACATGGATCTCGAAATTCCGCGACTGCGTGACCTCGCCCGACCCGCGAAACTGGCTTGATGTTCATCCTCGACACGAATGTGGTGTCGGAGCTTCGCAAGGTTCGTCCAGGCAAAGCCAACAAGCGTGTAGCGAGGTGGGCCGACAGCGTGGACGCGACCGACTTGTATGTCTCCGCAGCCACGATCCAGGAACTGGAGATCGGTGTGCTGCTTAGCGAGCGGCGGGATCCGGTGCAAGGCGCGGTGTTCAGGGTCTGGTTGAACGATCACGTGCTGCCGGCGTTTGCAGGTCGCGTGTTGTCCATCGATACCGCAGTCGCGCAACGCAGCGCGCGACTGCACGTGCCGGACCCCCGCCCGGTGCGCGACGCGCTCATCGCGGCCACCGCACTCGTACACGGCATGACGGTTGTCACCCGCAACGTGGCCGATTTCGAGCCGACCGGCGTTCAGATCATGAACCCCTGGGTCGAGCGTCTGAAATAGGGACGCAGGTACGATTTGCGTGCGCGCCGGTAATCCGTGAATCGAACTCCAGCCAGCTGGAGAAGCTAGCGCGACCTCCCGAACAACTGGGTCCAGTAGATCGTGATGTCACTTTCTGGGTTCACGGCGTACGCCGCGCCCATCTCGGTGAAATTGCGGTTCATGATATTGGCGCAGTAGCCCGGACTCCCGAGCCAGGCCGGCACGGCCTGTTTCGGCGAGCCTTGTCCAGCAACGATGTTTTCGCCGATGCGGCGCCAGTTGAAGCCCGCCTGCGTCGCGCGGTCCCCGACCTGACTACGGTTCGACCTCGTGCTGGCGCGCGACCTGGCCGCAGTGCGGATTCCCTGAGCTGGCTGCCGTTGCGCGGGCAAAGAAAAAGACGGCGTCGTGTTGCTCGACGCCGTCTCGGGGTTGCCGGTCGGGGTGGTGCTGGTCGACCCTTGGGGGGCTAACCTACCGGCGGGAAGTGCGTCCCATGGACGGATCGCCCGGGATCGCCGCGGTGCGATCGGGCCACTTGTCCTTGTCGAAGCCCTGCATCGTTTCGAGCCGCGACTTCTCCACGTTCAGCACCAGGTCGCCCGGCTTGAGGGCGGCACGGTCCATCCTGTCGCGCTGGAACTGGAACGAGCTGGTCGGGAAGGCGAAGTACTTCTCCGACCTGAGGATGCCCGGATCGAACGCGAGGACCGCGTAACGGATCTTGTGCGTCTCCATGTCCACCACCAGGTCCTTGATGTCGCCGATATCTTTGCCTGCCACGCTCACCACATCCTTGCCCATGAGGTCGCTGGCACGGTAGGCGTAGCTCATGTCGGCCGCGCGCATCGGCGTGAGCCCGGCGACCTTGTCGGCCTGGCCCCAGAACTCGTTGTCGGTGAATGCGGGGAAGCGGTCTTTCGGGAACGACTTCAGCCGCTGCGCGCCGGCTTTGTCGAGCGTCAGCACAATCTGGTCGCCGAGGCGATCCTTGCCGGCCGACTTCTTGAACGACTTGAGCGGCACGGCATACAGGTTGTCGCCCACGCCGAGGAAGCCGCCGAGGGAAACGATCGCATAGCGCACGTCACCCGTACTCATCTGCACGACGAGGTCCTTGATCTCGCCGATCCCCTCGCCCGAGGGCGTCTTGAGGTTCATGCCGATGAGTTCGCTTGCCTTGTAGCCGGTTTCCGCCCGCGACTGCTCCACCGGCTGAGCGTTCGTGCCGGCTTGCGTGTGCGTGCCTATAGGCGTCACGGCCGCCGTGCCGAGCAGCGTCGGGTTGCGGACGTGCCGGGCGAGGCTGTTGGGCCCATTGAGCTCGGGCCAGCGGCTCTTGTCGAAGGCCTTGCGCGTGTCGAGGCTGGCCTTGTCGGCATTGATGACGAGGTCGCCGCGTTCACCCGGGAAGGCGAACTGGCGCATCTGCACCGCCAACAGCTTGTCGTTCAGGTTCCACGACTTGTCGAACTCAAGCACGGCGAAGTCGACCTTGCCGGTGCCCATGTCGATGACGAGATCCTTGACCTCGCCGACGTCCTTGCCGCTACGGTCGTTGACGTCCTTGCCGATCAGCTCGCTCGCGCGGTGCAGCTTCTGGCCCGTGGCCTTGCCTGCGAATTTCACGCCATGGTAGCGATCGACTTCGCCGCGATGCGTGCCCCAGTCTGGCCATGTGTCCCGTGCGAACCCGGGAGCCGCCTTGAGCTTGGCCTTGTCTACGTTGAGAACGAGGTCGTCCCGGCCGGCGGTGGTCTTGAACGAGCTTACCGGGTAGGCGAACAGCTTTTCGCCCAGGCCGAGAAAGCCGCCGAACTCGAGCACCGCGTATTGCACATTCCCGTTGTTGACGTTGACGATGATGTCCTTGATCTCGCCGAGGTTCTCCCCCTGCGGGCTTTTCACGTTCATGCCGATCAGCGTGCTGGCGCGAAAAGCGCGCGACGAGTGGGCGCTCGCATCGACCTGGGCGCCCGCCTTGACCGCGTCCATAGCGTTTGCCGGCAGCGAGAATAAAAGGCCTGCGGCGGTCGGGACGAACAGGGCGGCGATGAGTGTCTTCCTGAATGGATTGGTCATGGGGTTGGTTCCTCGAAGTTGGGTGCGCTTTGTGAGCGCGGTTGCACGGCGCGCCCTCGTGCGGAACGCCATGCGCGCCCCGCCTGAGCGGGGCTTACCCAAGTCGGAGTGCCGGCGGCCCCGAAGGTTTCGCCCGCGCGCGTAGGACATGGCGACGAAGGTCTGTAGGCCGATGCTCACACCGGCCGGAGCTTGATGACCACACGCGCGGGGGCCGCGCTTTCGACGGGCGGGATGAACTTGTATTGTCAAAATCGCTCTACCGATGGCAGCCAGGAAGCACACACAGCAATCATTGCCAATACCCAGGAACTAATCCAGAAATCCATGAGCCATTACGATGTAGTCATTATCGGCGCCGGCCAGGCAGGCATGCCGCTTTCAAAGTCGCTGGCGAAAGCGGGACGCAAGGTGGCATTGATCGAGAGCACCCATCTGGGCGGATCGTGCGTCAACTATGGGTGCACGCCAACCAAAGCGGCGATTGCATCCGCCCGCGTCGCGCATATGGCACGCCGCTCATCGGAGTACGGTATCGAGGTGAATGGCGTGCAACCCGACTTCAAGGCGGTACTTGCGCGGGCAAGGCGCATTGTCGAGCAATCCAGGACGTCTTTGAATGACGGTTTTTCCGGGGACGATAATCCGCAGCTTATCCGCGGCTACGCCCGCCTGAACGGTCGCGATGCCGACGAATTCCGGATCTCCGTTGGCGACGATTTTCTGACGGCCGGGCAAGTGGTGCTCGACACCGGGACGCGCACCCGGATACCGCCAATCGATGGACTCGAAACAGTCAAATACATCACAGCGGAAACCTGGCTCGAGCACGATGTATTGCCCTCACACCTGTTGATCGTCGGCGGTGGCGCTATTGGCCTTGAAATGGCGCAATTCTACCGGCGCATGGGGGCCGAGGTAACGGTCATCGGAAGCGGTCCGCAAGTGGCCGACCATGAAGACGCGGATGTAGCCGGAGCTATCCAGCACGCGCTCGAATCTGAAGGCATTTGCTTCACGCTGAATGCGAAGGCCAGCAAGGTAACCGCACGCACGAATGGGATATCGGTGACCGTTACCGATGAAAATACGAATAAGGAGCACCAGGTCGAAGCCAGCCATGTGTTCATCGCGACCGGCCGCAAGCCCAATACGGACGATCTCGGTCTCCAAACCATAGGACTGGAAGCCACTGAGAAAGGTACGCTCGATGTCAACGTGTGCCTGGAGACATCCCTCCGCGGGATCTGGGCAGTCGGCGACATACGCGGCGGCCCGATGTTCACGCATACGTCCTGGGATGACTACCGGATCGTTGAATCCCAATTGCTTGGCGATGGTTCACGCACCACCGATCGGGTCGTACCCTATGCCATCTTTACCGATCCCGAATTGGGCCGGGTAGGCATGACGGAATCGGATGCCCGCGCGGCAGGCAAATCGGTCGAGGTGGCGCACTTCGACATGAAGCATAACGGCAAGGCACGCGAAACAGGCGAAACCGAAGGGTTTATCAAGGTCGTTGTGGACAGCACTACGCAGCAAATTCTGGGCGCCGCAGTGTTCTCTGCCGAGGGCGCTGAGCTTGTGCACATTTATATCGCACTCATGAATGCGAAGGCACCTTACACCGTACTCGAAAACGCCATTCATATTCACCCAACGCTGGCCGAAGCGGTTCAAAGCGCCGTAGGGACGCTGAAGCCAGCATAATCTGGTCCTGACGGACGCCTTGGGCCTGGCACACCAAAGCCAATCGATAAATTCTATGTAAGGCCGCGTGGGTTCGCCTCTGGCGGCATTCTCAACCCAAGGAGAAGGAGGCAAGAAGATGAACCCCGCGACCCATGGGCTGCTCGATGGCCAGCCGCCGAGAGTCGGGAGGAACGCATGAGCGCAGCAGGCGGCTCGCACGCGACGACGTGGACAGGGGTCGTGCGGAAAGTCGCCCGCAAGATTGCCCACGACGAGATTGCGGGCCGCGCGGCGCAGATGTCCTTCTATTTTTTCCTCTCCGTCTTTCCCATGCTGGTCATCCTGATGGCGGTGCTGGGCCTGTTCCTCGATGCACAATGGCTGGTCCGCGATGCGATCCTCGAGCGCCTGGCTTCGGTCGCACCAAGTTCGATCGTCGCTGTGTTCACGCGTCTGCTGGATCATCTGGCGGGTACGTCGCGGACGCCGCTGACGTGGGGCCTCCTCGTCGCGTTGTGGGCGGCATCCAGCGGTATGGTGGCAACCATACGCGGTCTCAACCTGGCGTACGGCGTCGAGGAAGCTCGACCGTGGTGGAGGCGCCGCCTGGTCGGGCTCGCACTTACGCTGGTGCTGATGGCGCTCACGGCGGCGGCAATGCTGCTGTTGGCATACGGCGTCCCGCTCGCGGAGACGTTCGCGCAGCGCATGGGGTTGGGCTCGGCATTCGTGATGGCGTGGCAGATCGGTCAATGGCCGGTGATCTTCGGTGTCGTGCTGCTGGCATTCGAGCTCCTGTACTACTTCGCACCCCATCGCCCTCGAGCGCATTGGCGATGGCTGCGGCCCGGTACGCTGACCGCGATCGCGCTGTGGCTCGCCGTCTCGCTCGGACTCAAATTCTATGTGGTGAACTTCTCAAACTACAACGTCGCATACGGTTCGCTGGGTGCCATCATCGTGCTGCTGCTCTGGTTCTATCTGACGGGGATCGCGATTCTTGCCGGCGCCGAGATCAACGCCCGGTGCGAACGCTTGTCTCGCGGTTGAGTTGTCGGCAAACGACGGAAATTTGGTAACGTGTACCGGCACGAAAATAAGGGAGACGCGATGGATGCTCGGCGACCTCCCGAACGCCTGGGTCCAGTAGATCGTGATGTCACTTTCCGCGTTCACGGCGTACGCCGCGCACTTCTCGGTGAAATTGCGGTTCATGGTACTGGCGCAGTGGCCCGGACTCGCGAGCCAGGCCGACACGGCCTGTTTCGGCGAGCCTTGTCCAGCAGCGATGTTTTCGCCGATTCGGCGCCAGATGTAGCCCGCCTGCGTCGCGCGGTCGCCGATCTGACGACCACCTTTTCCAGCATAGCACCTCAAATTACGACGAGGCAGTGATCGAGTCGGTCAAGGACTAGGCCGCACCGGTCATCGCGGTGAGCCCCGCGCTCGCGCTGGGGTTCGGCGTCCTGCCGCTGTCGGATTTCACCCTGATCTTGCAGTTCGGCGCGTTGGCGGCGGCCACCGTGCTGTTCTCGATCTTCGCCAACACGCTGCCTTCCAGCGCCGCGCGCTGGCGCGACATGGCGAGGATTGTTCGGCGGGCTTCATCACAAGGCGAACCCTTGTAGAATCGGCCCATGGGCATCACACGCACGACGCTCACTCTTGCCAACCCTTCCGACGCCTCGCTGGCGCCCCTGGAGTTGTCGGCCCTGGCTGACACCGGCGCGATGCACTTGTGCATCCCGGAGCATGTCGCCGTCCAGCTGCGACTGGCGGAGCTGGAGAAACGCGAAGTGACACTGGCCGACGGCTCGCGCCGCGAAGTGCCCTACGTGGGCCCGATTCGCGTGCGCTTTGGAAATCGCGGTTGCTTCACCGGCGCCATGGTGATGGGCGACGAAGTGCTGCTCGGCGCCATCCCGATGGAGGACATGGACCTGGTGATCCGCCCGCTCACCCGGGAAGTGACGGTGAATCCGGCCAGTCCGAACATTCCGGCCTCGATCGCCAAGGGCCAGCGATAACGACTGGCGCTGCAGCAACGCGACACCCGCGGTCACAGCGACGGCCGACCGAATGCCGACCCTATTATTTTAATCCGCCCTTGTCATTGCTACCGCGCCAGATACCCCGAGTCCACGGGCAGCGTGATCCCGGTAACGCAGCGCGCCGCGGGGCTCGCGAGGTAGAGGATCGCCGCGGCGATGTCTTCCACATCGGGCAGTCGTCCGAGCGGCGTGTGTGCCTGGACTTTGGCAAGCACCTCGGGGCTGGAGAAGATCGGCACTGTCAGGTCGGTCTTCACGAACGTAGGCGCTACCGCGTTGACGCGGATGTTCTTGTCCGCCCATTCCAGCGCCAGAGCCCGCGTGAGGTTGACCACGCCGCCTTTGGAGGCCTGGTAGGACGCGTTCGGGAAGATCCCGCCGGAAAATCCCATGATCGAGGCGAGGTTCACGATCGACCCGCCGCCCTGCGCGAACATGGTGCGCGCCGCGACCCGGGAGCAATTGAAGACCGCGCCGAGATTGAGGTCGATCACGCGGCGCCACTCCTCCATCGACAGTTCGACCGCGGGCTTCCTCACGCCGGTGCCGGCATTGTTGACCAGGATGTCGATGCGGCCGAAGCGCTTGACGACCTCGGCAAACACCGCGTCTACCGCGGGTTCCGAGGTCACGTCGCATTTCCACGCGGCGGCCTTGCTGCCGATGCGCGCGGCCTCGGACGATGCCTTGTCGAAATCGACATCGAGCAGCGCGACCGAGCCGCCCGCCTCGGCCAGCAGCTTTGCAGTTGCAAGGCCGATGCCGTGCGCGGCGCCGGTAATGATGGCCACCTGGCCGGGGATCTCGAAAAGTTTCATTCAGCGAGTTTCATATGATCGAAAGACTAGTGGATCGGGAGGCGCTATCCTATCAGCCACATGGCTGACCTCCTGATCCGCAACGCCACTCTCTACGACGGCACTGGCGCGCCCGGCGTGCGCGCGGACATCGCCGTCAAAGATGGCCGCATCGCGGCCATCGGCAAGTCCGGCGCGCCCGCGAAAGAAACCATCGATGCCGATGGGCTCGCGCTGATGCCCGGCATCATCGACAACCACACGCACTATGACGCCCAGCTCACCTGGGATCCGTGGGCCACGCCCTCGCCTGCCCTCGGCGTGACGACCGCGATCATCGGCAACTGCGGGTTCACGATCGCGCCCTGCAAGCCGCGGGATCGCGAGCTCGTCATGCAGAACCTCACGCAGGTCGAAGGCATGGGCATCGAGACGCTGCGCGCGGGCATCAAATGGGACTTCGAAAGCTTTCCAGAGTACATGGACCAGCTCGAGAAGCGGGGAACGGCGCTGAACATCGCGGCTTTCGTCGGCCACTCGTCGATCCGCACGTTCGTAATGGGCGAGGACGCGCCCCGGCGCGCGGCCACTGCGGATGAGATCGCGCAGATGCGCGCCATCGTGGTCGAGGCCATGGAGGTGGGCGCGGTGGGTTTCGCGACCTCCACCTCCCCGGCGCACAACGGTCACGGCGGGCTGCCGATGCCTTCGCGCCTTGCCGAGGAAGTCGAGTTGCGCGCGCTGGTCACCAGCCTCAAGGAATCCGGCCGGGGCGTGTTCATGCTCACCAAGGGCGGCCAGAGCACGCCGGCCTTCCTGGAATCGCTCGCAGCCGAAAGCGGTCGCCCCGTCGTGGTTGCGGCGCTTTTGCACAACCCGACCAACCCGAGCGTGGTGTTCGACGAGCTCGATGCGATCAGCGCGGCGAATGCGCGCGGCCGCACCATGATGGGCGCGATCTCGTGCTGTCCGCTGTCGTTCGACTTCACGCTCGAATCGCCCTACCCCATCGAAAGCCTCGCCGCGTGGAAGCCCGCATTTGCGCTCAAGGGCGAGGCGCGCAAAGCCAAGGTTGCCGATCCTGCGTTCCGCCAAACGATCCGCGACGAGCTGTCGCGGCCCGCGCAGGTGCGTAATTTCAACGGCGAGTGGGACAAGGTGCAGGTTGTCGAAACCTTTCGCCCGGAGCACGCGAAGTACGAGCAGCGCACGATCGCCGAGCTCGCCACCGAAACGGGCAGGGATCCGCTCGATTTCTTCTTCGACCTTGCGCTGGCGGAAGACCTGCGGACCGTCTTTGTAGCGCTCACGCTCAACTCGGATGAGGAAGCCGTGGGACGCCTGATCCGGCATCCCTACAGCCTTATCTCACTTTCGGATGCTGGCGCGCACCTGACCTTCTTCAACGATGCCGGGTTCGGGCTGCACCTGCTTGGCCACTGGGTGCGGACCAAGGGCGAGCTGACCCTGCCGCAGGCAATCCATCGGCTCACGGGGCAGACCGCCAGACTCTTCGGCATTCGCGACCGCGGAACGCTTGCAGTCGGAAACGCTGCCGACCTGCTGCTGTTCGATCCGCAAACCGTAGACCGCGGCCCCAAAGAGCGCGTGCGCGACCTTCCTGCGGGTGGCGCACGCCTGACCACGCGCGCCGTGGGCGTGCATGGCGTGTGGGTCAACGGCGTAAGGATTGCGGACGAGCGCGGATTGCGTGCTACCGGAAGCCTGCCGGGCCGTCTCCTGCGCGACTTCGCCGCCTGAGATGGGTATCCCCACCGGATTCAAGCCGCTGCAGCGCACGAGCCCGTTCAATACGCTGGTGGGTCCGCTTTACACCAAGGGTGAAGGCGCTGCGCGCATGATCGGCTTGCTGGCCGAGGACAAGCACTGCAATTCGCGCGGCATCGTCCATGGAGGCCTGCTCGCGACCCTCGCGGACCTCGCGCTCGGCTACACGATCGCGTATCTCTCGGATCCGCCCAGGAGCGCCGTCACCGCCAGCCTCACCATCGACTATGTGGGCAGCGCAAAGGTGGGCGACTGGCTGGAGGTCCGCACGGACGTGCAAAAGAGCGGCGGGCGCCTGACCTTCGCCAACTGCTACATCCACCGCGGGGACGCGCGCATAGTGCGCGCGAGCGCGGTATTCGCTTCTGCGGGCGAGCGCCGCGCCGGCAGCTAGGCCCGGATCAGGCCGACAACACCATCCACATCCCGGCCAGGCCGATGGCCCCCCCGCCCGCGCGCAAGGCAATCAAAAGGCGCGCCAGCGCCGTGTTGGGTAGGCACGACATCGAAATACGCAACGCAAACAATGCATCGGGCTTCGTGCTTGCATAGGCGTGTCGGGCCTCACCGACAGCGACGCGCCTGCCTGTTTCTGCAAGTTGCTGATCCGGTGGCGATTTCACATTGGCACGTTCCCTGCGTTAGGGGTTCCTCGCTTGTTCAACCCGGAGGGAGTAACCATGCTTCAAAGAGATAGCCTGTTCCGTCGTCGTGAAGAAACACCTTTTCGCCCGATTGCACCTGCGCCCGCCGTTGCGGCTGCAATTGCCGAGCGCGTCGCACCGGCAGTGGCGCCGGCCGCAAACTCTGAACCCGCCCCGCGACCCGCGGTGGCCGTGAAACCGGGTGAAGGCAGCAAGCTCATCGTCGGGCCCGACGTCAAGCTCAAAGGCGTCGAGATCACCGACTGCGACACGCTGGTGGTCGAAGGCCGCGTCGAGTCCGCGCTCGACAGCCGCGTGATCCAGATCGCCGAGCAGGGCGTATTCAATGGGGCCGCATCGATCGACGTCGCCGAGATCCACGGCCGTTTCGACGGCGAGCTCACTGCGAGAAAGCAGCTCGTCATCCACGCGACCGGCAAGGTCTCGGGGAAAATCCGCTACGGCAACATCAAGATCGAGGAAGGCGGCGAGATCAGCGGGGACATCGCCTCGCTCGGCGCGGCTGGCGCGCCCAGGAAGTAAGCCGGGCTAGCTGGCCGGCAGGGCCTTGCGCAGCCGGCCCACGCCGTCGGCCAGGCGCTCCTGCGAGGAGGCAAAACACCAGCGCACGTAGC
>CAZZDV010000030.1:0-23675 GCA_964652785.1 uncultured Bordetella sp.
GCGTCGCGCAATTGGGCGGACACGGACTTTCCGGCTTTGGCCGTGTCCGTAACCACTCGATCACGCAGGCCGGACGGATGCGCAGCGTCTTGCCGCCACCGGTGGGGATGCGGATGCAGACCTGCGGGATATGCGGCTGCTCGTGGGAAAGCGGGCGTAAGGGTGGGCTCGTCGCGGATCAAGCTTGGCGAAATTTCTCGAGCAGCGCCGATACATGCACCTCGATCTCCGGGAGATCACGCTGCGCCGTATGCCACACCGTCTCCAGGTCGACCGAGAAATAGCCGTGCGAGATGCGGTCGCGCATCTTGATCGCCGATACCCACGGAATCTCGGGATGAGCAGCGGCGAAGGCCGGGTCGCGCTTTGCAATGTTTCGAGCAGCCTCGCCAATGATCTCGATATTTCGGATGACTGCGTCTTGTACCAGAACATCAGCGTCGAACTGTTCGCGATTCATGCCGGCGGTGTAGCGCCGAATGCGGGCAATCGCTTCGACAATGTGCCCTAGGTAATCTGCGGTGCGCTGTTTGGGCTCGTTCATGCAGAGGCAGCCAGTTCAGACGGGCTGCGCTTCTGCGATCACGCGCTCGCGAAAACTCTCCGGCAGTCCGCCCGGCGTGGTGACCTCGACCCTTACGCCAAGCAATCGCTCCAATTCGACTTCGATGCCTGCCAGATCGAGAAGCGACGTTTCACCATTGGGGTCGACAAGCAGGTCGAGATCGCTGCCTTCCAGGTCCACCCCGTGCAGAACCGAGCCGAACACGCGCGGATTGCGCGCGCGGCGCTCGGAAACGATGCGGCGAATCGCATCGCGGTGGGCTTCGAGGGCGAGGGAAGGTTTCATGGGGTGCTCCTGGGGCGGAACCTTAACGCATCCGGATATCGTAGGGAATCTGGCGGAAAGTCGCATGCAGGCGCTTCAGTCGCGCCGGGGAGAGCCGGCAGGCTTCGCCGTAGATCACGCGGGGAGGCCTCGCCGTCCCCAAGCCAGTTCAGTTGCGGCATCGGTGGGCAGGCGGCACGTGGTCAGCGAAGCAGGTGGGCATGCGAGGATTCTACTGGCTCCCGCTAGCTCACCTGATGAGCCTTGCAACGAATAGACTTCGGGTCAGGCTTGAGGGGGTAACGCCGCGGCCCCGGCTTTCGTTACAAACGCTGCGAATTGACGGGAACGGAGCGCGCAGAATGCGGCTTCGACGACTCCGCGACTGACGAATAGAGGCACTCGTTAATACTAGAAGTGGCCTCTAAACGGTTCTCGTAATTTGCCAAAGTCGGACAATTAATTGGCAGGATAGCCGCGCAGAGCTTGACTCTACGGAAATGAATGTTCGACTTTCGGGTTGATCAATAGACGCCCATCGCCAATCCCACAGCCAGCGCCGCGCCCAGCTCCTCGCACTGCGCCAGCACTTCCGGCGTGACTACCTTCAGCGCCAGGATCGGCTCCTGCACTTTCTTCATGCGCAGCCCGGTCACGATTCGCTCGACCGAGGAGATTGCGCCTGAGCCGTCCTGCCCCGCGGACACCAATAACGCCCACGGGCGCCCCGCGACCTTGCCTTCGACTTCGTAGAAGATGCGCTCGAGGAAGTCTTTCATCATGCCGGACATGTAGCCGAAGTTCTCCGGCGTGCCGAGCACCAGCGCGTCGGCCTCGAGCACGTCCTGCGGCCCGGCTTCGGCGCATCGGAGCATTCTGACCCGCACGCCTTCCTCGGCGGAAGCGCCTCTTGCGACCGCTTCGGCCAGCTGCGTCGTCTTCACGCCGCGCGTGTGATAGACGATCAGCAGCGTCTTCATGTTGTCAATCTCGACGCCGGATCCTGTTTGTAGAACAGCACGAACTGCGCGTAGAGGTCTGCATAGCGGCGCCTGAGCTCGACCGGCGCTTCGAAGAAGGCTTCGCTTGCAACCGCAAAGAACTCGGCCGGGTCCTCGGCCGCGTAGGGATCGAGCCAGGTCTCGCGCCCGCGCTCCACGACTTCGCGAAAACCCTCGTGGGCTTCTTTCAGCACCGCACTCCACACAGCCACGTCCATGCCCGGGTGCAGGGGCGGTAAGCCGTCGGCGTCGCCATTGCGCATGTCGAGCTTGTGCGCGAATTCGTGGATCACGACATTGGCGCCGCCTTCGCTCACGCTGCCGGCCTCGCCGACGGCGGCCCACGAAAGCACCACCGGCCCGCCGTCCCAGGATTCGCCCGCGAGCTCGTCGTCCCATTCGTGCATCACGCCGTTCTCGTCGAGCTCGGTTTTCCTGACGCGAAAATCGCCGGGATACACCAGCACGCCCACCCAGCCGTCGTACCAGTCGAGGCCCAGCTCGAGGATCGGCAGGCAGGCCTGGATCGCGATCGACAGCCGTTCCGCATCGCTCAACTCGGCCCCGGCCAGCAGCGTGAGCTGCTTCTCGGCAAGGAAGAGCACGGCCATCTCCTTGAGGCGCGCGGTCTGGTCCGCATCGAGCCCGGCGACGAAGGGCAGCGAGGCGGCGGCGCCCGCCCAGAGCGCGTCGTTGACGGCGTGCTTTTCGAGAACGCGTTTCCTTTTCCAGTCGCGAACCCAGCCCATGGCTAGCCCCGGCGCTTGTCTTTCGAGGCGAGCCAGATGCCCGCGAAGATCAGCACCACGCCGATCAGGTGATACAGGTACAAGCGCTCTCCCAGGATCACGTAGGCCATCGCGATCCCGAAGACCGGGACCAGATACAGGTAGGGCCCGGCGCGAGCCGCGCCGATTTCGGCGACTGCCTTGTTCCACATGAGGTAGTTGATCGTGGCCGGGAAGATGCCAAGGTAAAGGATGCCCAGTACGGCTGTCGTGCTGAAGCGCACGCCGCCGCCTGTGGCCAGCTCCCAGGCATAGAAGGGGATGAGCTGGACGACCCCGGTCACCATGATCGCGAACAGGAAGGTAAACGGGTGCAGTCCCTGCGGCTTCCATTTCAGCCAGACGGTGTAGAGCGCCCACATCGAAACGTTGGCGAGGAGCCACAGGTCGCCCGGGTTGAGCTGCAACCCGAGGAGCGCATCGAGGTCGAGCTTGCACGCGATCGCGATCACGCCGGCCATCGAGAGGGCCACGCCTGCGATCGCGGCGGGCCCGAAGCGCTCGCGCAGGATGAGCAAGGCGAGGATCGGGATCACCGCCGGCGTCACCGACTGGATCAGCAGTGCGTTGGTTGCGGTGGTGTACTGGATGCCGATATACCCGATGCCGTTGTAGAGCCCCGTGCCGCACAGGCTCAGCAGGCCGATCCATTTCCACTGGGCGCGCACTTTCGGCCAATCGGCGATGAAGTGCCTGAGCGCGAACGGCGCGAGCACAAGCGCGGCCGTCAGCCAACGCCAGAACGAGAGCGCGAACGGCGTCGCTTCGGTGTACACCGCGCGCGCGACGACCCAATGCCCGCCCCAAAAAAGGGCGGCCAGCACCAGAAGGAAGCGTGGGGAAACCAGGGTGGACAAAGTAGGAGGGAATTATGCCTAGGAAGATTACTGCGCGCGATAAAATCGCGGCATGGTTTCGGTGGTTCCCCTCTTCAGTCCAGACGCGCAATCCAGGGCGAATTCGCAGGACAGCCGCGAGGCGCTGCTCGATTCGCTCGGACGCGATCTCGCGCTCGCCGATCGCGAAGTGCTTGCTCGCGCGCTCGACTTCGCGGAGCCGCTCTACGCGGACCATACGCTCTCGACCGGCGAGCCGGTATGGCCGCATGCGCTCGGGCTCGCGTCCAGCCTTGCCTCGATCGGCATGGATGCGGCGACGCGGGCCTCGGGCATCCTCTTCGCGGCGCCAAAGTATCTCGGCCGCGCCGATGACCTGCGCGAGCGCTTCGGCGCCGAGATCGCGAGCCTCGCCTCCGGCGTGGAGAAGCTCTACCAGCTGCGCGCATCGACGCGTCCCGCGCGCGCCGGCGCGAAGCCCTCGGTCGAGGAGCAGGAAAAGCAGTCCGAGGTCCTGCGCAAGATGGTGCTCGCAATGGTCGAGGACGTGCGCGTGGTGCTCGCGCGCCTCGCGAGCCGCGCGCAGACGCTGCGCTACTTCGCCAGGAACCCGACGCCCGAGCGCGAGAGCTACGCGCAGGAGTCGCTCGACATCTACGCGCCGCTGGCCAACCGCCTGGGCATGTGGCAGCTCAAGTGGGAAATCGAGGACATGTCGCTGCGCTTCCTCGACGCCGAAGGCTACAAGCGCATCGCGCAGATGCTCGACGAGAAGCGCGCCGAGCGCGAGTCGTTCATCGCCACCGTGATCTCCGAGCTCGGGCGCGAGCTGGGTGCGGTCGGCATCAAGGGCGAGATCCAGGGGCGTCCGAAGCACATCTTCTCGATCTACAACAAGATGCGCACCAAGGCGCTCGACTTCTCCGAGGTGCACGACGTGCGCGCCGTGCGCGTAATCGTCGACTCGGTCAAGGACTGCTACGCGGTGCTCGGGCTGGTGCACAACCTGTGGACGCCGATCCCGCAGGAGTTCGACGACTACATTTCGCGCCCGAAATCCAACCTCTACCGCAGCCTGCACACGGCGGTGGTCGGCCCCGACGGGCGCGCGCTCGAAGTGCAGATCCGCACGCACGAGATGCACCAGCACGCGGAGTTCGGCGTCGCGGCGCACTGGCGCTACAAGGAGGGCACCGGCAGCAAGGCGGCCGCGCGCGCCGAAGGCGCCTTCGACGAGAAGATCGCGTGGCTGCGCCAGTTGCTGGCCTGGCGCGACGAGGTGGCCGATTCGGCCGAATGGGTCGAGCGCTTCAAGCACGCCGCGCTCGATGACACCGTCTACGTCATGACGCCGCAGGGCAAGGTGGTCGACCTGCCGGCCGGGTCGACGCCGGTGGATTTCGCCTACGCGCTGCACACCGATCTCGGCCATCGCTGCCGCGGGGCAAAGGTCGACGGCCACATGGTGCCGCTCGACCACCTCCTGGCGAACGGCCAGCGCGTGGAGGTCGTCTCCGCCAAGGTCGGCGGGCCCTCGCGCGACTGGCTAAACGCGGAGCTCGGCTATCTCAAGAGCCATCGCGCGCGCCAGAAAGTGCGCCAGTGGTTCAACAACCAGGCGCTTACCGAAACCGTGGCCGCCGGGCGGGCCATCGTCGAGCGCGAGATGCATCGCGAAGGCGAGGGCAAGGCCAAGCTCGACACGCTCGCGACGACGCTCGGGTTCCCGAAATCCGATGACCTCTTCGCGGCTGTGGCGAGGGACGAGATCACCCTGCGCCAGCTCCAGATTGCACTGCGCACGCTCAGGGGCGAGGCGACCCCGGAGCCGGTGGAACCGACCGGTCCCGCGACACGCAAGCCGAAATCCGGGGGCGGCGACAGCGGCATCCTCATCGTCGGCATCGACCGGCTGCTGACCCAGCTCGCGCGTTGCTGCAAGCCCGTGCCGCCGGACCCGATCAGGGGATTCGTCACGCGCGGCCGCGGCGTCTCGATCCATCGCGAGGACTGCCCGAGCTTCCACAACCTTTGCGACAAGCATCCAGAGCGCGTGATCGACGCCGGCTGGGGCGCGAAGGATGGAAAAAGCGGCGGTGGCGCTTTCTCCGTGGACATGGCGATCGTTGCGACCGACCGTCAGGGCCTGCTGCGCGACGTGGGCGAGGCATTGGCCCGCGAGAAGATCAACGTCACGGCGGTCAACACGCAGTCCAAGCAGGACCTGGCCTACATGCGTTTCACCTGCGATGTGGCGGACGTGGACCAGCTCCGGCGCGCGCTGTCGGTCGTCAAGGAAGTGCCCGGCGTGTTGAGGGCCTCGCGTGGCTGACCCTCTCGTCAGTCCCGTGAGGCTCGAGCGCTACGGGCTGACGGCGCAGGCGCTGCATTGGGTGATGTTCCTGCTCATAGCCGCCGCATTCGGGGTCGGCCTGTGGATGGCCGGCCTGCCGATCGGGCCGCAACGCTTCAAGGCCGTGCCTTGGCACAAAGCGATCGGCGTGACGATCTTCGCCGTGGTGATCCTTCGGTTGCTGTGGCGCTGGCGTCATCCCGCCCCGGCGCTACCCGCAGCCATGCCCGCGTGGGAGCGCAATGCGGCGCATGCATCCCACTGGGCGCTCTACCTGCTCATGATCGTGGTGCCGCTGTCGGGCTATCTCATGAGTTCGGCACTCGGTTTTGCCACCGTGGTGTTCGGTGTCAGGCTGCCGGACCTTCTCGAGCGCAACCGCGAGCTCGGCGAAACGCTGAAGACCGTACACTTCTTTCTTAACAAGACCCTGCTCGCGGTGATCGCGCTGCACTTCGCCGCCGCGCTCAAGCACCATTTCATCGATCGCGACGACGTGCTTCGGCGCATGCTGCCGTGGCGCGCCCGACCCCCGGAGAAGTCCTGATGCGCAAGTTCATGCAGTCCCTGCTGGTCGCCGCCGCTGTTGCATTCGCCCTGCCTGCAGCCGCCCAGGTGCGTGCAGTGGATTTCGCCAAGAGCCGGCTGGCATTCGTCTACACGATCGACCAGAAGGTCGCCGTCGAAGGGCGCTTTCCGAAATACTCCGCGCAGGTGCGTTTCGACGAAAAGCAGCCCGAAAAAGGTTCGGTCACGCTCGAGATCGAGCTCGGCGCGATCGACACGGGCAACTCGGACGGCGACACCGAGGCCAAGCGGCCGTTGTGGTTCGACGTGCCCAGGTTCCCGAAGGCGACCTTTACTTCGACCGCCATCAAAAAGGTCGGCGAGGGGCGTTACGAGGCGGCCGGCAAGCTGGCCATCAAGGGCAAGACGCGCGACGTGGTCGCGCCGTTCACGGTTGCTGCCGCGCCCGGCGGCGGGCTCACCGCGCAAGGCAAACTCGTCATCAAACGGTTATTGTTCGACATCGGCACCGGCCAGTGGGCCGACGTGACGCAGATCGCCGACGATGTCGAAGTGCGCTTCACACTGGTCCTCGGTCCAGCCAAATAAGGCGGCCGGCGCGATGGAATAACAAGTCCGCGGCG
This sequence comes from uncultured Bordetella sp., assembly GCA_964652785.1. Taxonomy (GTDB): domain Bacteria; phylum Pseudomonadota; class Gammaproteobacteria; order Burkholderiales; family SG8-39; genus SZAS-79. The sequence goes on from CAZZDV010000030.1 coordinate 6,959, forward strand.
GTGTTCGCCACGGGTCACCTCCAGGAGAAAGCAATGTACAAGAGCATCTTTGCAGGGATTGCGCTGTCGGCTGCCGCCGCAGCAATGACTACGGGCGCTTTCGCGCAAAGCTACACGGTCGACCCGCGCCACACCCACGTCACGTGGTCGGTCAACCACTTCGGCGCCTCGACCTTCCGCGGCAAGCTCAACAAGACCTCGGGCAAGGTGGTGCTCGACCCAGCGGGCAAGACCGGCTCGGTCGAGATCGTCGTCGACCCCACTGGCAACCTCTCGGGCGACGAGCGGCTGGACAAGCACCTGCAAACGGAGGACTTCTTCAACCCCGCCAAGTTCGCCACCGCGACCTTCAAGTCGACCAAAGTGGAGTTCAACGGCAGCACGCCCTCGAAGATCGACGGCAACCTCACGCTGCTCGGCGTCACCCGGCCGCTCACGCTGACGGTGATCTCTTTCAACTGCAAGCTGCACCCCATGTTGAAGAAGGACTTCTGCGGCGCCGACGCGACGGCCACCATCAAGCGCAGCGACTGGGGCATGAAGTTCGGCGTGCCGAACATCGGCGACGACGTGAAGCTCGACATCGCGATCGAGGCGATGAAGGACTAGCTTCCCGCCGCACCCTGTGGGCGGGCGGGCGTGCCCGCCGGCGACGCGCCGTCACGAAGCCGTAACAATATTTCCATAGGCTTGGAAATGTCGAAACGATTCGCGGGTGCGCAACATGAACGTCCTTTTCCTCTGCACGGGCAATTCCGCGCGATCCATCCTTGCGGAGGCCTATGCCAACTACGCCTCCAAAGGGCGGTTGCGGGCCTACAGCGCGGGCAGCAAGCCGGGTGGCACGGTCAATCCGTACGCCATCGACCTCCTCGAGAAGAGCGGCGTGCCCACCGAAGGTGTGCGCAGCAAGAGCTGGGATGAATTCGCGGCCCCCGGTGCGCCGGGCATGGATATCGTCATCACCGTCTGTGATTCCGCCGCGGCCGAGGCGTGCCCGTATTGGCCAGGACAGCCGGCCACGGCTCATTGGGGCGTCCCCGATCCTGCCGCGGTAGAGGGCAACGATGAGCACAAGCGCAGGGCTTTTGTCGCGGCCTTCGCGGCGTTATCGCACCGGATCAACCTGTTGCTGAGCCTGCCGATGGAGAAGCTCGACCGGCTCGCCCTCGAGCGCAGCCTGGACGACATCGGCACGCAATGACCGGCGCACTCGCGCGTCGCTGCCTTGCCGAAGCGCTCGGCAGCGCGCTCCTGCTCGCGGCCGTCGTCGGATCCGGGATCATGGGTTTGAAGCTCTCGGAGGGCAACGTCCACCTCGCGCTGCTTGCCAATTCGATCGCCACGGGCGGCGCGCTGGTGGCGCTGATCGTGGCCTTCGGCGCGGTCTCGGGCGCTCATTTCAATCCCGTGGTCAGCGCTGCCGCGGCGTGGAAGGGCGATCTCGAATGGAGGGAGGCCGCAGCCTACACGGTCGCGCAATGCGCGGGCGCGATTGCCGGGGTGCTGGCCGCGCACGGGATGTTCGAGCTCGAGCTGCTGCAGGTCTCCACCACCATCAGGACGGGAACAGCCCAGTGGTGGAGCGAGATCGTGGCGACCTTCGGGCTGGTGATTGTGGTGCTCTCCTGCCGCGGCGCGAACGCGAAATTTGCGCCATTCGCGGTCGGCGGCTATATCACCGGCGCCTATTGGTTTACGGCCTCCACCTCATTTGCCAATCCGGCAGTGACGCTTGCGCGCAGCCTGACCGATACTTTCGCGGGCATCCGGCCCGCGGACGCACCGGCATTCATGGCCGCGCAAGCCATCGGCGCAGCGCTTGCGCTGCTGGCGGACGCTGTCATGCGCGCGCCTCGAGAGGAATAGAACATGAAACCGGACCGGGTCGTGAAGGCGCTTGCCGCGCTTGCCCAGGGAACGCGCCTTGCCATCTTCCGCAGGCTGGTGGTGGCCGGTCCTGAAGGGCTCCCCGCGGGAACGATCGCCGCCGCCCTGAAGCTGCCCGCGGCGACCGCATCCTTCCATCTCGCGCAGCTTTCGAATGCCGGGCTGCTGAAGGCGCGCAGCGCGGGCCGCTTCGTGCACTATTCGGCCGATGCGCGCCGCATGAACGAAGTACTTGCCTACCTCACCGAAAACTGCTGCGGCGGCGAGGCCTGCGAGATCAGGCCGGCGAGCGCGAATGCGGACCCGGCGCCGCCGCACGCGACGCTACCGGCGCGTGCACAAGGGCAATGCTGAGCCACACCGCCACGCTGAAATAGAGCGACATCCAGGTCACTTCGCCGCGCCAATCCTCCCAGCGATGGGACACCTCCCATCGCTGGGAGGTGTCTAGTACGCCCTGCCCAAGGCTGAGGTAGGCGCGGCCGGCCGCCTCATCCGCCAGCCAGCGCGACCAGTACATCGGCACGTCGATGAGGAACATGAAAGCCACGTAGGCGATGCCCGCCGCGCACCACACGGCGAGGAGGGGCCGCAATGTCCTGTCGCAACGTGGCCAGATCGCCACCAGGCTCACGACCATGAGCGCCGCGCTGAAGCCCCAGATCGATTCCTCCAGCACATGGCCGAGGTTGGAGGTGGTGAGCACCGAATACCACGAGAAGGCTTCGGCGATCGCGATCAGCGGGACGACCACGAAAGAAGCGACGCGGCCGACGCCGCTGCCGGTGGCGCGCGAAATTTCGCGCAGCATGAGCGCCCATTGCGCGACGAAGCACAGCTCCGCAAAAGTCGCCACAGAGCGGCCCACGATCACGCTGGAGAGCCAGGAATCGATCATGACCATGCGGCCGACGTCGTAGACCGGCAGCGCGGAGCGGAAGGCGCAGCCGAATACATACCCGGCTGAAAGGAGGAGCTGCAGGCGGCGGTGCGCGTAGGCCTCGGGCGACAGGAGCGGCTGGCGGCGCGCGAGCACCGCAAACGAAAGCGACCAGGCGGCGATGTTGAGCCCGCTGACCGTGCACAGGAGCGCCCACCACAAAAAGACTTCGGCTGACATCATCCTGCAATGTTGCCATGCTTGGCGTGTGCGTTCTACCGCGTGGCGCACATTTCGTCACCGGACTGTCATCGAAGCACTCCGGGCTCCCGGCGCGGACGCAAAACCTTAATGCGCCGGTAGCAAAACTTTCATGCTCGTCCGGTAGAACGTGACACGCCGCCGTCATGTAAATCAGAAAAAAAGGAGCATTCGATGCGCGATTTTCTCGACACCCTGAGGGTGCAGCGCTGGGACGACCACCGCTACTACCACCACAGCCGCATCAACCAGTCCCTGCACCTCGTGAGCGCTCTTAGTTTCCTGTGGGCCTACATGCTGCTTTTCTCGGATCCGGCGGCCGCCGCGCTCGTCGGCTGGCTGATCGCGATGACCAGCCGCCAGGTCGGGCACTTCTTCTTCGAGCCCAAGGATTACGACCATGTGAACCAGGCCACGCACGAGCACAAGGAAGCGATCAAGGTGGGCTACAACCTGCGCCGCAAGACCGTGCTGCTCGCGATCTGGGCCTTCTCGCCGATCGCTCTCCTGGTCGATCCCACCCTATGGGGGATCTTCGAGGCGCATGCGACGCCTGAGGAGTTCATCCGCCACACGGCGCAGATGTGGCTCGTCATCGGCGTCGGCGGCTTGCTGTTCCGCACCTTCCACCTGTTCTACCTGAAGGACGCGCGCACCGGCCTGGTGTGGCTCTCGAAGATCCTCACCGACCCGTTCCATGACGTGAAGCTCTACTGCAGGGCGCCGCTGTACCTGCTGCGCGGCCAGCTCATCGACCCGATGGGCGCCAAGCACCGTTCTTGAGCTTAGAACCAGCGGGCAAGCATCTCGCGCAGGATGCGTCGCCGGATCGCCTTGGTGGTCAGCGCCGCGCTGGTCCACCACCAGCCGTCGCGCTGCATCGCGCGGGCGGCCGCAACGAAACGCTCCGCGACCGCCTCGAAATCCGCGTCCGTATAGTTGAGGCTGAAGATCAGCCGCCCGCTGCCGACCCACGAGAGCGCCAGCCCCTCGGCGCGCAGGTAGTACTGGAGCATCCAGTGGTAGCGCGAAGGCCGGGTGTAGAGCACGGTCCAGATGGTGGAAAGGTTGGCCACCTGCACCGGCAGGGACTCGGCGCGCAGGCGCGCGTTGAGGCGCGCGGCACGCGCGTTCCAGATGTCGTCGAGGTCGAGGTAGAGGGCGCGGATTTCCGGCGATTCGAGGCGCAGCAGGAATTCGTTCATCGCCGCCATCACGTACGGATGCGAATTGAACGTGCCGCGCGCGAAGCTCACATCGGCCGGGCGGTCGTCGCGAAAGCGCTTCATGAGCTCGCGCCGGCCGCAGACCACGCCCACCGGCAGCCCGCCGCCCAGGGTCTTGCCGTAGGTGACCATGTCGGCGCGCACGCCGAAGTATTCCTGTGCGCCGCCGGGAGCCAGCCGGAAGCCGAGGAACACCTCGTCGAAGATGAGCACGATGCCGCGCTCGCTGCACACCGCGCGCAGTTTCTCGAGCCACGCGGTGTAGGCGGCGCGGTCGTAATGCGCGCGCCGCGAGCCGTCAACGAGCGTCGAATCGGCCGGCGCGCTCGAGTTGGGGTGGAGCGCCTGCAGCGGGTTGACCAGCACGCAGGCGATGTCCCGGCGGCGTGCGAGCACGCGCAGCGTGTCCTCGTCCATCTCCTTGAGCGTGTAGGTTTCGTGCGCCGGCATGGGGTTGCCCACGCCGGGCTGGACGTCGCCCCACCAGCCGTGGTACGCCCCGCTGAATCGCACCAGGTGAGAGCGCCGCGAGTGATAACGCGCCAGGCGCACGGCCTGCATGACCGCCTCCGTGCCCGACATGTGGAACGAAACCTCGTCGAAGCCGGAGATCGCGATCAGGCGCTTGACGTTGTCGGCCACCACCGGGTGGTAGGGCCCGAGCACCAGGCCGAGCGCGCCCGCGCGCTCGTTGGCGCGGGCAAGGCACGCCTTGTAGAAATCGGTGCCGAACACGTTCACCCCGTAGGCGCCGGTCAGGTCATAGAACCGGTTGTCGTCGAGGTCGGTCAGCGTCACGCCCTCCGAGCCTGCGGCGAAGGCGCCGCTCCTGAGGCGCTCGCGCACGTAGCGGCTGTACTGGAAGGGCACCCGGTAGGCGCTCGTGAACTGCAGGTCCGAGATGCCGTGCTCGACTTCGGCCGTGGCCGCGACCGAGCGCGCGTAGCGCTCGCGATAGAAGTCGGCCAGGCGCGCGAAACCGACGCGGCGCAGCGTCTCGACCTCGTCGGGCGCGCCGTCGGAGCGAAAGAACCGGTCCTCGCCGTACTCGTAATAAGGGACCAGCTTTGCCAGCCGCCGCGCCATGCGCGAGTGCCCGGTCAGCGAGGGATGCTTGGCGAGCGACAGCTCGAGCCGGGTCTTGAGGCGCGGGAGCGTCGCGGCCAGCGCAACCGCGCCAAGCGCGTAGAGCGTGAATTCGTCGTTCATGCGGACCTCCGCGCGCGAGGTTGCGCCACGAAGGTTGCACGCTTGTGACTGGGGTCGGATTCAATGCAGCGCGCGCCCTGATCGTCCGCCTCGTGCGCCAGGAGGATCTGAACTTCCTGCTCACGAACCGCATCCCGCGCCAGCTCGTCACGCGGTTCATGGGGTGGTTCAGCCGCATCGAGCACCCGTGGGTGCGCGATGCCTCGATCGCGGTGTGGAAGCTGTTTACCGACCTCGATTTGGCTGAAGCCCGCAAGCCGCAAAGTGCCTTCCGCAGCCTGCATGACTGCTTCACGCGCGAGCTCAAGGCCGGCGCGCGGACCGTCGACGCCGATCCGGCGATCCTTACCAGCCCGTGCGACGGCATCGTCGGCGCCTGCGGGCGGATCGAGGGCCAACGGATCTTCCAGGCGAAGGGATTCCCGTACACGTTGCCGGAACTGTTTTGCGACGAAGACCTTGCGAAACGCTATGCCGACGGGACGTACGTCACGCTGCGGCTCACCTCCGCGATGTACCACCGCTTCCATGCGCCGCACGATTGCCGGGTCGAGCAGGTGACCTATGTCAGCGGCGACACCTGGAACGTCAACCCTATCGCCCTGAAGCGAGTCGAAAAGCTCTTTTGCAAGAACGAGCGCGCACTCATCCGCTGCAGGCTGGAGGTGGGCAGGCACCGCATCACCCTCGTTCCGGTCGCGGCCGTGCTGGTGGCCGGCATCCGCCTGCATTTCATCGACGTGCTGTTGCACCTTCGCTACAAGGGTCCGCAGGTGCTGACCTGCGACGCGCGCCTTGCGAAAGGCGACGAAATGGGCTGGTTCGAGCATGGCTCGACGATCATCGTGTTTGCGCCGGCCGGCTTCGCGCTTTGTCCCGGGATCGAGACCGGCGCGCGTGTCCGGATGGGCATGCCATTGCTTTTCCTGCCGTGAAGCCGCTGTCACAAAAGCGCCATGAGGCGGTCATCGCGAATTCACATGCGCGGCCCACACTGTGCGCGCCATGAACCGTTCCCTTGAAGCGGTCCTCGCCTCGTGAGCCGGGCGTTGCGCATCGCGGTAGTGACCGAAACCTACCCGCCGGAGGTCAACGGCGTCGCCCGCACCATGGGCCAGATCGTCGAAACCCTGCTCGCGCGGGGCCACAGCGTGGAGCTCACGCGGCCCGCACGGCGCCCGGGGCGGCGAGAGGCCGCCGCTGCGGGCGAGCGATTCTCCGAACACTTCATGCGCGGACTGTCGATCCCGCGTTATGCCGAGCTGCAGATGGGGTTCGCGTTGCCGGGTGCGCTCGCGAAGCGCTGGCGGGCAGTGCGTCCGGACGTGGTGCACGTGGTGACCGAAGGGCCGCTCGGGTGGGCCGCCGTGATCGCCGCCCGCCGTCTGGGCATTCCCTTGTCCTCCGGTTTCCATACCAACTTTCATGCCTACAGCCGCCACTACGGGATCGGAATGTTCGCCGGGGGCGTCATGCGGCTGCTGCGCACGATGCACAACCTGTGCGACGCGACCCTCGTGCCCACCGAAGAATTGCGCCAGGCCCTGGCCAGGCGCGGCTTCGAGCGGCTCGCGGTCGTGGGCCGCGGCATCGACCTGGGCTTGTTCAACCCGGCGCGGCGCAGTGCATCGCTGCGCGCGCAGTGGGGCTGCAAGGCGGACGAGCCGGTCGTGCTGCACGTCGGCAGGCTGGCGCCGGAAAAGAACCTGCGCCTGTTCGTCGAGGCGGCACTCGCGGTGCGCAAGGCAAGGCCGGATGCGCGCGTGGCGCTGGTCGGCGACGGGCCGGACGCGGCAGCGCTACGCGAAGCGCATCCGGATTTCGTCTTCGCCGGCACGCGCAGGGGCGCCGATCTGGCGGCGCACTACGCATCGGCGGACTTGTTCCTTTTTCCCAGCGTGACCGAAACCTTCGGCAACGTCACGACCGAAGCGCTCGCCAGCGGCCTGGCGGTCGCCGCGTACGACTATGCGGCCGCCCGCCAGCACATTGTCGACGGGGAGTCGGGGCTGCTGGTGCCGCTGGGGGACGAAGAAGGGTTCGTCGCGGCTGCGCAAACGCTGGCGCGCTCCGCCCACACGGTCGAGCGGCTCAGGAAGAACGCCGTGCTCGTGGCCTCCCGGCTTGGGTGGCCGCGGGTCATCGACGAATTCGAGCGGGTCCTGGCCGGGGTGGTTGCGCATCCGCGCACGGGCGCCGCCGATTGCGAAGAGCGTTCTGGATTGTCAAATAGGGAAACTGCATAGGCATACTGGCCGCCCTGCGCTTGGATCTAAAGTAAGTAAAGTTCAACTTTATACGGTCTCGCCGAACGGTCCCGCGTGGGCGCGGTCGGCAGGCGCGGGACGCGCGATCGTCGTGGGACGCGGGTGTACTTCCGCCGCGTTCTGGTCCTGCCCCCAGAGCACGAGCTCCATGCGGCCGTCGAGGTGCTCAACGACCGCCGTGCAGCTGTCGACCCAGTCGCCGCAGTTGATGTAGGTAACCGCACCGCTCATCCGCAGTGCAGCCGCATGGATGTGGCCGCAGATCACGCCGTCGGCGCCGCGCTCCCGCGCATGGCGCAGCACCGATTCCTCGAAATCGAAAATGAAGCTCACCGCGCTTTTGACTTTCAGCTTGGCGTAACCCGAGAGCGACCAGTAGCCGGGGATGCGCAGCCTGCGCCGCGCCCACGAGAGCCACAGGTTCACGCGAACCAGAAACGCATAGGCCTCATCGCCGAGGATCGCGAGCCAGCGGTGGTATTTCGTGACCTGGTCGAACTCGTCGCCGTGGATGAGGAGGTAGTTGCGGCCGTCGGCGGCTTCGTGCATGTAGTCGCGCTCGACGCGGATGTTGCCAAACGAGGTGCCCGCGTGCTCGCGGCCGGCCTCGTCGTGGTTGCCCGGGATGAAGACGACTTTGACGTCGTGCCGCGCACGCTTGAGGATCTTCTGCACCAGCGTGTTCTGCTCGGCCGTCCAATAGACGCCGCGCCTGCGCATGGCCCAGAAGTCGACGATGTCGCCGAGCAGGAACAGATACTCCGAGTCGTGGGCTTTGAGGAATTCCAGCAGCCGCCCCGCCTGGCAGGCCGGCGTGCCGAGATGGACGTCGGAAACGAAGATCGCGCGCACCTGCGTCGGCGAGAGATCCATCCAATGCTCCGGTAAGTTCTGGCTTTTCGCGCCCAAGGGATTGAACGAGGGGTGCAAGCGCCCTTGGCATGATCCTAGATCCGGGATATGACATGGCGGTGACGGCGCGTGGTTCCGAGCGACGCGCGTGCGGATTTCCGCGCCGGGGTTGCGAACGGCACGCGCTGCACGAGACGGAAATCGCCGCCCGCTTGCGGTTCCTCGAACACGCAAATGGCATCGAACTCGGGCCGTCCCAGGATATCCATGGCCTTGCCCGCCTCGATGGTCAGCTCGGCTACGCGCCTCGGATCGGTTTCGCCAAGCGGACCGGTCAGTGACAAGTGGAACCGGAATCGTTCGAGCACCTGCGGATACCCCCAGCGATGGAGCAGGCGAAGTTCGTCCGCGTCCAATCGCTCGGGATTGCGCCGCGCAAGGTCGCGCTCGTCCAGCGGCGCGCGGAACCGGTCGAACCGGATCACGCATTCGGCCGCCACGGCGTCGATCCGCGGATCGGCGTCCTCGGGAATCAGCGCGAGAAAGTCGCCAAGCAACGCGATCTTGAGCGGCGGCATCGGCCAGGTGCGCTGCCCGGCGCAATAACGCCCGAGCTCCTCCAGAAGGCCTTCGAGCGAAGCGCCCCGCGCAAGCCTGAAGGGCGCTTTGAGGGTCGCGTGAAATCCGTATCGGCGTGGTGCTTCGTCGACGTTTGCAAACCACTGCGCGCCGAACCGCGCCCATTCAGTGTCCTCTCCCGGGGCGTAGTAAAGAGCGTATCTGCGAGGGTCGTTCATGCGGCTGGCGGCGAAGCGTCGTCACAAAATTTTAATACCTGACCGTTAGCATCCAGCATCGAAGTCTCCGAAGTGCGGTTCCGCGAAATCTACCGAATGCATGTTGCGTCCTGTTGACACCCCCGCCGAAGGCCAGCCGGCCCCAACGAGCCGGCAGCGCTGGATGGGGGCGCTCGCCAAAGCCGATCCCGAATTGCTCGAAAGCACGATGTCGGCGCATGCCCACACGCAGTTCACGTGGCTGCGCCGCCCGGAAACGGGGCTCGCGATGGTGCGCGGACGCATTGGCGGCACCGGCGACCGCTTCAACCTGGGCGAGGTGACCGTGACTCGCTGCGTGCTTCGCCTGGCCGGCGGACTCACCGGAGTGGCTTACGTTCAGGGGCGCTCGCGGCGCAAGTGCGAGCTTGCCGCGCTGGCCGATGCGCTTCTCCAGGACGCTTCGATGCATGACGAAATCTTCCGGACCGTCGTCGAGCCCGCCGCGCGCGCTCAGGCGGCCGAAGACCTGGCGCGGCGGCAGCGGGCGCAGGCGACCAAGGTCGAGTTCTTCACCGTGGCGAGGGAGACGGGCCCATGAGTTCATCCACCAGTTTCGATCTTGGCGGCATCGGCGCGGGATTCGCCGATCCCTCCTTTGGCAGCCAGGCGGTGTTCCGCTCCTGCCTCGAGGCGATCTCGCGGCCCGGCACCCTCCTCGAGGTCGAGTCGGAAGCCGAAGTGCCGAAGGGCGCGCATCCCGCGGCGTATTCGCTGCTGCTTGCATTGCTCGACCAGGACACCCGCCTGTGGATTGCGCCCAGCCTGGAAGCGAGCGCGCACGGCGCGGCGATCGGCGAGTTCCTCGGGTTCCATACGGGTTGCCGACGGGCCGATACGCCGTGCCTCGCGGATTTTGCGTTGCTGTCCACGGGCCGCGGCCTTCCCCCTCTCGAAGCGTTCGCCTCGGGCAGCGAGGACTATCCGGACCGCTCGGCCACGCTGGTGCTGCAGGCGGACGAGCTGCGCGACGACTCCGGCTGGTCGCTGACCGGACCCGGCATCCGCGGCCGGACAAGGCTGGCCGTCGCGGGCCTCGACCATGCGTTCCTTGCGCAGTGGGCGGCGAACCACGGGATGTTTCCGCGCGGTGTCGACATCTTCATCTCGTGCGGCCGCCGGCTGGTGGGCCTGCCGCGCACCACGCGCATCGAGCCCTAGCATGTACGTAGCAGTCAAAGGCGGCGAACGAGCGATTCTCAATTCGTATGACCTGCTCGCCGAGCAGCGCCGCGGGGATCCCGCGCTGCCCGAACTGACCACCGCCCAGATCCGCTCCCAGTTGCGGCTGTCGGTCGACCGCGTCATGGCCGAAGGTTCGCTTTACGACCCGGACCTCGCGGCGCTGGCGATCAAGCAGGCTGCGGGCGACCTCGTCGAGGCGATCTTCCTGTTGCGCGCCTATCGCGCGACGCTGCCGCGCCTCGCCTACACGCAGCCGGTCGATACGGCGCGCATGCGGCTGTGGCGGCGCGTGTCGGCGACTTTCAAGGATCTCCCGGGCGGGCAGGTGCTCGGGCCCACCTACGATTACACCCAGCGGCTGCTCGATTTCTCGCTGGCTGCCGCGAGCGGCAACGCACCCCGCGCTGCCAACGTCGTGCCAAGGCCGGGCGGCGAGGAGACAGTGCCGCGTGTGGTCGATCTCCTCAACCACGAAGGCCTGATCGAAGCGCATGCGCCATCCGTTGGCGATCCGGAACCCAAGGACCTGACCCGCGAGCCGCTGGCGTTTCCCGCCGACCGCGCCACGCGCCTGCAGAACCTCGCACGAGGCGACGAGGGGTTCCTGCTCGCGATGGGCTACTCGAGCCAGCGCGGTTATGCGCATACGCATCCTTTCGCGGGCGAGATCCGCTACGGCCTGGCCGAGATCGAAATCGTGCCCGAAGAGCTTGGCTTCGCGGTCTCGATCGGCGAGATCGAGCTGACCGAATGCCAGATGGTGAACCAGTTCGGCGGATCGAAAACCGAGCCGCCGCAGTTCACGCGCGGCTACGGCCTCGCGTTCGGGCACAGCGAGCGCAAGGCGATGGCGATGGCGCTCGTCGATCGCGCGCTGCGCGCCGAAGAGCTCGGCGAGGACGCCGAGTCGCCGGTGCAGATGCAGGAGTTCGTGCTCTCGCACAGCGACAGCCTCGAAGCCTCCGGGTTCGTGCAGCACCTCAAGCTGCCGCACTACGTGGATTTCCAGTCCGAGCTCGAGCTGGTGCGCAAGATGCGCGCCAACGCGCAAAGCGGCGCGGACTTGCCGGCCGAAGCCGCTTGAAGGCCGCTGACCTTCCCCCGCACGCGCCGGTCGCGCGGGACGCGGAGTACAACTTCGCGTACCTCGACGAGCGCACCAAGCGCATGATCCGCCGGGCGCTGCTCAAGGCCGTGGCGATTCCCGGCTACCAGGTGCCGTTCGGCTCGCGCGAAATGCCGCTGCCTTACGGCTGGGGCACCGGCGGCATCCAGGTCACCGCGGCGATCATCGGGCCGGCCGACGTGCTCAAGGTGATCGACCAGGGCGCCGACGACACGGTGAACGCGGTCAATATCCGCCGCTTCTTCCAGCGCACCGCGGGCGTCGCGACGACCGAGCGCACCGTGGAGGCCTCGATCATCCAGACGCGGCACCGGATTCCGGAAACGCCGCTCGAAGCCGGGCAGATCATCGTCTACCAGGTGCCGCAGCCCGAGCCGCTGCAGCGCCTCGAGCCGCGCGAGGCGCAGTCGCGCCGCATGCATGCCCTGGCCGAGTACGGGCTCATGCATGTGAAGCTGTACGAGGACGTCGCGCGCTACGGGCATATCGCCACGACCTACGACTATCCCGTGATGGTGAACGGCCGCTTCCTCATGGCGCCCTCGCCGATCCCGAAGTTCGACAATCCAAAGATGAACATGAACCCGGCGCTGCAGCTTTTCGGCGCCGGGCGCGAAAAGCGCCTCTACGCGGTGCCGCCGTACACGACGGTGGAAAGCATCGCCTTCGAGGACCACCCCTTCGAAGTGCAGCGCTGGGGCTCGGCCTGCGCGCTGTGCGGCGCGCAGGCGAGTTTCCTGGATGAAGTGATCACCGACGACCAGGGCGGGCGGATGTTCGTCTGCTCCGACACCGACTACTGCCGCGAACGCAGGGACGCCGGTGACTGAGCCTGCCCATGTCCCGGGACCGATCCTGCGCGTCACCGGGATCGCCAAGCGGTTCGGCAATCGCATCGCCGTGGACAAAGTCTCCTTTGAGCTCTACGCGGGCGAGGTCCTCGCCGTGGTCGGCGAATCGGGTTCCGGCAAGACCACGCTGCTGGAGTGCGTTTCGGCGCGCCAGATGCCGGATGCCGGCCGCGTCGAATTCCTCACGCGCCACGAGGGGGTCGTGGATGTCTATGGCCTGGCGGAATCGGCCCGCAGGCTCCTCGCGCGCACCGACTGGGGTTATGTGCACCAGAACGCGATCGAAGGATTGCGCATGAACGTTTCGGCCGGGGCAAACGTCGGCGAGCGTCTCATGGCGCTGGGCGAGCGGCACTACGGCCGCATCCGCGACACCGCCGCGCACTGGCTCTCGCGCGTCGAGATGGATGCGGCGCGCATGGACGATTCGCCGAAGACTTTCTCCGGCGGCATGCGCCAGCGGCTGCAGATCGCGCGCAACCTGGTCACGCAGCCACGCCTGATTTTCATGGACGAGCCGACCTCGGGGCTGGATGTTTCGGTGCAGGCGAGGCTGCTCGATCTCCTGCGTTCGCTTACGCGGCAGCTTTCGCTTGCCGCGGTCGTCGTCACGCACGACCTGGCCGTGGCGCGGCTGCTCGCGCATCGCATGATGGTCATGAAGGATGGCTGCGTCGTGGAAACCGGCCTCACCGACCAGGTGCTCGACGACCCGCAGCATCCCTATACGCAACTGCTCGTCTCCTCGGTGCTGCATCCATGAGTTTTTCCGACCGCCCGGCCGCGCTCACGATCGTCGGCCTGTCGAAGAGGTTCCTCCTGCACAACCAGGGCGGGGCCGAGCTGCCGGTGCTCGGCAACGTCGGGTTCGACGTGAGGCCGGGCGAATGCGTGGCGCTCGACGGGCCTTCGGGGGCCGGCAAGAGCACACTGCTCAAGCTCATCTATGCCAACTACCGCGCGAGCTCAGGCTCGATCCGCGTGCGCCATGGCGGGCGCGAAGTCGACGTGGCTTCGGCTTCGCCGCGTGAGCTGCTCGAACTGCGCCGCGACACGATCGGCTACGTAAGCCAGTTCCTCAGGGTGGTCCCGCGCGTGCCGGCGATCGACGTGGTGGCCGAGCCGCTGGTGGAGGATGCCGGCGGCAACCCCGAGCTCGCGCGCGAAGCGCAGGCCAGGGCGCAGCAGCTGCTTTTGCGCTTGCGCATCCCGCAACGGCTCTGGTACGTGCCGCCGGCCACGTTCTCGGGCGGCGAACAGCAGCGCGTGAATATCGCCCGCAGCTTCGTCAAACCGCGCAGCGTGCTGCTGCTGGACGAGCCCACGGCATCGCTTGACGCGGCCAACCGCGTCACGGTGGTCGGCCTCATCAACGAGGCGCGCACCGAAGGCGCGGCCATCGTTGGCATCTTTCACGACGCGCGCGTGCGCGACTCCGTGGCCACCCGAACTCTCGACATGGCGGACTTCCAATGAACGCAGACCTGGTTTTCAAGAGCGCGCGCCTGGTGCTCGGCGGTGAAGTCGTGCAGGGCACGCTCGCCGCGGCCGGTGGCACGATCGTCGCAATCGACTCGGGCAACACGTCGGCGCCGGGCACGGCCGATCTCGAGGGCGATTTCCTGCTGCCCGGGCTTGTGGAGATCCACACCGATAACTTCGAGCGCCACCTCATGCCGCGCCCGAAAGTGCGCTGGCCGGCGCTGCCGGCGCTGCTTGCGCACGATGCCGAGATAGCGGCGGCGGGCATCACGACCGTCTACGATGCGCTGGGGGTAGGCGACGCGGACGAGGATGCGCTGCGCGGCCAGGGGTGGGGCGAGGTGATCGACTGCATCGACCGCGCTTCGCAGGCCGGCCTCTTGCGCGCCGAGCACCTGCTGCATGTGCGCTGCGAGCTGCCCGCGCCGAACACGATCGACCTGTTCGCACCGTTCGTCGGCGACCCGCGCGTGGGCCTCATCTCCCTCATGGACCACACGCCCGGCCAGCGCCAGTGGGAAGACCTCAAGCAGGCGCAAACCTATTACACCGGCAAGAAGGGCTGGTCCGACGAGAAGTTCGACCGGCAGGTTGCGAACTCGAAGGTGCTGCAGGAGCGCTACGCGACGCCGCACCGGCGGTATTTCGTCGAGTACGCTCGCACGCGCGGCATCGCGCTTGCGAGCCACGACGACACCAAGCCCGCGCATGTCTTCGAGGCCCGCCGCGAAGGCGCGGCGATCTCCGAATTCCCGACCACCGTCGCCGCGGCGCGCACGGCGCGCGAGCATGGCATGTCGACCGTGATGGGCGCGCCCAACGTGGTGCGCGGAGGCTCGCACTCGGGCAACGTCGCCGCCCTCGAACTCGCGAAGCTGGGCCTGCTGGACACGTTGTCGTCGGACTACGTGCCGATCAGCCTGCTCATGGGCGCGTTCCGCCTGGTGGACCAGGCCGGCTTTTCGATCCCGCAGGCGGTCGCCACGATCAGCCTAAATCCGGCAAGATCGGTGGGTCTGCACGACCGCGGCGAGATCGCTCCCGGCATGCGCGCGGACCTGGTGCAGGTTCGCCTGGTCGAAGGCCTCGACGGCCTCAGGCAGCCGATCGTGCGTGCCGTATGGCGGCAGGGTAAGCGGATCGTGTAGCGCTCCGGCCGGGCTTGCGGCCGACGAAAAGGTAGTACGGCACCCGCAGGAGCGGCAGGTAAGGCACCGGCGCTTCGAGCTCGATCGAGTAGTGGCGCGGCAGCCCCGAGCGCAGTTCGCGCAGGTGATCCGGGTTCAGCAACACGCCGTCGTGCGCAAACCACGTGCGCCAGAACGCGCGCGCCAGCGCCGCGCCCGCGCCTGCCTGCGCCGACACCTGGAAGTCGACCACGCCGAGCGTGCCCCCGGGGCGCAGCATCCCGACCGCGTTCGCGATCGCGGCGCGCCAGTCGGGAATCATGCTGAGAGAATACGACAGGTAGACGCAGTCGGCCGCGCGCTCGGGCCGGAATGCCGCGGCGTCCTCTCGCACCACGCGCACGTTCGGCCTCCCCTCCGCACGCTTGCGGGCGCGCTCGAGAAGGGCCGGGCACAGGTCGACCAGGTCCACGCGCCCCAGGCGATCGAGCGACCCGCCGAGGAAGTCGATGTTGCGACCGGTGCCGGCGCCGAGTTCCACCACGTACGCGCCGGGCGCGGGCGCGAGCCTGCGCATCAGCTCGGCACGGCCGGCGAGCAGCTTTTCGCGGAACGCGTCGTAGTCATCGGCCTGCGGCGCGTAAAACGCCTGCAGGCGCTCCGCGTGCGAGCGCGCGCGAGGCATTCCGTAGGCAAGCCGGCCGAGCACCGCGGCATCGCGCTTCAGGGTTTCAAGCAGCGACATCGGCGATTACAAAACCAGGATAAGTATGCACGCGGTCGTGCTGCTGCAGGTCTCGCGCCAGCTGGTGCCTGAAGTGCAGGCGCTCGGCGAGGATGGGGCCGGAGGCGCCCACCCGGGTGCGGTCCAGGTAGGGCGGGCGGGCATGGGCGCTGCGCAGGAGGATGCGCGCATCGGGCGCGGCCTTCTCGAAAATCGCGGCCCATTCCTCGGCGAGCGCCTGCGGGTAGTAGGAGCTCATCCAGTCCATGTGGTCGAGCAGCACGAAGCGCGAGATCCGCCCGTCATGGGCGCGCAGGAAGTCGGTCAGCATGCAGGTGTGCACCTCGATGCGATCGACCAGGCCCGCTTTGAGCGCGGCGAACTGCGCGGGCTTGAGGTACTCCGGGCAGCAGTCGCGGCTGTAGCGCCCTGTGACGTAGACGCGCCAGAAATAGTTGTGCGCGATCGGCAGGGTGCGCGAAACGTATTCGACGGCTTCGCGGATGAAGCCGGGGATGCCCTCCGGGTGCTGCTTCTCGACCAGCTTGCGCTGCGGGTAGGGCACGCCGAGCAGGCTCATGGTGAGCTGGCGCGACAGGGCCCAGTTCACTTCGCGCGTCCACAGCCGCGGGGCGATGCGTTCGTCGTAGATCGCCCGTTGCTCGCCCACGCAGCCGGCGTCGAGGAACTCATGCACTGCTTCGCCCAGCCGGGGCCGCGCGCGGAAGTAGGCGCGAAACGCGCGCGCGACGAATCCCGAGAGCCCGTGGAAATAGAAGCTCGCGCCGCGCTGCTCGAACC
>CAZZDV010000031.1:0-17385 GCA_964652785.1 uncultured Bordetella sp.
ACGCGGCCAAATGGGGCGGCTTCAAGGAATCCGGCACGGGCGGCAACAACCTGCCCGATCTCACAACCGAATGGGACATTAAGGATACCGCCGGTGTGGCCGGTGCTGACGGTATTCCGGACAACTACTTCCTTGTGTCGAACCCGCTTGGTCTGGAAGCCGCGCTCGACAAGGCGTTCGTTGCGATCTTGACGACATCGTCCGCATCGTCGGTTGCGACGAACTCGACTTCGCTCAACAGCGGCAGTCGCATCTACCAGGCGCGTTTCAACTCCAACGACTGGAGCGGGCAGCTTCTCTCGTTCACGATCGACATCAACGGCGTCATCGCCTCGGCGCCCGAGTGGGATGCTGGACAGAAGATAAATTCTATCGCGCCGAACAACCGCAATATCGCGACCATCGATCAGTCCACCGTTCCGCCCGTCGGAATTCCTTTCCGGTGGGCATCGCTGAATTCCGCGCAGCAGACTCTGTTGGACACGAGCTTTTTAGGCGTGGGCGTGGCGGGGGTGAATGACGGCAAAGGATCCCAACGGCTGGATTACCTGCGCGGCGACGGCGCGAGCGAAGGATTCGGAGTCAACAATTTCCGCCGCCGCATCAACTCCAAGTTGGGAGACATCGTCAATTCGAACCCCCAGTTCGTGGGTCCGCCGAACAACGCATTTGCGGATGCGACCTATGTGACCTTCAAGACCACCTACGCCAACCGCCCATCGATGATCTACGTCGGCGCGAACGACGGCATGCTGCACGGTTTTGACGCCTCTACGACTTCAACGAATGGCAATGAGGTTTTCGCCTATGTGCCGGGGAACGTCTATTACAAGCTGCCATGGCTCTCCGCGCCTTCTTATTCACACCGCTATTTCGTCGATGGGACGCCCATAACCGCGGATGTCTATGTCAACGGACAGTGGCGCACGATTTTAGTCAGCACGCAAGCCGCCGGCGGCCATAGCCTGATGGTGCTCGACGTCACCGACCCGACTGGCTCCGTGTCGCCTTACATCGGCAACAAGGAATCGAACGCGAATAGCTGGGTACTGTTCGAATTCCGCGATATCGACGAGTCTCTGAACCGCATCGGCAACATCTTCGGCCAGCCGCAAATCGCGAAGATGGCCAACGGCAAATGGGCGATCATAGTAGGCAACGGCTACAACCACAGTTATGCCTGTTCTTCCCTCCCTTGCCCGAGCCCCGGTGATTATTTCGATGCGGCGTCTTACAGTTTCGGGCGCGCCAACATGTATGTGTTTTTTATCGAGGACATGATCAACAACAAGGGCGCGTGGGTGGACGGAACCCATTACATGCACTTCAATACCTTCCAGGGGTCCGGCGCGACGCCAAACGGCTTCTCGCCTCCGGCGTTGCTGGACACGAGCGGTGACGGCACTATCGACTACATCTATGCAGGCGACCTGCTCGGCAACATGTGGAAGATGAATGTTTCCAGTGCCAATCCCAGCTCCTGGGGTTTCTCATTCGGAGGCACTACGCCTTTCTATACCGCGAAAGATTCGTCGGGCGCCCGGCAGGTGATCACCGCCCCTCCGGTGATCGGCGCACACCCCCAGGGGGGTTACACGGTCCTGTTCGGCACCGGCCGATATTTGCAGCCCGCCGATCCCAATACGCCCTATACGCAGAACAGTTTCTACGCGCTGTGGGACAAGCAAACGCCAACGACCATCAGCGCTTCGGTCAACCCGAGCGCCGGCCCGATTGCTACTTCGGTCACCACGCGCGACAGCGTTTTGTTGGAGCAACAGACTTTCCTTGCGAACGCGACCGGTGCTTCAGGAATAGCTTTCCGGGTCACTACCGACAATACGCCCGACTACACCACGAAGCGCGGCTGGTATCTAGATTTTCTCAATTCGTCGACGACCGGCGAGCGAACCATATCGGCCCCGCTGATCAGAAACGGCAAGGCTCTGATTACTTCGCTTGTTCCCTCCGTTGCTAGCTGTGACGCGGGCGGCAACGGATTCCTGACGATCGTTGATGCGGTCACCGGCAGTCGTGGAGTCGATTCGCCGTTCGACGTCAACGGGGACGGCAACTTCACGACCAGCGACAAGGTGAGCGTTCTTATCGGCGGGGTTGCGACATTGGTTACCGTGTCGAGCCGGCAATCTCAGGTTGGAATCACCCCCACGCCGACAATTATCTCCGGGGGTCCCACCAAAGATTTCGCGGTGACCTCCGGATCCTCCGGGGGCACGGAGTCGTTTGCGATAAACACTGGCTCCGGCAGCACCGGCGCAACGACTCCGACGCGCCGGAACTGGCGTGAGATACTGACAAACTAGAAAACGGAATCCATAGGCGCGCCTCAAAATGCTCAAACTTCCGCAAGCCAAGCAGTACGGGTTCACATTGATGGAACTCATGATTGTGGTTGCGATCATCGGCATTCTGGCCGCGATCGCGTATCCCGCCTATCAGGGCCAGGTCAAGAAAGGCAACCGGGCCGAAGGCAAGTCGGCCGTGCTCAAAACCGCCCAGGCGCTGGAAAGGTATTTCACCGTCAACAACACGTATGTCACCAACTTCACCACGCTCGGGATGCCCACGTTTTCCGGGGATGACACCGGCGGGAGCAAGTACGACCTGCAGATCGCCGCGGGCGGCGCGGGAATCACCACCAGCTTTACCGTCAAGGCGGTCCCGAGATTCGTGGATACCGAATGCGGCACGCTTACCTACACCCAGGCCGGCCAGAAAGGCATGGAGCTCGCCACCGAGAGCACGGTCAGCAAGTGCTGGTAAGCGGATAGCTGATCCGCGGGCAAGCGTTGGTTTCCGCTGCCTGTGCATTTGCTGCATTGGCTTGCGATGAAAGACCGGAGTCGCCGGCCCTCCCCCGCCCTCACCTTGGGGATTTGCGTCTCCCTCGGGCTGCACCTTGCGATCCTGTTGAACATTGAGCGGCCACAGCCACACCGTTCCAAGCCGGTTGCCGCAATCCAGACCCGATTGGTTCCGTCGGCGGTCAGTTCCTCGGAGCCTGCACGCCCATTGCCGGAGAGCCGGGGCCCGCGGCCCCAGCCCTTGCCGCGCAAACCCGCGATCAGGCCGCCCGCGGAACAACCTCCCCAGCCGCCGCCAGCGGCATTGCTCCCGCCTGCTGCGGAAGTGGAAGCGGACGTGCCAATCGACTTGCGGGTGCGCGAAGTCGTGGTTGCGTCCCCGTCAACCTACGGGCTGGCCGAAAAATTCTCGGCCGCGGGCACCGAGCTTTCCTACGCGTGGTCGGACGATGTGGACCGCCCCCCACAGGCAACCAGCATGAGCAAGACCCGCTATCCCTCGGAGGGCGGGAGCGACGGCCTGGTGCTTGTGCGCGCATTGCTCGGCACGAACGGGGTGATCGAGGACCATGAAATCCTCTGCGGGGCCTCGCCGTTCGAAGATGCGGCGAGGCGATCCGTGGGCCTCTGGGCATTCGCGCCACCGACCGCGCGCGGACAGCCGGCGCGCGTCTGGATGCTGCTCGAGTTCGCATTCATCAAGGCCAACGGCGAAGCCGGCTTCGACCCCAGCGTGGCCGATGCAACGCTCGAATCCATGCGCGCCCAGTGCGCGCAGCAGATTGCCGCGTCGCCGCGTTAGCCGGCGAGCGCGCGCGGCAACGAAAAGACCACGTCTTCCTCGATGCCCGGAAGCGACGTCACGCGAGTGGCGCCCAGCACCTTCAGCCGTTCGATGACCGCGTCGACCAGGACCTCGGGCGCGGACGCGCCGGCCGTGACCCCGATGCGCTTCTTGCCCGCGACCCACTCGGCGCGCAATTCACCCGCGTTGTCGACCATGTAGGCCTCCGTCCCCCGGCTTTGCGCGACTTCGCGCAGGCGGTTGGAATTGGAGCTGTTGGGCGATCCCACGACGATGACGAGGTCGCACTGCGGGGCCATGAACTTGACCGCGTCCTGGCGGTTCTGCGTCGCGTAGCAGATGTCGTCCTTCTTCGGTCCCTGGATCGAGGGGAACCGGACGCGCAGCGCCGCGACGATGACTTGCGCATCGTCGACCGAAAGCGTGGTCTGGGTGACGTAGGCGAGCTTTGCGGGATCGCGAACCTCGAGCTTTTCCACGTCGGAGAGCGTTTCCACCAGGTGCATGCCCTCGCCGGCCTGGCCCATCGTGCCCTCGGCCTCGGGGTGACCGCGGTGGCCGATCATGATGATTTCCATGCCCTGCCGCAGCAGTTTTGCGACCTGCACGTGCACCTTGGTCACCAGCGGGCAGGTGGCATCGAACACATTGAGCCCGCGCGATTGCGCTTCGCGCCGCACCGCCTGCGAAACCCCGTGCGCGCTGAAGATCACCGTGCTGCCCGAAGGGACCTCGGCCAGCTCCTCGACGAACACAGCGCCCTTGGCGCGCAGGTCGGCCACCACGAACTTGTTGTGGACGATCTCGTGACGGACATAGATCGGCCGGCCGTGCTGCTCGAGCGCCCTTTCGACGATCTCGATGGCGCGCTCGACGCCCGCGCAGAAACCGCGCGGGTTCGCGAGCAGCACTTCAACTTCCTCTTGCACCGGGAGTTTCGTTTCCATTCAGGCTATGTTGCCACGTTCGGGCCGATTACAAGACGGCAAGGATCTCGACCTCGAAGCGGATCGGGCGGCCGGCCAGCGGATGGTTGAAGTCCACCAGCGCCTCGCCCTCGCCGAGCTCGCGCACCAGGCCCGCAAGCCGCGCGCCGTCCGGGCCGGAGAACTCGATCACCTGCCCGGGCTCAGGCACCACGCTTTCGGGGAATGCGTCTCCCGGTACGCGTTTGAGCAAGTCTTCGCGATAGCGGCCGAAGGCTTTCTCGGCCGGCAGGTGGAACGTATGCAGGCAACCGCTCTCGATGCCCACCAGGCAGGCCTCAATCGCCGGCGCGAGCTCACCGCTGCCAAGCACCAGCGTGGCCGGATTGCCGCCGAAGGTCGACAGCACCTCGGCATGCGGCGGTTCGCCCAGCGCGATCCGGTAGTGGAGGGTCAGGTGGCTGGAGAGCCCGACGTTCATCTGTCCACCCCGCGTCCCACCCTCCCGGCCGCCTGGGTCCGATCCTGCGGCATGAAGCTTTCGATGATGAGGAGCACCGCACCCACCGTGATCGCGGAATCGGCTACGTTGAAGGCCGGGTAGTTCCAGCCGTACAGGTGGAAATGGAGGAAATCGACCACCTTGCCATAGGCGACCCGGTCGATGACGTTGCCGATCGCCCCGCCAAGGATCATCGCAAGCCCGAGGTCCAGCAGGCGGCGCGATGGGTTGCGCCACAGCATCCAGCCCACGACGACGATGGCGACAAGCGCGATGACCACCAGCAGCGGCGTCTGCCAGCCCGATGCTCCCGCGAGGAAGCTGAAAGCCGCGCCCTTGTTGTAGACGAGCACGAGGTTGAAGAACGAAGTGATCCTGACCGATTCGCCGTCGGCAAAACGATCAAGGATCAGGAGCTTCGTCGCCTGGTCGATCGCGACGAGAATCGCGGCCAGGGCCAGCCAGGGCGCGGCACGGCGAAACTTCGCGGCCGTGTCCATCAGGCGTGCACCCGTTTCTCGTCCGACCCGGTCAGGTTGCCCGCGCAGCGCTCGCAGATGGTCGGATGCTCGGCCACGGCCCCGACATCCGCGCGGAAATGCCAGCACCGCTCGCACTTGGGATGGTCGCTCGGCGAGACCTCGACGCGCTCCGCGCCCGACGCATGCACGCGAGCGGCGGAAGTCAGCAGCACGAACCGAAGGTCATCCCCGAAGCTATCGAGCAACGCCGCAGTCGCCGGCGCTGCATGGAAGTCCACCTCGGCTGCGAGGGATGACCCGATTTTCCCCGCAGTGCGCAGTTCTTCGAGCTGCCGGCGCACGTCGGCGCGAATCGCGCGCACTTTCTCCCAGCGGGCGAGCAGCTGCGGCGCATCATCGACCAGCGGCAGCGCATGCAGCGTGTGGAAGAAGATGCTGTCTTCCTCGCTGTCTTTCATGCGTCCATTGAAGACCGACCAGAGCTCCTCGGCCGTAAACGACAGGATCGGCGCCATCAGCCTCACCAGGCTCGAGGTGATATGCCACAGCGCGGTCTGCGCGGAGCGCCGGGCATGCGAGGCAGGCGCGGCCGTATAGAGCCGGTCTTTCAGGATGTCGAGATAGAAGGCGCCGAGGTCCTCGGAGCAGAAAGTCTGCAGGCGCTGCGCCACGAGATGGAACTGGTAGCGGGCATAGTCCGCGGCCATTTCCTCCTGCAGCTTCGCTGTAAGCGCAAGCGCATAGCGGTCGATCTCGACCATCTCGCCGGGGGCAATGGCATCGCGCCCGAAGTCGAAGTCGGACGTGTTGGCCAGCAGGAACCGCAGCGTGTTGCGGATGCGGCGGTAACTTTCGACGACACGCTTCAGGATCTCCGGCGAGATCGAAAGCTCGCCCGAATAGTCCGTGCTGGCCACCCACAACCGGAGGATCTCCGCGCCCAGCGTCCCCGACACTTCCTGCGGGACGACGGTGTTGCCCCTGGATTTCGACATCTTCTTGCCTTCACCATCGACGGCGAAGCCGTGCGTCAACAGTGCTTTGTACGGCGGGATGCCGTTCATCATGCAGGACACCAGCAACGAAGAATGAAACCAGCCGCGATGCTGGTCGGAGCCTTCGAGGTAAAGGTCGGCGGGGAAAGTGCTTTCCGCGGCATGCGAACGCTTGAGCACGGTGAAATGCGTGGACCCGGAGTCGAACCAGACGTCGAGGGTGTCGCGGCTCTTCTCATACGCCGCCGCATCCGCGCCGAGAAACTCTTCCGCGCTGAACCCCTGCCACGCCTCGATGCCGTCACGCTCCACGCGCTTGGCCACCTGCTCGAGCAGCTCGAGCGTGCGCGGGTGAAGCTGCCCGGTTTCCCGGTGGATGAAGAACGGCATCGGCACGCCCCACTGGCGCTGCCTCGAAAGGGTCCAGTCGGGACGGTTGGCGATCATGCCGCGCAGGCGAGCCTGTCCCCACGAGGGGAAGAACTGCGTGTTCTCCACGCCCTTCAGCGCCGTGGCGCGCAGCGGCTCGGCCGGCTTCGCGCCGTTCCATCCGGGCACCGAATCCATGCCCGCGAACCACTGGATGGTCGCCCTGAGGATGACCGGCGTCTTGTGCCGCCAGCAATGCATGTAGCTGTGGACGTAGGTTTCCGCGGCGAGCAGCGTGCCGCGTTCGCGCATTTCTTCCACGATCTGCGGGTTGGCCTTCCAGATCATCAGCCCGCCGAAGAGCGGCAGCGTCGACGCGTATTTCCCGTCGCCCATGACGGGGGTGAGGATCTCGTCGTCCTTCAGGCCGTTGCGCCGGCATGACTCGAAGTCCTCCACGCCGTAGGCGGGCGACGAATGGACGATGCCCGTGCCGGTATCCAGCGTGACGTAGTCGCCGAGATACACGGGCGAAACGCGATCGTAGAAAGGATGACGGAAATTGATGTGGTCCAGCGCCGCGCCCTTGCACGATGCAAGCGTCTTGCCGGCGAGCTTGTAGCGCGCGAGGCAGGCCTCCCGCAGGTCGCCCGCCAGGATCAGCATTCCCTTGTCGGTGTCGACGAGGTGATACTCGATTTCCGGATGGACGTTGAGTGCCTGGTTGGCCGGCAGCGTCCACGGCGTCGTGGTCCAGATCACCGCGAACCCGGGCTTGTCCGGCAGCGACGGCAACCCGAACGCGGCAGCGACCTTCTGCGGCTCCGCAAATGCGAAGCCCACGTCCACTGCGATGTCCTTGCGGTCCTCGTACTCGACTTCGGCTTCCGCGAGCGCCGAACCGCAATCGAAGCACCAGTTCACGGGCTTGAGGCCGCGGAAGATGTAGCCTTTCTCGAGCAGCACGCCGAGTGTCCTGATCTCGTCGGCCTCGTTGCCGGGCGCCATCGTCAGGTACGGGTTGTCCCAGTCCCCAAGCACGCCGAGGCGCTGGAAATCCTTTTTCTGCCGCGCGATCTGCTCGGTCGCATAGGCGCGGCAAAGGCGCAGCGTCTCCTCGGTCGACAGGTTGCGTCCGTGGACCTTCTCGATCTGCGCCTCGATCGGCATGCCGTGGCAATCCCACCCGGGCACATAGGGCGCGTCGAACCCGGCCAGCAGCTTCGACTTGACGATCGTGTCCTTGAGGATCTTGTTGACCGCATGCCCGATGTGGATGTCGCCGTTTGCATACGGCGGGCCGTCGTGGAGCACGAAGCGGGGCCGGCCGCGCGAAACCTCGCGCAGGCGCTTGTAGAGCCCCGAGTCCAGCCATTGCCTCACCCAAACGGGCTCGCGCTTGGCGAGGTCGCCTTTCATCGGGAACGGCGTGTCGGGCAGGTTCAGCGTTTTCTTGTAATCAGCCATTGGTCTTCGCAGCAAAAAATTTTCGCGCGTTCGCGGCATCGCGGTCCATCGCGTTCTTCAAGGTTTCGATGTCGGGAAACTTCTCCTCGTCGCGCAGCTTGTGCAGGAGCTTCACTTCCAGCCGCCGTCCATACAGGTCCCCGTCGAACCCGAACAGGTGCACTTCGAGCAAGGGCACCGCGTCTTCCTTCACAGTCGGGCGCACGCCGATGCTCGCCACCGAAGGCCACGGCGTGTTCGGAGCGCCCGGCACCCCCAGCGTCTCGACCACGAAGATCCCGGTCAGCGGCGGCTTGTGCGGCAACCGGATATTCGCAGTCGCGTAGCCCAGCTCGCGGCCGAGCTTGTCGCCATGCACAACCCGGCCGGCAATCGAATACGTCCGGCCCAGGAGGGTGGCGGCTTCTTCGAGATCGCCTTGCCGGAGCGCTTCGCGCACGGCTGAACTGGAGATGCGCTTTGCTTCGTGCCTCACTTCCGGCATCGCCTCGAGCTCGAAGCCATGCTTCAGGGCCGATGCTTCGAGTTGTGCGAAATCGCCGCCGCGGCGCGACCCGTAACGAAAATCTCGCCCTACCAGCAACCACGCGCAACGAAGCTTGTCGACCAGCACTCGCTGCACGAATTCCTCTGGCGCCTGGCCCGCAAACTTCGCGTCGAACCGGGCCACATGCACCCTGTCCACGCCTGCATCCCGCAGGACGGCGAGCTTTGCCGCCAGCCGGGTCAGGCGCGCAGGGGCCGATCCAGGGGCAAAGAATTCTCTCGGATGCGGCTCGAAAGTCAGCACGCAGGAGCTCAGGCCCAGTTCCGCCGCCTTGCCTTTGAGCCGATCGAGCATCGCCCGGTGTCCGCGATGCACGCCGTCGAAGTTGCCCACGGTGAGCGCAAGCCGGCCGGACGGCATTTTGGCGTGCGCGTTCAGAGATCGGCTTTCACCCCCGTGGCGTCCATGCGTGACGAGCATTCCGGTGCGCGCTAAAATTATGAATTATAGCGGATTTCACCTCTCAACCGCCCCTGCTCCAAGGAGGAAACTCATGCAGACGCTCGAAGACCAGATGGCGTTCTACGCGGCGTATCACCAGGACGCGCGCAACAAGTTTTCCCACTTCATCGGCGTGCCTGCGATCGTGCTCGGGGTGATGGTGGCGCTCGCATGGATCCGCATGGATGTGGGCGACACCTCGATCAGCGCGGCGATGGTGATCACCGCGATCCTGCTTGCCTACTATTTCTTCCTCGACATCCCGCTGGGCATCGCCATGGCCGTGGTGTTCGCGGCCCTGCTCTATGCCGCAGAGAGGGTCGCAGCGCTTCCCATGAAGGAAGGAGTTGCGTGGTTTTTCGTCCTGTTTGCCGGCGGCTGGGTCATCCAGCTGATCGGCCACGTTTACGAGGGAAGGAAACCCGCGCTTGTGGACAACCTTTTCCAGATTTTCGTTGCGCCGATCTTCCTTTGCGCGGAAGTGTTCTTCGCACTCGGCTACAAGCCGGCGCTGCATTCGGCGGTGCAAAAGCGCGCGCTGCAGATGCGCGCCGAAGCAGGGATCGGGCAGCCTACCGCGGCCTGACTGGCCGCTCGCGTCAGTTGAGCCTCGCGCAAAGCGAGGTGAGCTCGACGACCTTGGCGCGGATCTCATCCGCGTCGATCGCGTCGGGCTCGTGCTCCAGGTAGTCGTTGAGGTCCTTGAGCGCCGCGCGAAATGCCTCGAGCTTCTGGTACACCAGTCCGCGGTCGCGCAATTCGTCGAACGCATCCGGCGCCACGACCAGCATGCGGTTGATGACCTCGAGCTGGCGCTGGGGCTCGTCTTTCTCGCGGTAGATGTTCTTCAGGTTGCGCAGCACCCTGGCGAGGACCTGGCGATGGCCGGCCGGCTCCAGGAACTGGTCCAGCGGCAGTTCGGCCGCCACGTCTTCGGCCGAACGCAGGCCCGCGCGTCCGCTGCCTGCAATGACGCGCTTGAGGAGCTTGCGCAAATCCCGCTCGGAAAGCGGCTCCCCGCCCGAAAACGGGTCGAGCACCAGCGTGCTGCTGCGCAAGGCCAGCCGGACCAGGAAATGCCCGGGGAACGAAACGCCTTCGAGAGGCAGCCCGACCTTGCGTCCGACTTCCATGTACACGATGGACAGGGAGATCGGGATGCCGACCCTGCGCTCGAGCACTTCGTTCAGGTAGCTGTTCCTTGGATCGTAGTAGTCGTCCGCGTTGCCCGAGAATCCGAGTTCATCGAACAGAAACTGGTTCAGGGCGATGACCTTCTCTTCAGGACCGCCCACCGGCAGCCGACCCCGCAGGCGCGCGGCCATCCTCTCGATCTCGGCGAGGTAATGGTTCACGTCCAGGCGCGGGTATGCGTCCTCTGCGATCAGCAGGCACGCTTCGACCAGGCTGTAGCGTTCCTTTTCGTCGGCGATGAGCGACGCGAAGCGTTGAATATCGGCCAACCGCTACTCCACGCCGCGGCGCGAGAAATCCCGCACGCGGAATCCAAGCGCGGCGAGGCACGCGAAATACACCGTCGAGCCGAGCAGCACGAGCCCTGTCAATGCCCCAAGCCGCAGCTTCCAGTCCGCGCCGAACCACCATTGCGCCGATCCCATCGAAAACCAGAGCACGCCGGCCATCACGACGACCGAGCCTGCGACCTTGAGGGTGAAGACGCCCCAGCCGGGTTCGGGCGAGTAGATGCGATGCTGTTTGAGCTTGTAGTACAGGAGCCCCGCGTTCAGGCAGGCGCCTAGACCGATCGCGAGCGCGAGGCCGGCATGCTTGAGGGGCCAGACGAAAGCCAGGTTCATGAGTTGCGTGGCAACCAGCGTAAACACGCCGATCTTCACCGGCGTGGTTACATTTTGCCGCGCATAGAAGCCCGGTGCGAGGATTTTTACAAGGATCATGCCGATCAGCCCGACGCTGTAGGCGACCAGTGCCTGGCGGGTCATCATCGCATCGTTGGTGTCGAAGCGGCCGTAGTGAAACAGGGTGGCGATCAGAGGAATCGCCATCACCGCGAGCGCCGCCGCGGCGGGCAAGGCCAGCAGCAGCGTGAGCCGCAATCCCCAGTCGAGCAGTTTCGAATACCCGGTGGGGTTCGCGTCGGAGTGATATCTCGAAAGGCTTGGCAAGAGGATGGTGCCAAGCGCCACTCCCAGCATCCCAGCAGGGAATTCCATGAGGCGATCGGCGTAGTACAGCCATGACACGCTCCCCGTGATGAGGAACGAGGCGAAGATCGTGTTGATCACGAGCGAAATCTGGCTGATCGACACACCGAAGAGCGCGGGCAGCATGAGCTTGAGCACCCGCTTGACGCCCGGATGCCGCAGGTTGGGTTTCCAGCGCGGCAACAGCCCGATCTTCATCAGGAAGGGAATCTGCAACAGGAGCTGGAGCAGCCCGCCCACAAAAACCGCCCAGGCGAGCACCATCACCGGTGGATCGAAATACGGTGCGAGGAACGCGGCCCCGACGATGAACGACACGTTCAGGAGCACCGGCGTGAAGGCCGGCAGCGCGAACCGGTCATGCGTATTCAGCACCCCGGCAGCCAGCGCGACAAGGGAGATGAAAAACAGGTAGGGAAACGTGACCCTGAGCAGCGACACCGTGAGTTCGAACTTCGCCGGATCGGAGGCGAAGCCGGGCGCGGAGAGGTAGACGATGATCGGCGCCAGCGCGACGCCGAGCGCGGTGACCGCGATCAGCGCGAGGCCAAGCACGCTTGCAACGCAATCCACGAGCTCGCGGGTCTCCTCGGCCGTCTGCCTGTTCTTGTACTCCGAAAGGATCGGGACGAAAGCCTGCGAGAAGGCGCCCTCGGCGAACATCCGCCTGAGCAGGTTCGGCAGGCGGAAGGCCACGAAGAAAGCGTCGGTCGCAGCGCCGGCGCCGAAGGCGCGCGCGATGATCGCATCGCGCGCATATCCGAGAATGCGCGAAAGCATCGTCATGCTGCTCACGGTGGCCAGCGCGCGGAGCAGGTTCATGGCTGCCCGGCAGGGCGCCGGGGGGATCGTGCGGCGGGCGGAAATGCCTTGCCCGTCCGGGGGTTAACCGCTAGAATGCGCGCCTTTTCCGAAACGGGTCCGACCCCATGGCCAACACCGCCTCGTCGCGCAAGAGCGCGCGCACTTCCGAAATCCGACGCAAGCGCAACGCGAGCATGAGCTCGACGATGCGCACTGCGATCAAGAACGTCAAGAAAGCCGTCGCTACCGGCGACAAGGGCGCCGCCGCTGCAGCGCTCACGGCTTCGATGAGCAAGATCGACCGTACGGCCGCCAAGGGCGTGATCCACAAGAATGCCGCCGCGCGCCACAAATCGCGCCTGGCGCAGTCCGTCAAGTCCCTCGAAAAGTAGTCCCGCGCCCCGGGCTCGCGGGTCCGGCTGCATGCGCGCACGGGGGGCGCTTGCCTCCCAGTTCGATCCTTCGCAAAATACTTCAGGCATTGCCGCTGCCGGCCCGTTCCAGCTCGGCCAGCTTGGTGCGTTCCGGCGGACGGCCGGGGCGCACCTTCAGGTCATTGTCCTTGGCGAAGTTCAACAGGAAGCGGTAGGCCATGGGCTCGATGCCTTCGAGGCGCGTGTCGACGACCACGCAGCGGATGCCGTTGGAATTGATCGGATGAACGTAGGGGGAATAGGCAAGGTGTTGGTCGCTGCCGAAGGCCGCCATCACGCCGCAGAGCCGCTCGGCCCAGTCGCTCGGCCGGAAAGTCTGGCCTTCCTCGGTCGTGCCCTGGATGACGAACTCGACGGGTAGGTCGGGCATGGCGTTAACCGGCGGAAGCCCTTGGAGAGTAGCGGAAATTATACTGTGATAACATCAACTAAACGGCGGCCACCCCCGCCGTTTTTGCATTTTGCGAGCAAGGAGGGAGCCGATGTCCCATGTGATGAACACTTACGCGCGCCTTCCCGTGGCGTTTGTCCGCGGCCAGGGCGTCTGGCTTTGGGATCAGGCCGGCCGCAAGTATCTCGATGCCCTCGCCGGCATCGCGGTGAACACACTCGGCTACGCGCACCCCAGGCTTGCCAAGGCGATCAACGATTGCGTCGCCAGCGGCGTGACGCACACCTCCAACCTGTTCGAGATCCCGCAGCAGGACGCGGCCGCCGAGCGCATCGCGGACATCACCGGCCTGGAGGAGGTCTTCTTCTGCAATTCCGGCTGCGAGGCAAACGAGGCCGCGATCAAGATCGCCCGCCTCTACGGCCACAAGCGCGGCGTGGAGCGTCCGGAGATCATCGTCTTCGAGCGCGCTTTCCACGGACGCACGCTGGCCACGCTCTCGGCCACCGGCAGCCGCAAGGTGCAGGCCGGCTTCGAACCGCTGGTCTCGGGCTTCGTGCGCGTGCCCCTGGACGACCTCGAGGCCGTGCGCTCGATCGCCGAGCACAACCGCAACGTGGTCGCGGTGCTCATCGAGCCGATCCAGGGCGAGGGCGGCATCAACGTCCCGCGCATGGAGTACCTCAGGGGCCTCAAGGAAATCTGCGACAAGAACGAGTGGCTCTTCATGACCGATGAAGTGCAGTGCGGCCTGGGCCGTACCGGGCAATGGTTCGTCTACCAGCAGGCCGGCATTTCGCCCGACGTGGTGTCACTGGCCAAGGGTCTTGGCGGCGGCGTCGCGGTAGGCGCATGCGTGACCGGCAACCGCGCCAAAGGCGTGTTCTCCCCCGGCAAGCACGGCTCGACCTTCGGCGGCAATCCGCTCGCTTGCTCCGCGGTGGTCGCGACCATCGATACGATGAAGGAAGAAAAGCTGCTCGAGAACGCGGCCACGGTCGGCCGCGTGATCCGCGACGGCCTCACCGAAGGTTTGTCCGGCACCGCGGGGTTCGTGGAAGTGCGCGGCCTGGGCCTCATGATCGGCGTCGAGCTCGACCGCCCGTGCGGGGACATCGTCACCCTGTCGCTCGAGCGCGGGCTCGTCCTCAACGTGACCGCCGAGTCCGTGATCCGTCTGGTCCCGCCTCTGGTCATGAGCGAAGCCGAAGGCACGCATCTCGTGGCGCTGCTCGTGCCGGTGGTCAAGGAGTTTCTCGCCCGGCCGGCGGCTGCCGCGCCCGTGGCGAAGGCTGGCTGAACATGCCCGCGGCCCTGGCGAACGGTGCAGCGATCCGGCACTTCCTGCAGGTCCGCGACCTGTCGCGCGAGGAGATGCACCACCTCTTCGAGCGCACGCGCTGGATCAAGGACAAGTTCAAGCGCTACGAGCGCTTCTGGCCGCTCGAGGACCGCACGCTGGTGATGATCTTCGAGAAGCAGTCGACGCGCACGCGCCTGTCCTTCGAGGCCGGCATGCACCAGCTTGGCGGCGCCGCGATCTTCCTCAACACGCGCGATTCCCAATTGGGCCGCGGCGAGCCCGTGGAGGATGCCGCGCAGGTGATCTCGCGCATGTGCGACCTCGTCATGATCCGGACTTTCGAACAGGAAATCATCGAGCGCTTCGCGCGCAATTCGCGCGTCCCGGTGATCAACGGGCTGACGAACGAATACCACCCCTGCCAGATCCTGGCCGACATCTACACCTACATCGAGCAGCGCGGCGACATCCGCGGCAAGACCGTGGCGTGGATCGGCGACTCAAACAACGTCTGCAACACCTGGCTGCAGGCCGCGGAGGTGCTCGACTTCGAGATGCACGTGTCGACCCCGCCGGGCTACGAGATCGAGCCCGAACGCGCTAACCTGCACGGCACGGGCCACTACAAGGAATTCAGCGACCCCATGGAAGCCGCGCGCGGCGCGCACCTTGTCACCACCGACGTGTGGACCAGCATGGGATTCGAGGCCGAGAACGAGGCGCGCATGAAGGACTTCGAGGACTGGCAGGTCGACGCGGACATGATGCGCGTAGCGGCGAAGGACGCGGTATTCATGCACTGCCTGCCCGCGCACCGCGGAGAGGAAGTGGCCGCCGAGGTCATAGACGGCCCTTCTAGCGTCGTCTGGGACGATGCCGAGAACCGCCTGCACACGCAGAAAGCGCTCATGGAATTCTTGTTACGTGGAAAAGTGAAACCGTAATGGCCAAGCAGAAGAACCCCCCGGCGGGCAAACCCTCCAAGGTCGTCCTCGCCTATTCGGGCGGCCTCGACACCTCGGTCATCCTCAAATGGCTGCAGGATGTCTACGCTTGCGAGGTCGTGACCTTCACCGCCGACATCGGCCAGGGCGAAGAGGTCGCGCCCGCGCGCGCCAAGGCGCTCAAGATGGGTATCCGCAAGGAGAACATCTTCATCGAGGACCTGCGCGAGGAGTTCGTGCGCGACTTCGTCTTCCCGATGTTCCGCGCCAACACGCTCTACGAGGGCGAATACCTGCTGGGTACTTCGATTGCCCGGCCGCTGATCGCCAAGCAGCTGGTGGCGATCGCGAAGAAGACCGGCGCGGATACGATCTCGCACGGCGCCACCGGCAAGGGCAACGACCAGGTGCGCTTCGAGCTCGGCGCCTACGCATTGATGCCGAACGTGAAAATCATCGCGCCGTGGCGCGAATGGGATCTGCTCTCGCGCGAGAAACTGCTTGCCTACGCGGACAAGCATGGCATTCCCGTGGATTTCAAGAAGCGCGCGTCGAATAGACGCGGCGGCGGCGCGCCCTACTCCATGGACGCCAACCTGCTGCACATTTCGTATGAAGGCGGCATCCTCGAAGACCCGAACTACGCGCCTGAAGAATCGATGTGGCGTCTCACGGTCTCGCCCGAGAAGGCGCCGAACAAGCCGGAAGTCATCGAGCTCAGCTTCGAGCGCGGCGACGTGGTTGCGATCAACGGCAGGAAAATGTCCCCGGCGACGGTCCTCACCGGGCTGAACCGCCTTGGCGGCAAGCACGGCATCGGGCGCCTGGACCTGGTCGAGAACCGGTATGTCGGGATGAAGTCGCGCGGCTGCTACGAAACGCCGGGCGGCACCATCCTGTGGAAAGCGCATCGCGCGATCGAATCGATCACCATGGACCGCGAGGTGCTGGCCCTCAAGGACGACCTCATGCCGCGCTACGGGCGCCTCATCTACAACGGCTACTGGTTCAGCCCCGAGCGCAAGCTCCTGCAGGTGCTGATCGACGAGTCGCAGAAAACCGTCAACGGCAACGTTCGCATCAAGCTCTACAAGGGCACGATGATGGTGGTCGGCCGCGAATCGAAAAGCGATTCGCTCTTCGACATGAGGATCTCGACCTTCGACGATGACGGCGGCGCCTACGACCAGGCCGACGCGGGCGGCTTCATCAAGCTCAATGCGTTGCGCTTGCGAATTGCAGCCAACCTGGCCTCGGGCAAGAAGCGGGGCAAGGGCTAGCCATGCGCCGCATGCTCGCCGCGACATTGATTGCGGGAGCCGCATGCTTCATGTGCGCGACCGTTGTCGCGGCGCCTTTCGGCGTCCTGCTGGGCTCCGATCGGATGGTTCTCGACACGCCGCCGGGATTTTCGGAGACCGGGGCGTACGGTTCACCGCGGCTTACGGAAATCGCGGAGAACCTCGCCGAGGCCAGCAGCCGCGTGCTGGCCTTTGCAATTTCGGACGCCGATGCGCGGCGCTTCTCGGTCGGCGACCCGCTTGAACTGCGCAATTACCTCCTGGCCGTCACCCCGCGCGCAAAAGAGCGCGAGCGCATGACCACCGCGCAATATGCGGCGTTGATCGAGGAAGCAGGGCGCAACCTGGGCACCCCGCCCCCGCCGCAGACCGACCTCAGGAAGTATCTCGCGGGACGCGCGCCCGGAGGGCCCCACCTGCTCGCCGACCTCAGGCGCGACTCGCAGGTCATCAGCCTGCTGTACGGGACCCTGGTGCCGCAACCGCAGCCCTGGTGGGCCGCCGACAAGCCGCCGCTGGTCAAGATCTCCTCGCTCACGCTCCTGAACGTCGGCGGGCGCGCCATCTACCTGTACGCGTTCAGCGGCTTCGATTCGCCCGGCGATGTGGCATGGATCAAGTCGATCTCGGAAACCTGGACCGAGCAGCTGCAGCGCCTGAACCGCT
>CAZZDV010000031.1:17485-23534 GCA_964652785.1 uncultured Bordetella sp.
CCGCGTACTTCTCGACGTCCTTGCGCCAGATCGCGTTGAACTCGTCGAGGCCCATGGGGCGCGGCTCCAGGCCACGCGACAGCATTTGCTCGCTGACCTTCGGGTCCCGCAACGCCTTGACGAACTCCGTGTTGAGCTTCGCCATGACGTCCCTCGGCGTGGCCGCCGGGGCGAACATGCCGAACCAGGCCAGTACCTCGAACCCGGGCAAACCGGACTCGTTCAGCGTCGGCACCTCGGGCAGCGCGCTCGAGCGCGAGATCGAAGTCACTGCGATCGGGCGCAGGCGCCCGGCCTTCACGTTGGGCACGGCGGCGGAGATGTTCTCGAACAGGATCTGGACCTCGCCGCCCAGCACTGCCGCCATTGAGGGGCCGCTGCCCTTGAACGGTACGTGGAGCATGTCGATGCCCGCGGCATCCTTGAACATCTCGCCTGAAATATGCACCGAAGTGCCGGTGCCCGGGGAGCCGAAATTCAGCTTTCCCGGATTCGCCTTGGCGTAGGCAATCAGTTCCTTGACGTTGTTGGCAGGCACGGCCGGGTTCACCGCGATGATGTTCGCAGTCGCCCCGAGCATGGTGATCGGCGCAAAATCGCGCAGCACGTCGTAGGGAAGCTTCTTGAACAGGCTCGGCTGGATCCCGTGGGTCGAACTCGGGCCGAGCACCAGGGTATGGCCGTCCGGCGTCGCCTTGGCGACGATGTCCGATCCGATCTGGCCGTTGGCCCCGGGCTTGGTTTCGATGATGATGCTCCAGCCCGGGTTGTTGTCCATCATCTTCTGTGCGACCACGCGACCGACGAAATCGGACGTGCCCCCTGGCGCGAACGGACTGATGATGACGATCGGCTTGGTCGGGAACTGCTGCGCACCCGCGGATCCGGCTGCAGCCGCGAATGCAAGCGCGGCCACGAGTTTCAAGACTGGCTTCATTTGAAAATTCCCTCTCGTTTTTCGCAGAATGAACTGCGGTTGATTGGATGGTGGCCCGTCGCCTATTATCGGTCAAGCAAGCCACGTTCCACCCGCAGCCCCCGAATCTCGCAACCCCGCGCACCGACCCCGCGCACCGACCCCGCCTCCAGCAATGACTTCACACGTGCTTGCGCCGCTAATGCGGCCGCGCTCGATCGCAGTCCTCGGCGCATCGCCGCGCCCGAACACGCTCGGAAACAATGCTGTGGCCAACCTTCAGCGCTTTGGGTTCGCGGGCAGCATCTTCCCCGTCCATCCGAGCGCGCCGGAAGTCGCCGGGCTGAAGGCCTATGCAAATGTTGCATCGCTGCCGCAGGTGCCGGATTGCGCGGTGGTCGCGCTCTCCTCCGACAAGGTGCTGCAGACGCTCGAGGACGCAGCCGGACAGGGCGTGCGCGCAGCCGTGGTTTTCGCAAGCGGTTTCGCCGAAGCCGACGAAGCCGGCAAGGCGCTGCAGCGCGACCTGCAGGCCCTGTGCGAACGCACGGGCCTCGTGATCTGCGGGCCGAACTGCCTGGGCCTCGTCAACGTCACGGAAAAGACTTCGCTTTACAGCTCCTCCGTCCCCGAAACTTTGCGTCCGGGCGGGCTCGCGGTGGTTTCGCATTCGGGCTCCGGCTGCATCGCGATCTCGACGCTCGGGCGCTTCGGCATGTCGTACATGGTGTCCGCGGGCAATGCCGCGATCGTCGACATGGCCGAGTACCTCGAGTTCCTCGCGACCGACGAGTCCACACGGGTCGTCACGCTCTTCATGGAGCAGATGCGCGATCCCGCCCGCTTCGAAGAGGCGATGTCCGCGATGCACCGCGCGGGAAAGCCGGTCATCGCGCTCAAGGTGGGCAGGTCGATCAAGGGCGCGGCCGCGTCGGCTGCCCATACCGGATCGCTCGCGGGCTCGGCGGAGGCTTACGCGGACTTCTTCCGCCGCAACGGCGTGATCGCGGTCGAGGACCTCGACGAGATGGCCGAGAGCATCGCGCTCATGCTCGCGGTGCGCAGGCTGCCTAAAGGCGATGGCCTGGGCATCATTTCGGTGAGCGGCGGCGAAACGGCGATGCTCTGCGATGTCGCGGACCGCACCGGCGTGAAGCTGCCCGACCCCGGACAAGAGGCAAAGGCCAGGCTGAAGACCGCGCTTCCCGGATTCGGCACCGCGTCCAACCCGCTGGATACCACCGGCAACGCGGTCTACGACGTCAGCGTGTACGAAGCCTGCATGGAAGCGCTTGCCTGCGACCCTGCGATCTCTTTGGTCGCGGTCGCACAGGATTGCTCCCCCGGCCTGTCGAAGCTCGGTTCGGGCAATTACCGTCGCATCGCGCAGACCGTCGCCAATGTTGCCGCGCGCCTCGATAAACCGGTGGCGTTCTTCAATCCGATCGCGGGTGGCCTGCATCCCCACGTGATCGAGCCGTTCGAGAACACCGATGTCGCGGTCATGCAGGGTACTCGCGCGAGCCTGATCGCGATCCGGCGCTTGTTCGAGTACACGCAGTCGCTGGAGACGCGCGGACCTGAAGGTCACGCTGCGCCCAAGGCCGACGAGTCGTGGCGAAAGCGCCTTGCAACCGGCTTGCCCTTCACCGAGCGCGAAGCAAAGCAGTTCCTCGCCGCCAGCGGCATCCCGGTCACTCGCGAGACACTCGCTCGCACCGAGGCCGAAGCGGTCACGGCCGCGAACGCGATCGGCTACCCGGTGGTCCTGAAGATCGAATCGGCCGACATCGCGCACAAGACCGAGGTCGGCGGGGTGCGCATCGGCCTCAACGACGCCGATGCCGTGGCCAGCGCCTATCGCGAGATCCTCGCTTCGGTGAAGGCGAAAGCCCCCAAGGCGGCGATCGCAGGGGTGGTCGTGCAGGAGATGATCGTCGGCGGCGTGGAAATGATCGCGGGCGTCACGCAGTGCCCCCCATTCGGTCCCGCGATCGTCACCGGCACGGGTGGAGTGCTCGTCGAGCTCGTCAAGGATGCTTCGCTTGCGCTGGCGCCGATCGACCATGCGCGCGCGATGGAACTCATCCGTTCCACGCGCGCGCAGAGGCTCCTCGAGGGTTTTCGCGGCGCGCCCGCCGCCGACGCGAACGCCTTTGCAGACCTGCTCGTTTCCCTCTCTTCGATCGCGGTGGCCTACGGCGACCTCATCGAGGCGATCGACCTCAACCCGGTGGCCGTGCTGCCCGCCGGCCGCGGCGTGCGCGTGCTGGATGCGCTCGTCATCCCGAAGAACACTTCTAACTGAAAGGATCTCCCATGGCCTCCTACTCCACGATCACCCTGGAGCGCGACGGCATCGTCGCCGTGATCACGCTAAACCGCCCGGACAAGATGAACTCGCTCTCCGACCAACTGCTCGCCGACATCCGCGGCGCTTTTGCAGAGCTCGAGCCGGACGAAGCCGTGCGAGCCGTGATCATCACCGGCAACGGCAAGGCCTTCAGCGCGGGCTTCGACATCACGCCGCGCGAGAAGCCGCGCACCACGGTGCAGGACTGGCGCGACCACGCCAAGGACGGCAACGAGACCTGGCTCAGGATCTGGAAATCGCGCCTGCCGGTGGTGGCGGCGATCAACGGCTACTGCCTAGGTGGCGGCTGCGACCTCTCGATGACCTGCGACTACACGGTCTCGGCCGATACGGCGACCTTCGGCGAGCCGGAAATCGAGTTCTGCTCGGCGCCCCCCTTCATGATCATGCCGTGGGTGCTCGGCATGAAGCACACGAAGGAACTCCTGCTGCTGGGCGAGCGGGTCGACGCGCAGGAAGCGTATCGCATGGGCCTGGTGAACCGGGTCGTCCCGGCCGCCGACCTGATGGCCGAGGCGAAGAAGGTCGCGCTGCGCATGGCGCGCCTCCCCGCAATCGCGATGAAGCAGAACAAGGAGATGATCAACAAGGGCTACGACATGCGCGGATTCGTCGCCAACCTCGAGTACGGCCAGGAGATGTTCTGCCTCACCTCGATGGCGCCCTCGCCCGAAGGCGCGGAGTTCCGCAAGGTCGCGCGCGAACAGGGCCTCAAGGCGGCGATCCGCTGGCGCGACGAGAAATTCAAGTGACGCGCTAAGATACGCGCCTCGCCCCCGCAGCACGGAGTCCGCCATGCCCTCGTTCGACATCGTCTCCGAGCCCAACAAGCAGGAAATCAAGAACGCGATCGAGCAGACGAACAAGGAGGTCTCCACGCGCTTCGATTTCAAGGGGTCGGATGCCCGCGTCGAGCAAAAGGAGCTCGAGCTCACGGTCTACGCCGACGACGAGTTCAAGCTCGACCAGGTGCTCGACGTGATGCGCAACAAGCTCGCCAGGAGGAGCGTCGACGTCCGCTATCTGGAGATGAACGATTCGGAAAAGATCGGCGGCGACAAGATGAAGCGCGTGATCGTCGTGAAGACCGGCGTGCCGACCGAGAAGGCAAAGGCCATCGGCAAGCTCATCAAGGAATCCAAGATCAAGGTCACTTCCAGCATCCAGGGCGACGCGGTGCGCGTCCAGGGCTCCAAGCGCGACGATCTCCAGGCCGCCATAGCGCTGGTGCGCGCGAAGGTCGAGGACATGCCCCTGCAGTTCATAAATTTCAGGGATTAGTAGACCGGACTCCAACACTGGCGCGGCTCTCCTGCCAGATCGTGTATCGGTACCAGTACATCCGGTGCTCGTCTATCCCTTCGCCAGGCCCTCGATCCACTTGTCGTAGAGGCGCGTGGCGACCTTGTTGAGGTTGCCTATGCGCTCTTCGATCGCGGCCTCCATGTCCTCGGGCTGCTGCACGCCCGGACCGCCCGAGGCGTCGATCTCGTCCCCCCCGGTGGTGTACCAGGTGCGGATCATCTCCGGCGTCATTTCCACGTGGCACTGCATGCCCAGATGCTTGCCGATCACGAAGGCCTGGT
Source organism: uncultured Bordetella sp. (assembly GCA_964652785.1). Taxonomy (GTDB): domain Bacteria; phylum Pseudomonadota; class Gammaproteobacteria; order Burkholderiales; family SG8-39; genus SZAS-79. The sequence goes on from CAZZDV010000031.1 coordinate 22,362, forward strand.
TGGCGCAGTGGGTCGAGCTTGCGATGCGCGTGCCGCCCGGCGGGATCGTGAAGGTCTCGCCATGCCAGTGGAAGGACAGGAACGGCTCGAGGCTGCCGAACCATTCGCGCGCCACCGAGTTGTCCGGGATGCGCACCTCCCCCCAGCCGATTTCCTTGACCGGGTTGGCGCCCACTGTGCCGCCGAAGGCCTTCGACATAAGCTGCCCGCCAAGGCAATGGCCAATGACCGGGACGTCTTTGCGCACGGCCTCGCGGATCAGCTCGAGCACCTGGGGAATCCACGGCAACGGATCGTTCACGCTCATCGGACCGCCCATGAAAGCGAGGCCGGAGAACTCGCGCGCGTTCCTGGGCACGGGCTCGCCGGTGTCCAGCGTGACGAGTTTCCAGGGGACCGATTTGCGCTCGAGGTATGTGGCAAAATAACCCGGCCCCTCGGTGCTGGAGTGCCTGAATATGGCGACTGGTTTCATGCTCGATCCGCTCCGCGCTCTAACCCTTCGTTTGCGATCCTCCAATTCTAAATGGGCGGCCGTAGCCGCGCTCGTGCTCCAGCTCGCTTACGCCACGAGTGCGGCAGCGGCCGAGGTCAGCGTGGTCGGCGTTTTTCCCGGCCGCGGGGCGGTGCTGGTGGTCGACGGCAGCGGCCCGCAAAGCGTGCGCATCGGGCAGAAGTTCGGCCCGGTAACGGTGGTGTCGGTCGACAAGACCGGTGCGGTGGTCGAGGAAGCAGGCCGCCGCCGCACGATCGCGCTTGGCCAGCACCTGCCGGGCGCGCAGGCGGCGGCCAACCGCAACACGCAGGCCACCCTGTCGGCCAACGAGCACGGCCAGTTCATCGCCGAAGGCCTCGTCAACGGCGGCCCGATCCGGTTCCTGGTGGACACCGGCGCGAACATCGTCGCGATCCCCGGCAGCGAAGCGCGCCGCCTTGGCCTCGACTTCGCCAAGGGCAAGCGCGGCATCGTGCAGACCGCGAACGGCCCTGCACCGTCCTACCGCATCAAGCTCGACAGCATCAGGGTCGGCGAGATCGAACTGCTCAACGTGGACGCAATCGTCATGGACGGCGGGGGGCTTTCGCACGCGCTGCTTGGCATGACTTTCCTCGATCGCGTGCAGATGAAGCGCGAAGGGGCGCAGATGACGCTGATGCGGCGGTTCTAGCGGG
>CAZZDV010000032.1:0-23461 GCA_964652785.1 uncultured Bordetella sp.
GAAGCTCGATCACTGGACCGGCGAAATCCTGGTCAGCGCCGCCGAAGCCGAGCGCAGGACCCGCACGCTGCCCGCCTCCACCAAACGCGATATCGAATTCGCCACCGCGCAGGTGCGAAAGTTCGCGCTTGCCCAGCGCGATTCGATCACCGAGTTCTCGACCGAGATCCATCCGGGCCTGGTCGCGGGCCAGCGTCTGGTGCCGGTCAACGTCGCCGGGTGTTATGTCCCCACTGGTCGCTATGCGCATATCGCCTCGGCCTACATGAGCATCGCGACGGCCAAGGCCGCCGGCGTGCCGACGGTCATCGCCTGCTCCACCCCTTTTCGTGGGGAGGGCGTCCATCCGGAGGTGCTGTACGCAATGCAAGTGGCCGGCGCCGACATCGTCATGACGCTCGGCGGCGTGCAGGCGATCGCGGCGATGGCCTATGGCCTGTTCACCGGCAAGCCGGCCGACATCATCGTCGGTCCCGGCAACAAGTACGTGGCCGAAGCCAAGCGCATGCTGTTCGGGAAGGTCGGCATCGACGTTTTCGCCGGCCCTTCGGAAATCGCGGTCATCGCCGACGACTCCGCCGATCCGGCGATCGTAGCCTCCGACCTCGTCGGGCAGGCCGAGCACGGTCACGAGTCGCCCGCATGGCTTTTCACCTCCTCGAAGTCCCTCGCCGAGGACGTCATGAGCCGCGTGCCCGGTCTCATCGAGAAGCTCCCGCCAACTGCGCGCGACGCAGCCGGTTCGGCATGGCGAGACTACGGCGAAGTCATCCTGTGCGACACGCGCGAGGAGATCGTCGAGGTTTCCGATCGCCACGCGGCCGAGCACCTCGAAGTGCATGCGCGCGACCTCGACTGGTGGCTGGCCAACCTCACTTGCTACGGGTCGCTGTTTCTCGGCGAGGAAACCACCGTTGCGTTTGGCGACAAGGCGTCGGGTCCGAACCACATCCTGCCGACAAAAGGCGCGGCGCGGTACTCCGGCGGACTTTCGGTCCACAAATTCATGAAGACGCTGACCTGGCAGCGCATGACCCGGGACGCCTCCAAGGAAATCGCGCAGGTCACCGCGCGCATTTCGAGGCTCGAAGGCATGGAGGCGCACGCGCGCACGGCCGACGACCGGTTGGAAAAGTATTTCCCCGGCGAGCGGTTCGAGCGCGGCGCGCCCGTAAAGCTCTGATGCAGGCGAAACCGATCTTCGAGCTGTTCGACCTCTCGGGCAAGGTCGCGCTGGTTACCGGGGCCAATTCTGGAATTGGCGCGGAGATCGCCGATGCGCTGGCTGAAGCCGGCGCTTCTGTCGTGCTGGTCGCGCGCCGCGCCGCAGAGCTCGAGTCCGCCCGGAAATCGATCGAGTCCAGGGGAGGGCGCGCCGCAGCCGTTCCATGCGACCTCACCGACCGCCACGCCATCGAGGCATGCGCCGGGGCAGCACCCTCCTTCTTCGGAGCGCCCGACATCCTCGTATCGGCGGCCGGGGTGAACATCCGCCGCCCGATGGCCGAAATCACCGAATCCGATTGGGATACGACGCTCAAGCTCAACCTGGACGCCCCCTTCTTCCTCGCGCAGAAGCTCGCACCCGCGATGATCGAAAAGGGCTGGGGACGCATCATCAACATCGCATCGATGCAGTCGGTGCGCGCGTTCGGCAACAGCGGACCCTACGGCGCGTCGAAAGGCGGCATCCTGCAGCTCACTCGAGCGCAGGCCGAAGCCTGGTCGCGGCATGGCGTAAACACCAACGCCATCGGCCCGGGATTCTTCGCCACCCCGCTCACGCTGCCGGTCACCAGCGATCCCGCGCGCTGGAAGGCGATGGCAGAGAAAACCATGATCGGACGCAACGGCGAACTGCGCGACCTGCGCGGCGCGGCGGTCTTCCTCGCAAGCCGTGCTTCCGACTACGTCACTGGGCAGACCCTGTTCGTGGACGGCGGGTTCTCGGCCGGATGAAATGAAGGCCCTCGTCTAGCTCGAGGCGCGCATCCACCGCCAACGTGGAAGGTAAGGCGCGAAGGGGCGGGCCGGATCGGGGATAATCCGCCTCGCCAGCCGCCCCATCAAGGATAAAAAATTCGTTCGCGCGCAGCTTTCTACCTCCTGTTCACCGCCTCCGGCTTTGCCGGGCTGATCTACGAATCGATCTGGACGCACTACCTGAAGCTGTTCCTCGGGCATGCGGCCTATGCGCAGTCGCTTGTGCTGATCGTGTTCATGGGCGGCCTTGCGCTCGGCAGCGCGCTCATGGGCCGCTGGTCCACGCGCATTGCCAACCCGCTGCTCGGCTACGCGGCGGTCGAAGGCATCGTCGGCCTCCTCGCGCTGGTCTTCCACGAAGTCTTCGTCGCCTCGACGGGCTTCGCCTACGCCACGGTGTTGCCGGCGCTCGACTCCGACGTGCTCGCGCTTGTCGCCAAGCTCGGCCTGTCGGGGCTCCTCATCCTGCCGCAGTCGATCCTGCTCGGCATGACCTTCCCCCTCATGAGCGGAGGGCTGGTGCGGGCACACCCGAACGCTTCCGGCGAGTCAGTGGCCATGCTTTACTTCACCAACAGCCTCGGCGCCGCGGTCGGCGTGCTGGTGAGCGGATTCGTGCTGATCGAATGGGCCGGGCTGCCGGGCACGCTGCGTTTCGCGGGAGTGCTGAACCTCCTCCTCGCCGCGGTGGTCTGGCTCATCGCGCGGCCGATGCGCGCGCCGGCGCTGCTCGAGCGGCCGCAGCAGGACACCGCCGCCACCTCGATCCTGCTGGCCGTCGCGTTCTTTACGGGACTCGCCTCGTTCATCTACGAGATCAGCTGGATCCGCATGCTGGCCCTCGTGCTCGGCTCCTCCACGCATTCGTTCGAGCTCATGCTCTCGACCTTCATCCTCGGCCTTGCGCTCGGGGGGCTCGCCGTCCGGCGGCTGGTCGACTCGACCGTGAACACCGAAAGGCTGCTCGGGTGGGTGCAGGTCGTCATGGGATTGCTCGCGTTGTGCACCCTGCTGGTCTACGACCGCACCTTCCACCTCATGGAGTTCCTCATGAAGGGGCTGGCGCGCACCGACGCGGGCTATTTCTTCTACAACCTCACCGGCCAGGCGATCGCGTCGATCGTCATGCTGCCCGCGGCCTTCTGCGCGGGGATGACCCTGCCGCTGATCACCGGCGCGCTCCTGCGCCGCGGCGCGGGCGAATCTGCGATCGGCAAGGTGTACGCAGCCAACACGCTCGGCGCGATCGCGGGGGTGCTGCTCGCGGTGCACATCGGATTGCCCATGCTCGGCCTCAAGGGGGCGATCATCGCCGGCAGCCTCGTCGACGCTGCGCTCGGCCTGGCGCTGCTGTGGCACTTCGTGCCGGGCCGCCGGCAGTTCGCCGCGGCGGCCATCGCGTGCGTGCTGCTTTTCCTGCCGATCTCGCTGGCATTCGAGCTCGACGTCAACAAGATGACCGCCGGCGTGTTCCGCCACGGCGACCTCGAAGGCTCGAAGAACGCGAAGGTGCTCTACCAGAAGGACGGCAAGACCTCGACCGTGCACCTGGTCGACTACTCCGGCACCTACAGCATCCGCACCAACGGCAAGTCCGACGGCTCGATCACGATGAAAGGCGGCGCCGAGGGGCGCGCGCCGGGAAGCGACGAGATCACGATGGTGCTCACCGGCGCGATCCCGCTCGCCCTCAAGCCGAACGCGAAGAACGCGGCGGTGATCGGCATCGGCACCGGGCTCACCATGCACACGCTGCTGCAGAGCCTGGACATCGAACAAGTCGAGACCGTCGAGATCGAGGCCGCGATGGCCGAGGCCTCGCGCGGGTTCTCGCCGCGCAACGGCGCGGCCTTCGCCGATCCGCGCGGCTCGATCATCATCGACGACGCCAAGAGCTTCTTCTCGACGCACAACCGGCGCTACGACATCATCATCTCGGAGCCCTCCAACCCATGGGTGAGCGGCGTGTCGAGCCTCTTTACCCAGGAGTTCTACCGCCGCATCCGTTCGCACCTGAAGCCCGGCGGCCTCTTGGTGCAGTGGTTCCAGCTCTACGAAGTCGACACCTCGCTTGCGGCCTCCGTGCTGGGCGCGCTCGGCGGGACCTTCGAGCACTACGCGGTGTTCGCGCCGAGCGACCACGACCTGCTCATCATCGCAAGCGAAAGCCCGCTCGCCCTGCCGCTGGGGCGCAAAGCGTTCGAGCACCCCGGCCTGGCAAAAGAGTTCTTCAACATGCGCATCCTCACCGAAGGCGACCTGGACGCGCGCTACATCGGCAACCGGCAGACGCTCGAGCCCCTGTTCCTCACCTACGGGATGCGGGCGAATTCGGACTACTACCCGGTGCTCGACCTGAATGCGGCGCGCTATCGCTTCACCGAGAAAAGCGCGGTGGAAGTGGTCTCGCTGGGCGTGCAACCGGTACCGGTGCTGGAGATGCTCGAGCCGCGGCGGGGCAAGCGCCCGGTCAACCCGCTCTTCGAAGGCGCCAACGATTTCGAGCGCATCGAGAAGACGCGCCAGGCAGCGTATATCCGCGACTACCTCATGGCCGACAGGGCGCCGGGGCCGCGCGGCACCTCGTCGCAGCTGCAGAAGGACCTCGAAGTGGTCAAGCTGCGGCTCCTAGAGTGCCGCAGCGCGCGTGAAGAGGACGTCTGGCTGCATTCGTTGTGGCGGCTTGCGGAGATCCTGAATCCCATGCTGCCGCCCGAGCAGGCCGGCGTCGTGTGGCAGAAGATCATGCGGACGCCCTGCTACGCGGCGCTCGCCAGGTACCAGCAGCAGTGGATCGAGCTCTTTCGCGCCGTCGCCTTGCGCGACGCGGTCCGCATGGCGGAAATCTCGGGCCGGATGCTCGCGAATTCCACCGAGATCAACATCGAAAGCCGCGAGTACCTCTGGATGGCGGGACTCACGGGATACCTCGCCGCGGGCGACAAGGCGGGTGCGAAGCGGCTGTGGGATTTCTATTCGGAGAAGCTGGCCAAGAGCGCGCCCAAAGCGGTGTTCAGGCTGCTGCGCTGCCATGCGGAGCCCGGCGACCCGGCGACGCGGGCTTTGGGTTGCGCCGCCGAATTCCGGGCTTACGCCAAGCGCTGATCCTTTTCGTCAGACCCCACCGAATCCTCGTGGTCGTGCGAACTCTAACGGGCGCGCCGCGGGATTTGGGCCCGCGCCGCGCGCAACTGCTCTTCCAGCTCGTGGATGCGCTCGAGGAACGAAAGCGCCACGGCCAGCGCGTTCGCATCGAGCTCGAAATCGCTGCGCAGCCGCTCCGCCCTGCGCATGGTCACCACGCAATGCGCGCTGAAGACCCAGTGCTCCGCCTCGATGCTCACCGGCGCCAGCGCGCCGCAATCGACCAGCTCGCGCAAAATGTCATCCGGCAAGCCCGACAGCATGGCAAGTTCCCCAAGCGTGACGCTGTAGTGCTCGTTTAGCCAGGCCGACTCCTCCAGTTCACTCTGCATTCGCGGTCTCCACTTTGAAATGGCTGCGCGGATCGAATTTCGAGCCCGCGGCAAGCTCGCTGAAGAGCTCGCGCTCGCGCTCGGTCAGGTCCTGCGGCACCACGACCTGCGCGATCGCGAAGAGATCCCCGGGTTCGCCCTCGGGCCGCGGCAATCCGCGTTTCGAGAGCCGCAGCTTCTGCCCGGCCAGCGTGCCGGCCGGCACCTTGAGGTGGACCGAGCCCGACAGGGTCGGCACAGGCACGGTTGCGCCAAGCGCGGCTTCCCACGGCGCGAGCGGGAGGTCGATATAGAGGTCGTGGCCCGCGGGACGGAAATAGGGGTGCGGCGCCAGCTCGATGTTCAGATAGAGGTCGCCCTCCCGCCCGCCGTTGAATCCCTTGCCGCCCTTGCCGCGCAACCGCAGCCGCTGGCCGTTGGTCGCGCCTTTGGGGATGCGCGCCTTGAAGACGCGCGGCTTGCGCGCGAGGCGCCCATTGGCGTCGTATTCGGGCACGCTCAGGTTCAGCTCGACAAGCGTGCCGTTCGCGGCGTCTTCAAGGGAGATCCGCGCGTTGACTTCGAAGTCCTCTCCCGGCAGGGACATGTTCGCCCCCCCGCCGGCGCCGCCGCCACGCGGGCCGCCCGCGCGGCCGCCCAGCCCCGCGAACAGGTCGGACAGATCGATGTCCTCGAAGCGGAACCCGTGGTCGCCGGAGGGGCCGCCCCAGTCCGGCGGCGGGTGGAAGTCCTGCCCGGGCGCATGGGAGCCCAGCCGGTCGTAAGCTGCGCGCTTGTCCGTGTCCTTGAGCGTCGCGTACGCCTCGGCGATCTCCTTGAACTTGTCCTCGGCTCCGGCTTCCTTCGAGACGTCCGGGTGGTGCTTCTGCGCAAGCTTGCGGTAAGCCTTCTTGATGTCGGCGGCCGAGGCATCCCGTGCCAAACCCAGCGCCTGGTAATAGTCCTTGTATTTCATGTCCGGATATTAAGTCCGGGCCGCCGAAACTTAAGTGCCCTGCCGCACATAACGAAGCCTTGCAGTTGCCGCGCGGGCGCTGGCTACACCAGCACGCGGGCGCCGAGCTGCGGGTGACGGTCAGCATCGGCATTGGCGAGTACATCAAGGGCGAGGAACTCGACGCGCTGATCGAGCGCGTCGAGCGCGCGCTCTACGAAGCCAAGGGCGCGGGGCGCAACCTCGTGCGGGCGTCCCGGAGCAGCAGCGCGTTGACCGTCTCGGCCGCCTCGTAAATCACCCAGTGCCCGGCGTCCTCCAGCACGGTCATCGTGGCGCGAGGATCGGTCCGGCGCAGGATGGGCTCGACTTCAGCCACCCTCCCCCCGGCCGTCGAATCATGGCGGCCCCAGATTCCGCTTACGGATGACCTGACCCGCGACAGGGGCTCGAGGAGCACATCGCCGCGCGAGAAAGGCCCGCTGTTGATGCGCGAGCGTGCCGCGTTCAGTGACTGGATGCGCAGCGCGAGCGCATCGATCTTCGCCTCGTTCCACAGCATGAGGTTCGCAAGGTTGTGGCGATGCGCGCCCATGCGTTCGGCGTCGTCCTTCAGGTGCCGCCAGGCCACCAGCGGCAGCTTCCTGCCCTCGCGCAGGCCCAGCCCGCCAGCGCCGATGAGCGTGAGATGGGAGAACAACCCGGGATGCGCCGCCGCCAGATGCCCCGCGACGAGCCCGCCGAACGAAAAGCCGACGAGATCGGCCTTCTCCCCGCCGAGCAGCTGGTCGAGCCCGCGCGCGACGATCCCGGCGAGCATCTCGACGTTCACGCCCTTGGGAGGACTCGCGGAGTCGCCGAATCCGGGCATGTCCGGCACCCACACCGTGTGCTCTCTGGCAAGCGCCAGCACATTGCGGATCCAGTGCGTCCACGATCCGGTACCGCCATGCAGCAGCACCATGGGCGATCCGGCGCCCCAGCGGCGCCAGGCGAGTTCGCCCTCGGCGCAGGGCGTGGAGAAGCGCCGCGCCTGCGACTCGACCTTCTCGATGCGTGCGGCAGGCGGCCCGTTAATTGTTTCCAAATCAGGCACTCGAACTGACCTATAACCCGCACCCAGACTGGATTTCAGAACGTAAATGTATGACTTTCATGCCGGTCATCCGGGGCCAGCGAAGGCCTCGAGGCCGCCGCGAAACTCGGCCGACGAGAACACTTCGGGCAGCACCGCGGCCAGCGCGTCGGCGTCGAACTCGATCCCGGCGGCCTTCAGCTGCGGCATGGCGGCGCGCGCGATCGCGTGCCACTCGCCGATCGCGCGGTAGGCTTCCAGCGCGTCCTCGCGCGGCGTGCCGCCGAGCGAGCGCACGAGGAGGTCGGTGAAATTCACCACCCGGAACCCGTGCTCGCGGCCTGCCACCGCAAGCTGCTGGTGGCAGCCGTGATAAAGCGAAACAAGGGCGTCGCAACCGGATTCGCTCATGCGGCGCAGCGTTTCCTCGCGCAACTGCGCCTTGAGCGCGGGCGAGCGATCCGCACCCGAACCGCCGCAGGTGTAGCCCGGCTCGAGCAGCGTATCGACCAGCGTGAGCCCGGGGATCGCGCGCAGCAGGCGTGCGACGTTCTCACCCAGTTCCGCCATTCCGGTATGCGCGTGCAGCATGACGCGCATGTTGACCGGTGTCGTCAGTCGCGCCTTGAGGTCCGCCTCGCGCTCGACCAGGTACTTGGTGATGTGGTCGAAGTCGAACGAGGTTTCGCGGTAGCCCTTGATCGTCTCGCCGATGTGCAGCTCGCACGACGGGCACCAGTTGAGCACCTTTTTCGGCTTGAACTCACCGAAGCGCACGAGCGTGGCGGCGGTCACCTGCCCGCCGGCCTTCAGGTCGCCTTCCCACTTGCTGTGGATGATGCCGCAGCAGGCCGAGGGTCCGCCGAGCACTTCGTAGTCGACCTCAAGGGAATCCAGCACGTACATCGCGTTGAACAGGATATGCGGCGTGCGGATCGCGTTGCAGCCCAGGTAGAACACCACCTCGGCCTCCCGGGCGCGCGGCGGCTGCATCAGGCGCTTCACGTCCTCGGGCACGAGCTGCATCGCGGCCATGAGGCGGATCGCCCGCGCCATCTTGCGAAACAGCTGTGGCGTCGCGGTACCGTGGCGCGCGTCGCGCGTGTTTGCGAGCATGATCATCTGCCGCGGGTTCACGCCCTCGGGGCACGCCGGGATGCAGGCGCCACAACCGTTGCATTGGTGCGCCCAGGTCGCCGCGTCGCCCGCAAGTCGCGCCTCGTTGCCGCGAAGCGCGCCAAGAATGCCAGAGACGATTACCTTCGGGTCCGAGGCCGCGAGCCCGGCGAACGGCACCACGGGGCAGACTTCGACGCAGCGCGCGCAGCCGGTGCAGGCGCCAAGGATGGCGGCGGCCGCGTCTTCGACGAACTCTGAGAGTGCGGGCGCCGCGCTCATTTCGGCGCCGCCGGAACGCGTGCCACGGCCTCGATCTCCACCATCATTTCAGGGACCACGAAGCGGCTGACTTCGATCAGCGTGCTGGCCGGCTTGTTGACAAAGTAACGTCGCCACACCTCGCCGTGCCGGCCGTACTCGACGATGTCGGTGGTGTACATGGTCCACTTGAGGACGTCGCCATAGTCGGCGCCGGCCGCGCGTAGGACATCGCCTACGTTGTTGAAGCACTGCTCGATCTGCGCGCGCATGTCGCCCGCGCCGACGAGCTTGCCTTCGGGATCGCGCGCCGTAATGCCGGCTGTAAACAGCAGCCGGTCGTCGCAGGCCACGCCGAGCGAGAACGCGATGTCCTTCACCCACGGCTTGTCGATGCTGATGACGTCGCGGCTCATCGCCCGTCCCTCACGCTGCGGCCGTGCGCAAACCCGGGCGCTCGGCCTCGATCTTGCGCTCGAGCGTGCGGCGGAAATGCGCCAGCGCCGCGTCCGAGGCAATCGGGTGCATCTTGAAGTCCGGGTCAGCATCCAGCACGCGCTGCTGGCCCTCGATGATCGCCTTGTCCTCGAGGAAGCCCTCGACCATGCTGTCATGGAGCGAGAGCGCGACGCTCGGGTTGTCGAGGTCGTAGTCGTGCAGGTAGTTCCAGAAGAAGTGCGTGGAGCGCGCGGTCTCGGGCGTGAAGAACTGGCAGTTGCGGTACTGCTTCGCACCCTCGAAGTTGCCTTTCTCCGCACCCGAGCCTGCCGGCGCGAACAGCGACTCGAGGAAGAAAATGCCCGGCACGTGCATGAGACCGATGTTGCGCCGATCTACGGCCGCGTTGTCGCGCGTGACCCTGCGGTGGAAAGGCGGCGGGTTGGCGTTCATGTGCCAGCGCTCGACGCGAAAGCCGTTCTCCAGCCGCTCGACGGCGACCGGCTTGGTCTTGAATGCGTATTCCTCCGATCCGCCCAGCGTTTTGGCATGCACGAATGCCAGGTGCGCGAAATCCGAGAGGTTGTCGACGATCAGGCGGTAATCGGCGTCGTAGTGCATGTAATCCGGCACGCCGCGCCACGCGGAATCCCGCAGGTACGGGATGTCGACAATCTTTGCGGGGTCGGCCTTGGCTGGGTCGCCCGGCCAGATCCAGACAATGTGGTCGCGCTCGACCACCGGGTAGCTGCGCACGCCGAGCTTGGCCGGGATTACGTCCTGCCCGGGGATCTGCACGCACTTGCCGGTCGGGTCGAACTTGAGCCCGTGGTACATGCAGCGCACGCAGTCGCCCTCGAGCCGGCCCTTGGAGAGCATGGCGCCGCGATGGCAGCAGCGGTTGTCCAGCGCTGCGGCGCGGCCGGAGTCGCCCTTGTAGAGGAGCACCGGCTGGTTGAGGATGGTCCGCGCGAGGAGCTTGCCGTCGATCAGCTCGTGGTCCCACGCGGCCACGTACCAGCAGTTCATCAGGAACGTCGCGGGCTGGCTCATCTCCCCTCCTCTTGGAATGCTCGGCTTCGAGGAGGCAGTTTACTCCGCCGCAGGCATCGCTCATGATCGGGTCTCCCCAAAACAATTTAGCTTCGGCCATGATCAGGCGCCGGTACAAATTCGACTTCAGGGATCCGATCAGCCGCCTGCGCGCCAAAGGCGCACTGCCGGGCAAGGCCGTCAACATCAAGGTGCGCGTGGCCAACGAACCGCAGAGTCCGTCGATCCCCGCTTTCGGCGAGCTCGACGACGAAGGCCACCTGAACGTGACCTTCACCAACCTCGCCGGCGAGCACAGCACCCTCCGCCTCGTGTACTCCGCCCTGCTCTGGGAAATCCACTGCCGCGATGTTTAGTGCTGCAGGGAACACAACGTAGCATCTGGTTACATCCCCGCACCCCGGACCGGAACTACTTCATAGGTACCCTGTCAGAGATGGACCTACACTCGTAGGACATCGCCTTCACGGCATCGGCGCGGAGTCCTACGGTGAAAGCACAGAATACGAAAATGAGCCCCCTTCAGGCGCTGAGAAGCCGGTCTCCGGGTCTCGCGGCGCTTGGAGTGTTTACCTTCACGCTGCTGGCCTCGCCCGCAGCCCTGGCCTCCCCGGCCGAGCTGGTCGATATCGTCAACCAGTTGCGCTCGACCCCGGCCAAGTGCGCCGGCCAGCCGGGCCTGCAGAAGTTCGTTCGCAGCCCGGAGCTCGACCGCGCCGCCGCCATGATGGCCGGCGGCGCCTCGCTGCAGGACAGCGCCAGGGCCACCGGCTACCAGTCGGTCGTCGTCAGGGGCATCAACGTGACGGGCAGCGCCGATCGCCGCGCGCTCGAGACGCTGCTTTCCAACGGGTACTGCCCGTTCATCGTCGATCCGGCCCTGGTCGAACTCGGCGTCCACCAGCAGGGGGCGACCACCTCGCTCGTACTCGCCGCCTCTTTTACCCCGGGCGCGGGCATGGACCCCACGGGGCTCGCAGTCCGCATGCTCACGATGGTCAACGAAGCACGGGCGCAGGGCCGCAAGTGCGGCGCGGCCTACTACCCGCCCTCCGCCCCGGTGCGCTGGAACGAAGTCCTCGCGCGCGCCGCGCGTCAGCATTCCGAAGACATGGCGGGCCGCGACTTCTTCCACCACAACTCGCCCGACGGCAGCACGCCTTTCATGCGCGTCGAGCGCGCCGGGTACGACTACAGCGGCGCGGCCGAAAACATCGCCGCCGGCCAGATGACGCTCGAAGCGGTGATGGCGGGCTGGATCTCCAGCCCCGGCCACTGCGCCAACCTCATGAGCGCCGAGTACACCGAAATGGGCGCGGCCCTCGCGAGCAACCGCGCGAGCTCCATGGGCGCGTACTGGACGCAGGTGTTCGCGTCGCCGCGCTCAGGCCCTCCAGTGAGAAAAGTTCGCCGCACCTGATTTTCCTCATCCGGCAACGAAACTTGCCGGAGAACCGCATGGAAAGCGGGATCAGGTAAATAAAAGTTTGACTTTCAAGCGGGCTCGCACCGCTCAGACGGCGCCTCCCGGCGCCAGCCGCTCGAGGTACCGGGGCGCAAGATCCGAGCCTTTCTGGCGGTCCAGCTCGGCCAGCACCAGATGCACGAGGTCGTACGAGCCCAGCAGGTCGTGTGCGATGACCGCGTACTTCTGCAGTTTCTCCTCCCCCAGCCGCTCGAGCGCCATCCAGTCGCGCACGTAGAGCGCGTCCGACCACAGGATCTGGCGGAAAGGCAGGTTGCGGTTGTTCTGCGAGATGAGCGGCTTGAAGGCGCGCCCGCTGAAACCCGCGAAGGTATGCAGCTGGAATCCCGCCCCGCGAAGGAAAACATCCACGTCAGCGAACAGGGGCTGGCCCTTGTAGAGCTCGACGAACTCGACTTCGGTCTGGATCAGGAGCGTGGAGGACAGCGCGCGCAGCCCGTTGCGGAAGATCGGCAGCTCGCTGCCCTGCACGTCGATCTTGATGAAGTCGACGTTGGCGATCTCGGGGATGTCGTCCAGGCGCCGCGTGACCACCGGGTGCGTCGCGACCGGCGTCACGAGCTCGGCCAGGTTCTGGAATTTCTCCAGCAGCGGCGTATTCGGCTCGTACAGGGAGCCGGTCAGCAGCCAGTTGGTCTCGTGGAACACCGCCTGCCCGCCGTCGCCGACGAAATGCGGGAAGAACCGGTGAGGCGGGCCGTATTGGCGGTTGAGCTCCTCGCATTCGGCCGCGTCGGGCTCGAACCCGATGATGCGCGCCCTGCCCGCGTCTACCAGCCCCTGGTACGGCGGCGTTTCATTGCGCGAGGCGCCCACGTCGAGCACGTCGAACATGAGCGACTCGGGGAAAAACTCAAGCAGGCTCCACATCCGTCTCGCTCCGGCGACCCGTCAAAGCCCGAGGTTACTCAGGCTTGATGTTGGCTTCGCGAACGACCTTGCCCCACTTGGCAAAGTCGGCCTTGACCTTCTCGGTCGTCGCGGCGGACGAAAGGATCTCGGTGTCGCAGCCAGTCGAGTTGATCTGGGTGTGCATGGTCCTGTCTTCGTTCGCCTTGGCAAGCACCTGCGTGACCTTCGCCACCACCTCGGGCGGGAGGCCGGCTGGACCGACGAGGCCGTACCAGCCCGTGGACTCGAAACCCTTGAGGCCGAGTTCATCCGTGGTCGGCACGTCCGGGAAGGCGGCCGAGCGCTTGAGCGAGGTCACCGCCAGCGGCCTGATCTTGCCGCTCTTGACCGCGCCGACGATCGGCCCGAGGGAGGAGAACAACATCGGCACCTGGCCGCCCATGAGATCCGTCATCGCCGGCCCGCCGCCCTTGTACGGCACGTGCAGCAGCTTCGCGCCCGTGGCGCTCTTGAAATACTCGCCCGAAAGATGGTGCGGGCCGCCGACGCCGGAAGTGCCGTAGCTCCACTTGTTGGGATCGGCCTTGGACATCGCGATCACGTCGTTCATCGTCCTGAAAGGCGTGCTCTCGTGCACCACCAGCATGCTTCCGCTTCCGCATACGTGCCCGAGGTGCGTGAAAGACCTGATGCTGTCGTAGGTCACCTTGTTTACGTGCGGCGCGATCGTAAGCGGCCCGTTGTCGGCGTAGTAAAGCGTGTAGCCGTCGGCGGGGACCTTGGCGATGAAGTCCATGGCGATCCCGCCCGCCATGCCGGGCTTGTATTCGATGATGATCGGCTGGCCCATCTGCGGCTCCATCGCCCTGGCCAGCGGGCGCAGGCCCGCATCGGCTGAACCGCCCGTGGTGTAGCCGACGATGATGCGGACGGGCTTGTTGGGGTACGACTGGGCTTGGAGCGATGGCGCGTATGCGGCGGCAACCGCGAGGATCGCGGCGGTCAGGCGGGTCAGCATTGTCTTGTCTCCGGAAACGGCCGCCTATGTTGGGGCCTCGCGGCGATTCTACCCGGCAATGCCTCCGGCGCAGGATTCGACGAAACGTTTGCCGCGGATGCGACTACGCGATCCGATCGACCGCGAAACTCTCGGGCGGCAACCCCTGCCGAACGCGATCATGCATGCGCAGGTAGGCCGCTTCGATATGGCGCCGGTACCGGTCCGTATCGAACAAGGCGCACGTCCCGCGAATGCGCGCCAGGCGTCCGCGCAGGTCCCCGAGCAGATCGGGGTCGGTCGCCAGGCGCAGTGCCATCGCTTCGTAGTCCGCCGGGCTGTGCGTGACGAGTTCCGGAACGCCGCTGGCATGCAGCAGGCTTCCCGCCACTCTTCCGGCGAAAGTCGATCCCATGCAGGTGAGCAGCGGCAGCCCTGTCCAGAGCGAGTCGCTCGCGGTGGTGTGGGCGTTATAAGGCAAGGTATCGAGAAACAGGTCGGCCAGCCGATGCCGCGCAAGGTGGTCCGCGACCGGCACGCGAGCGGCGAAAACGATGCGGTTCGGGGCAACTCCTCGCGCTTGAGCCTCCACGCGCAAGTTGCGCCCCGCCATATCGTTGTCCTCCAGCAGCCATAGCACGCTCCGCTCGACCTTCGCGAGCAGGCGCATCCAGATTTCAAAGACCGCAGGCGTGATCTTGAAATTGTTGTTGAAGCAGCAGAACACGAAGCCTGCAGGCGGCAAGCCGGCCTGGGCTCTCGTGAGCATGAGCGGCGCGATTGCGCGCGTGCGGTCGTTCACCTGGTAGGCATCCGGCAGGCGCACCACCTTCTCTGCGTAAAAACTCTCCTGCCCCGCGGGGATCACGTGCGGATCGGCAATGAGGTAGTCGATGTAGTCCGCCCCCATCGTGCCCGGAAAGCCGAGGTAGTTGACCTGGACGGGCGCGCCGCGCTGCGCGAAGACACCGGCCCGATTGCCCTGGCTGAACCCGTTGAGGTCGATGGCGATGTCGATTTCCAGGCTCGCCAGCATCGCCGCAACCTCCCGGTCGCTGCGGCCGCGTGCGTCGATGAAACGCTCGAAGCCGCGCTGGAACCGCTCCCGCACCGCGCTCGGGGTGTCCGGCCCGAACGACACGCCGAAGACCTCGAACCGGGACCGGTCGTGGATCTCGAGCAGCTCCGGGATCAGGCAGGACAGCGCATGGGCGTAAAAATCGGCCGACAGGTAGGCGATCCGGATCCGGTCGTGCCGATAGCGCGCGCCCTTCCACACCGGCTCGTGCGCCACAGGGCATCGGTCGGCCACCCATGTGCGTGCGCACTGCAGTTGCGCGGCGGCCGAATTCGAGACCGTGAGGAACGGAAAAGGCGTGTCGACCCGCTGTCCCGTGCCGACCCCTGCCTCGATTCCCGCGGCGATCGCGGCGTATCCGGCCCAGTCGCAGCACTGCAGCTTCGAGTCGAGCAGGTACCCCGGCGCCCAGGAAAACTCCGGGTCGATCTCCATGACGCGCGCAAATGCGCTGGCGGCCTCTTCCGGCCGCTTCAGGTCGCGCAATGCCATGCCGCGATTGAAGTGCGCGAAAGCGCTGGCCCCATCCTGCTGCAAGGCACGGTCGAGGTCGGCCAGTGCCTCGGCCGGCCTGTTCAACTCGACCAAGGCGGCCCCGCGATTCCAAAGCGCGGCGACAGCGTCCGGCTGCAGCGCGAGCGCCCGGTCGAAGCTTGCGACCGCCGCCTCGAGCATGCGCATCCAGAACAGCACGACGCCCCGCATCAAGTGGGCTTCGAAATACGCCGCATTGAGCGACAGCGCCAGGTCGAAGCTGGCGAGCGCGTCCTCGAAGCGTCGCAGGTCGGCCAGTGCAATGCCCCGGCGCAAGAGCGCCTCCAGATTGCCGGGCCGGATTGCAAGCGCCCGGTCGTAGCTTGTGAGCGCCTCGTCGTAGCGCTTGAGTTCGCGCAGCGCATTGCCGCGATTAAGGCAGGTTTCGGCGCCCTCCGGGTTGATCGCCAGCGCGCGGTCATAGCTTTCGATCGCATCCGCCTGACGCCCGAGCCCCTGAAGTACGAGGCCGGCATTCGCGTGCGCCGCCGATTGGCCGGGGTCCTGCGCAAGCGCGCGTCGGATCAGTTCCAGCGCCTCGGCGTGCCTGCCGCACTGGTGCAGCAATACTCCCCGGAAATGCAGCGCATCGAAGTGATCCGGGGCCGCCTCGAGCAACGCCTGGTACAACGCGTCAGCCTCGGCGAGCCGCCCGCCCCGGTGATGCCCGAACGCCTGGTCGAACCTCGCCTGGATCGCCGAGTCGTCTTGCGGGATCGACACCCGGCCCCCTACTCCCGCCCCGCGTACGGATTCCTTCCCGTCCTGAACTCGATCCGCATCGGCGTTCCCTCCAGCGCGAACTGCGTCCGGAACACGCCTTCGAGGTAGCGCTTGTAGGTGTCCGGCACGTGGTCGAGCTGGTTGCCGTGGATGATGATGGTCGGCGGGTTCTGCCCGCCCTGGTGCGCGTAGCGCAGCTTGGGCCTGCTGACGCCCCTTCTCGGCGGATTCTGCTTCTCGACCGCGGCGATCAGCGCGCGCGTGAGCTTCGGCGTCGGCAGCTTGATCATTGCCGCGACATACGCCTTGTCCACCGCGGTCATGATGTCGCCGAGCCCTTTCTTGTTGCGGGCCGAGACGTACAGGGTCTTCGCGAAACCGAGGAAGCCCACTTTCCATCCCAGCTCGGCCTTGATGCGGTCGCGCTGCTCGGCGTTAGCCGCGTCCCACTTGTTGACGGCGACGACCACCGCGCGACCCTTCTCGAGGATGTAGCCGGCGACGTGCTGGTCATGCTCGGTGATGCCGTCGACCGCGTCGATCACGAAGATCGCGACGTTGGCGCGGTCGATCGCCTGCAGGGTCTTGATGACCGAGAACTGCTCGACGTTCTCGCCCTGCTTGCCGCGCTTTCGCAGGCCCGCGGTGTCGACCAGCGTGTAGCGCTTGCCGTTGCGCTCGAATGGCACGTCGATCGGATCGATCGTGGTGCCGGGCTTGTCGAAGGCGATGACGCGCTCCTCGCCGACAAGGGAATTCACGAGGGTCGACTTGCCGACGTTCGGCCGTCCGACGATAGCCACGCGCGGCCAGCGCCCCTCCTCGTTGTCCTCGTCATCCTCGTCCTCGGGGAATTCACTCAGCACCTCGTCGATGAGGTGGCGAACGCCCTCCCCGTGCGCGGCCGAGATCGATACCGGCAGGCCGAGCCCCAGTTCCTGGAAGTCCGCTGCCGCGGAATCCGGCTGCAGGCCTTCGGACTTGTTGACCGCGATCCACATGCGCGGCTTGAGCTTGCGCAGCTCCTCCGCGATTCGCCTGTCGTCCGGCGTGAGGCCCGCGCGCGCGTCGGTGACGAAGATGACGGCGTCGGCCTCGGCAATCGCCTGCTTGGTCTGCTTCGCCATCTCGGCGAAGATGCCCTCGGTGGTTTTCGGCTCGAGGCCGCCGGTGTCCACCACGAGGTAGGGCCGCGAGCCCACCACGCCGTCGCCGTAGTGCCGATCGCGCGTCACGCCGGGCACATCGACGACGATTGCGTCGCGCGTGCGCGTGAGGCGGTTGAAGAGCGTGCTCTTCCCGACGTTCGGCCGGCCTGCGATGACTACAACTGGCTTCATTGGACGCTAGCTCTTATTGGCATTCGCCCTGAACGAAGTCAGAGCGAAAGCAGATATAACCCGCCGTTGAGGGTCTGGACGAGCACGCCGTTGGCCAGCCGGATCGGCGCAGCGCGGATCTTGCCGCCGTCGGTGACCGCGCGGCCCACGAAGGCGCCCGAATCGCGCGCGACGTAGTGCACGATGCCCTGCAGGTCGCCGAACACGACTTCGCTGCCGGCGGCCTGCGCCAGCGTGAGCTCGCGATTCGCGAGGCGGTCCTGCTTCCAGACGCTGCGGCCGTTGGTGCGGTCCAGCGAATGCACCGCGCCTTTCTCGTCTGCGACATAGGCGTAGCGCGCATCGACGCTCATGCCGTTGAGCGTCGACATGTCGCGTGCCCAGACCTGGTTGCCGGTGGCCCATTCGTAGCAGGCGGCGCGCCCCTGGTAGGACGCGGCGCAGACTTCGCGTCCCGCAATGGCCGGGTCGCCGCTCAAGTCGGAGACACGCTCGAGTTCGGTTGCACCCTTGGGCTGCGACACGGTGACCTCCCAGCGCAACGCGCCCGTTTCGAGCTGGAGCGCCACCATCTTGCCGCCCGAGAAGCCCGCGAAGATCGTGCCTTCGTGGATGGTCATGCCGGCGGGCGAGCGCACGATCAGCGAGGCTGCGGCGCGCTGGTAAACCCACTTGCGCTTGCCGTCCGTGGCATCGAAGGCAAAGATCCGGCTGTCGGAGGTGCGCGCAAGGACCGTGCTGCCGGCGACTTTCGGGGCCGCCAGGACTTCGGACGAAACGCGCGCCCGCCAGCGCAGGGTGCCCTTTTCGGCATCGAGCACAATGAGCTCGCCCTTGTCCGTGCCGACCGCAACGATCTTCCCGTCCGTGCCTACGCCGCCCGAGAGCGGCGCACCCGCGGAAACCTTCCAGATCAGGTTGCCGGTGGCCGCGTCGAGGCGCGTCACGTTGCCGTCGCGCGCGGCGGCGTAGACGCTTGCGCCGACCACGGCGGGCGTGAAGACGAAGATCCCGGCCGGGCCGACGTTGGCCTGCCAGAGCGTGCGCACGGGCTGCGGATTCGAAAGGGGCGGCAGCTCGGCCGGCTTTGCCCCCGTGGGCGTGGACTTGAACCAGTCGACCGGGTTGAGGCTCGGCATGCTGGGCATGCTCGAGCAGCCCGCAGCTGCCAGCGCGACCGCTGTCGCCGCCAATACTCCAAGGAGGCGCACGTTCAGCCTCCGAGCGCGTCGAGGCGCATCTGGATGCCGTCCTGCACGGAGCGGTTCTTGGTGCCCGCCTTCTCCAGCGCGAACTTGTAGGCCGTGCGCGCATCGGCGGCCTGCCCCTTGGCGACGAAGATGTCGCCGCGCAGGGTGGCGAACTGCGCCTCGAAAGCGGCGCCATGGGTGGCCTGCAGCTGCTTGAGCGCCTCGTCGTAGGCCTTCTCGTCCAGCAGCACGTTGGCCAGGCGCAGGCGCGCCACATCGCGGAATTCGTCCGACTTGGTGTTGTCGATCACCCACTGCAGCTGGGCCTTGGCCGTCTTGAGGTCGTTCTTGTCGAAGAAGAACCTGGCCGAGATCAGCGCGCCCATCGAGGCATACAGCGTGCGCGGATACTTCTCGAGCAGCTCGCCGCTCGAGTCGCGCACGGCCTTGGCGTCCGCGCCCTGGGTGGCTTTCGAGAGCGTCTCGTAGACGTTGCTGGCCCCGCCGGCCTGCTGCGCCTGCCAGTAGCGCCATCCCTGCCAGCCGGTCAGCAGCAACGCCGTGAGCAGCAGAGCCGTGACGATCGCGCTTGCGTAAGTCGCCCACCATGACTTCAGTTGCGCGAGCTGTTCCTGTTCTTCGAGATCTAGGTGTGCCATTGCCTGTCCAATGAAATTACTGCGTGGTTTCTTTGAGAGCGCTGCCGAAAGCCGCGACAAGCTCGTCGCGGCGGATTTTTTGCTGGGGCGCGTCGCGTCGCAGGTACTTGAGCGTCAGCTCACCCGCGCGCACTTCGTCCTCGCCGACGATGAGCGCGATCAGCGCGCCGCTGCCGTCGGCCTTCTTCATCTGCGACTTGAAGCTGCCGCCGCCCGCGTGCTGCACGACCGCGTGACCCGCGGCGCGCAACGCCTGCGCTGCCAGGAGCGCGGTCTCGAGGGCGCCCTCGCCCTGGTGGATCAGGTAGGCCTCGGGTCCGCGGGGCGCGGGCACTCGCCCGGCGTCCTGCCAGAGCGCGATGAGCCTTTCCATGCCGGCCGCGAATCCCACTGCAGGGGTGGGCTTGCCGCCGATCTGCTCGAACAGGCCGTCGTACCTTCCACCGGCGCATACGGTGCCCTGCGCGCCGAGCTTGTCGGTGATCCATTCGAAAACGGTGAGGTTGTAGTAGTCGAGGCCGCGCACCAGCCGCGTGTTGATGCCGAAAGTCACCCCGGCTGCAGTAAGCAACTTCTTGAGCCCGTCGAAATGCGCAAGCGACGCCTCGCCGAGAAAATTCATGAGCACCGGCGCGTCGCGGGTTGCGTCCTGCACCACCGGGTTCTTCGAATCGAGCACGCGCAGCGGGTTGGTGTGCAGGCGGCGCTTCGCGTCGGCGTCCAGCGAATCCGTTTTCGTCTCGAGGTACCGGATGAGTTCCGTGCGATGGCGCGCGCGCTCTTCGGTCGAGCCGATCGAGTTGATCTCCAGGCGGATGCCCTCGAGGCCCAGCTCTTTCCAAAGCGCGGCGCACATCACGATGAGCTCCGCATCCACGTCCGGCCCGCCGAACCCGAGCGCCTCGGCGCCGAACTGGTGGAACTGGCGATAGCGGCCTTTCTGCGGGCGCTCGTGGCGGTACATCGGGCCGGCGTACCAGAGGCGCAGCGGGCCGTTGTACGTGAGGCTGTGCTCGATCGCGGCGCGCACCGTCGACGCAGTGGCCTCCGGCCGCAGCGTGAGCTGCTCGCCGTTGAGCTCGTCGGTGAAGGTGTACATCTCCTTCTCGACGATGTCGGTGACTTCGCCGATCGCGCGCTTGAACAGGCCCGTGTGCTCGAGCAGCGGCGTGCGGATGTTGCGGTAGCCGTGGCGGAACATCGTGCCGCGCACGATCTCCTCGAACGCGAGCCACCCATGCGCCTCGTCTGGCAAAACGTCGTTCATGCCACGGATGGCCTGCAGGGTCGTGGCCATCGCTAGGCTGCTTTGATCGGGATGTGCCTGGGCGCCGGGGCGCGCTTGCGCACGGCGCCGGCCGTGTAGTTGCTCTGGACGTAGTCCGCGACGAGGGCCTGGAATTCCTCTGCGATGCGCTCGCCCTTGAGCGTCACGGTCTTCTCGCCGTCGACGTAGACCGGCGCGACCGGGACTTCGTTCGTGCCCGGCAGGCTGATGCCGATGTCGGCATGCTTCGATTCGCCCGGGCCGTTGACGACACAACCCATGACGGCGACTTTCATGTCTTCCACGCCGGGATGGGAGGCCTTCCACACGGGCATTTGCACACGCAGGTAGCCCTGGATCTTGTCGGCCAGTTCCTGGAAATAGGTGCTCGTGGTGCGACCGCAGCCCGGGCAGGCGGTCACCAGCGGCGTGAAGCTGCGCAGGCCCATCGTCTGCAGCAGTTCCTGCGCGACGATGACTTCCTTGGTGCGCTCGCCATTGGGCTCGGGCGTGAGGCTCACGCGGATCGTGTCGCCGATGCCTTCCTGCAGCAGCACGCCCATCGCCGCGACGGAGGCGACAATGCCTTTGGAGCCCATGCCCGCTTCCGTGAGGCCGAGATGCAGCGCGTAGTCGCAGCGGCGCGCAAGCTCGCGATACACAGCGATGAGGTCCTGCACGCCGCTCACCTTGCACGAGATCACGATGCGTTCCGCGGGGAGCCCCCATTGCACGGCCTGCGCGGCGGACTCGAGGGCGGAGGCGATCAGCGCCTCGCGCATGATTTCGGTTGCGCCCAGCGGCGCAGCGCGGCGCCCGTTCTCGTCCATCATGCGCGCGAGCAGCTCGGGGTCGAGCGACCCCCAGTTCACGCCGATGCGCACGGGCTTTGCGTAGCGGCAAGCCGCCTCGATCATGGTCGAGAACTGGTCGTCGCGCTTCTTGCCGTGCCCGACGTTGCCGGGATTGATGCGGTACTTGGCCAGCGCCTCGGCGCATTCCGGATACTGCTTGAGCAGCCGGTGGCCGTTGAAATGGAAGTCGCCGGCGAGCGGCACGTTGCAGCCCATCGCATCTAGCTTGTCGCGAATGGTGGCGACCTGCGCCGCGGCCTCGGGCGAATTCACCGTGATACGCACGATCTCCGAGCCCGCGCGCGCGAGATCGGACACCTGCCGCACCGTGGCTTCGGCGTCGGCGGTATCGGTGTTGGTCATCGATTGCACGACGATCGGCGCGTCGCCGCCAATGAAGACGCCGCCCTTGTCGATTTCGCCGATCAGGACCTGGCGGGAGTTTCTACGCTGTAGTGCGGCCATCTCGAGCCCTACTTCAGCGTCAACCGCGCAACGTCGACCTTGAAATGCGGCTTGAGGTCGACGGGCTGGTCGTTATAGGTGACCTGCACGCTCGGCGCATTGCCGATCGTGAGCTGGAACGGCGGGTCGCCGTCCACTGTCTTTTCGGAGCCCGCGGCGTTCAGCTGCGCCAGCAGCGTGCCGTTGCGGCCCTTGATCTCGACCCAGGAGTCCTTCTGGAAGCGCAGCACGATGCGTCCCTTGCCCGGAGCCAGGGGCGGACTCGCCGCGGCAGTAGCGACATCGGTGCGCGCAGTGGTTTCGGGCACCGGCGCGGGCCCGGCGCTAGCCAGGGTAGTGGCCTTGGGATCAGGGGGTTGCGCCGCGCCCGGCGCAAACGCGGGCGCTCCCGGCACGGCCGGCGTTGCGGCCGGAACAACCGGTTGCGTAGAAGGCTGGACGGGCGTTGCCTGGCCTGCGGGTGCTACGAACGCGAGCGTCGAAGGCGTGTCGTTGTCCTGGTACCACTCGAAGGCGAAGAACACGGCGGCCGCCAGCACCACGACGGAAAGCGTCGTGTAGACGAGGTTGATATGCCGGCCGCCTTCGGCAAACGGCACCGGCGCGCGCAGCGACACGGCTTGTTCTGTCGCCACCTGCGGCATGCCGCCCGGTCCAAGCTGCGCGAGGAACGGGGTGGGATCGATCTTCAGGAGCTTCGAATAGCTGCGCAGCATGCCTCGCGCAAACGTGCGTCCCGGCAGCTTTTCGAACTCGCCGGCTTCGAGGGCGTCGATGAAGCGCGGCGCGAACTTGAGCTGGTTGGCCACGTCTTCGCGGGTCAGGCCCATCTCGGTCCGGCGCCTGGCATAGATGGCGATGGACGCTTCCTCGGGTGCGCCGCGCTGCGCGAGCACGTCGTGGCTACCGGCGGCGCTGGTGTCCGGCGGGAGTCCGCTGTCGGAGGGCTGTGTCATGCGCCGGGCTCAGTCGCCGTCCTAGTCATACTCGCCGCGCTGCATCTGCTGGTATTCGCGCGAGCTGGGGAACCGCCGGCGAAGCTGATTGGCGTAGCTGTTCTCGGCGTTCTTGTCGCCGATCTTGCGCTCGATGCGGATGCCCAGCCACAGGCCTTCGGCGCCGGGCTCGACGATCCTGTTGTAGCGGGTGATCAGCCTGCGCGCCTCGGGCAGGTCGCCGGTACGGTAACTGATAACCGCCAGCTTGAGGAGCGCGTTCGGCTCGTCCGGGTCGAGCTTGAGCGCGCGGCCGAAGTAGTCGGCCGCATCCTTGAGGTTGTCCTTTTGCAGCGCGCATTGCCCTGCCGCCGAGTACGATTTCCACGGCGTCGGGTAGAGCGGATTGCGCACGGCCTGCAGGAAATAACGCGCGGATTCGGCTTCCTTGCCCGTCTGGCAAAGGAACCAGCCGTAGTTATGGTTGATGTCCGGGTCGTTCGGGGCCGAACGCAGCGCGCGCTCGAAGCTCTGCTGGGCCAGCTGGTTTTCGCGCAGGTTCATGTACACGAGGCCGAGCATGCCGTGCGCGGGTGCGTAGGTGGCGTCCGCGGCCGTGGCGACGCGCAGCACTTCGAGCGCAACGCCGAGGTTGCCGCGCTCGAAATACAGCGAGGCCAGTTCCGTGTTCGCGCGCGCGCGCGCGCGGCCCTCGCCTGCTTCGGAGATGTCGCTGGTCGACTGG
>CAZZDV010000033.1:0-1198 GCA_964652785.1 uncultured Bordetella sp.
AGCAGCCGCAGGCGTTTACCTCGGCGATGCTCGGGTTCCTGGAGCGCGTGCCTGCGTAATTCGGTGAGGAGTTTGGCCTGGCGGCATCGTTCTATTCGTAGTGGTAGCGGCAAGAGATGATCACGAGATTTTCTCCGGCTACCGCGTAGGCCAAGCGGTGAGTGGCGTCAATTCGACGCGACCAAAAGCCGGAAAGATTCTCTCTTAGGGGCTCCGGCTTGCCGATACCCTCGAACGGATGCCGCAAAGCATCTTCGATCAGAAGGTTAATTCTCTTCAACGTTTTCCGATCCTGCCCCCGCCACCAGACATAGTCTTCCCAGGAGGCACCTGTCCAGGCAAGCTGTTTAGGCATCAACAAGACGCCGTACCTTTATTTTTCCCTTGCGGAATTGTTCCATTGAACGAGCGAGGTGCGCTGTGTTGGCCGGTACTTTCAGAAGATGCACGGTTTCCATCATGCTGTTGTAGGTGTCAAGCGACATCACTACAGCGTCAGGGGCGTCCCGACGGGCGATCACCGCCACGTCTGCATCGGATACGACCTGATCGATAACCTGCTTCAAGCTGTTGCGGGCTTCGGAGAAATTGACGATACGCATGGAAACGTCCTCTTGTACAATATATGGGACAAGTATAGGCTGAAAACGCACTCCACCAGAGATCGTCTTGCCGCGCTTGATCCGACCAGACGGGCGTGGTTGCAGCAACGGCAGTCATCTCCCCCCCCAAGGCATCACCGGCACCGTCGAGATGCTGTTGGCCGGGGCGCCGTCGATCAGCTTGCGGCTGATCGCCACATACACAAGCGTCTTGTGGGCTGCATCCCACATCCGGATCACGCGGGTTTCCTTGAACAGGATCGACGTGTCCTCCGAGAAGATCGTTTCATCCTTGGGCAGCTTGGCGGGCAATTCGATGGGGCCGGTCTGCCGGCAGGCCAGCGAGAACTGCGATGGATCCTGCGCTAATCCCAGCGAGCCGGTCACGCCGCCGGTCCTCGCCTGGCTGACATGGCAGGTCACGCCGGGCACCTTGGGATCGACGAAGGCTTCGACGCAGACTTTGTGATTCGCGCCGATCAGCTTCCACGCGGTCGTTACGCATCCGACTGTCTCCGCCGCGGCCGCAAAGGCGGTCCCCCAAAGCATCATCACCAGCGCAGCTCTCAGCACGTTTCATCCTCCCTTCAGAAAAA